>JADJJE010000011.1:0-300000 GCA_016706685.1 Sandaracinaceae bacterium | reverse complement strand
GCTCATGGAGCACGTGCGCCGCACCATCGACAGTGGCCTGCCCGAGCAGTTCCGCAGCTACCCCGCGGCGTCGCGCGCCTGAGCCTCGTGCCTAGTACCGCGCGACCAGGGCTGCCCAGCGCGGATCGGCGCGCAGTGGCTCGAGGTCAGGGTCCGTTCGCGAGAGGTTCGCGTAGTGCGAAGCGGGGCGGGCGTGCGGCGCGAGGAACGCCGGAGGTGCCTGGGTGGAGGCGACAGTGAGCGTCGCCTCGAACTCGCGATAGCATCCCGCGACGTCGCCCGTGCGGCACAACGAGCACGCCAGGTTGTAGCGCGTCGACCCCGAGGTGGGCCACCGCGCCGCGCCCCGCTGCAGCCACGGGACCGCCTCGCCAAAGCGGTTCTGGAACATGAAAGCCAGCGCCATCCCCTCGACGAGGGCCCACTCGTCGTTCTCCGAGATCCGGCAGCCGCCCTCGTGCAGCCGCAGCGCTTCCAGGTAGAGGGGCGTCGACTCCGCGGCCCGAGTGGGCTCCGCGTGCAGCAGCACGCCCGCGAGCCGGATGCGTGCCGTCGCCGACAACGGGAACTGCGTGGCGATGGCCATGAGCTGCGTGACCGCCAGCTCGCGGTTCGTGGCCGACAGCTGCCCGACCGCCTCGATCACACCGCCGGGAGGATCCACGGAGGTTCCCGCGCAGCCCGCGATCGACGCCACGCCCATGGCGGCTGCACCGGGGATGGTCGTGGGCCCCCCGGTCACCAGCGGCGCGGGGCCGGTGGAGGCGGCGGCGGCGGGGGCGCCTCGCTCGAGCAAGCAACGAACAGGATCGAGAGCGCGAGCGCGGGTCGAGTCGTCATGGCCACTGCATGCTAGTCGCGAACGACGCACTCTACGAGCGCCGGGTTCTTCGGTCTCAGTACAGCAAGAACGGCGCCCGCTCGGCTTCGAACGCGGCGGCGCCGGCGGCCTCCCGCGCGAGCCAGGGCTCGATGCTGTGCCCTGCGTCCACGGCCTCACGGAACTCCGGCCCACCCGTGAGCAGGTCGATGGCCGGGCGGTCGGTCACGTACTCGTATTCTTCCGTGCGGTAGCGCGGCGCGTCCGGATGGCGCGTGAGCAGCTCCTGCAGGATGCGCAGGTAGGCCTCGTAGCTGCGGAACGCGTGACGGTCCGTGACGTGCAACTGCACGCCCCCACACAGCTGCTTCGCGTGCTTCTGGAACGTGGGCAGGAAGCTCAGCGGCCGCAGCGTGGCCCCGGGCAGCTTGCCCTCGAGCGCGCTGGCCAGTGCCTGGCCGTCCACCCAGGGTGCCCCGAACACCTCGAACGGGCGCGTGGTCCCGCGGCCTTCGCTCAGCAGCGTGCCCTCGATCAAGCAGCCCCCCGGGTACACGACCGCAGTGTCCAGCGTGGGCATGTTCGGGGAAGGGTAAATCCACGGCAGGCCCGTGGCGTCGAAGTACATGCCGCGCGTCCACCCGAGCATGGGCACGGTGATCAGGGCGGCGTCGTCCAGGCCCAAGCGCGCGTGCACCATGCGCGTGATCTCGGCGATGGTCATGCCGTGCCGCACGGGCACGTCGTAGAGACCCACGAACGACCGGTAGCCCGGCCGCTGCGGCGCACCCTCCAGCACCACGCCGCCGAGCGGGTTGGGCCGGTCCAGCACGATGGTGGGCACCCCCACCGCGGCCGCGGCCTCCAGCATGAGCGCGGCGCTCCAGACGAAGGTGTAGTAGCGCGCGCCCACGTCTTGCAGGTCCACCACCACGGCGTCTAGGCCGCGCAGCATCTCGGGCGTGGGGCGCAGCTCGTCGAAGGTGGTGCCGTACAGCGAGTACACGCGCAGCTTCTCGGGCGCACCCTCGTCAGAGCCCACCGGCGCCATGTCCTGCGCCTCGCCGCCATAGCCGTGCTCCGGCCCGAACAGCGCCACCACCTTGGCGCCAGCCGCCTCCAGCACCGCGTGGGCGTGCTGGAGCGTGCGCGTCACGCTGGCCGGGTGCGCCAAGAGGCCCACGCGCTTGCCACGGATGCCGGCCAGCGCCACGGCATCGCCAGCCGCCACCCGGTCGAGCCCCGTGGCGACCGGCGCGCTCACGCCTCGCCCGACTCGCCAGCTAGCAAGTACAGCAGCGCCATGCGGATGGCCACGCCGGCTTCCACCTGCTCGAGCACGCGCGACGAAGCGCCGTCGGCCACGTCGGGCTCGATCTCCACGCCCCGGTTCATGGGACCCGGGTGCATCACCAAGGCATTCGGCTTCGCCAGCGCCAGGCGCCGCCGGTTGATGCCGAAGGTGCGCGAGTACTCCCCGAGCGAAGCCAGCAGCGCGCCCTTGAGACGCTCGGTCTGCACGCGCAGCACCATCACCACGTCGGCGTCGCGCACGCCCTCTTCCACGTTGTGGTGCAGCTCCACGCCGTAGCCGGCCAGCTCGGGCGGCACCAGCGTGTCCGGGCCCACGAAGCGCACCGTGCAGCCGAAGTGCTTGAGCAGCAGCGCGTTGCTGCGGGCCACCCGCGAGTGCAGCACGTCGCCCACGATGGCCACCGTGAGGCCCTCGAGCGTGCCGAGCGCCTGCTTGATGGTGAACGCGTCCAGCAGCGCCTGCGTGGGGTGCTCGTGCATGCCGTCACCCGCGTTGATGACGCTGCAGCGCACGTGGCGAGCCACGAAGTGCGGCGCCCCCGAGGACGCGTGGCGCATCACGATGACGTCCGGGTGCATGGCCTCGAGCGTCTTGCAGGTGTCGTAGAGCGTCTCGCCCTTGGTCACGCTCGAGCTGGCCACGCTGATGTTGATGACGTCGGCGCTCATGCGCTTGCCGGCCAGCTCGAAGCTGGTGCGGGTGCGCGTGGAGTTCTCGTAGAACAGGTTGATGACGGTCTTGCCACGCAGCGTGGGCACCTTGCGGACCGGCCGGCGCGAGACCTCCAAGAAGGCGTTCGACGTGTCGAGGATGTGCTCGATGTCGGCGCGCGAGAGGTCCTCGATGCCGAGCACGTGGCGGTGTGGGAAAGCGTCCATCAGCTCACCTCCTGCGTGCTCGCCGCCGCCACCGTGAGGAACGCGCGGTCGCCCTCGCGCCCGTCGATCTCCACCCACAGCTTCATGCCTGGCTTCACGTCCACCGTCTTGCCGACGAAGTCCGGGTGGACGGGCAGCTCGCGCCCGCCGCGGTCGAACAGCACCGCCAGCCAGATGCGGCGCGGGCGCCCGTAGTCCAGCACGCAGTCGATGGCGGCCCGGATGGTGCGCCCCGTCTGCAGCACGTCGTCCACCAAGATGA
Organism: Sandaracinaceae bacterium; assembly: GCA_016706685.1. NCBI lineage: Bacteria > Pseudomonadati > Myxococcota > Polyangiales > Sandaracinaceae > Sandaracinaceae bacterium. Next base: position 296,725 of record JADJJE010000011.1, on the reverse strand, counting down.
CCTCGCGCCCGTCGATGGGGAAGCGGATCTCGCTCGGCCCGATCTTCGCATCCGGCAGGGCGGTGGCCGCGTCGTCGCGGTAGAGGCTGATGTCCACGGCGCCCACCTTGGGGGACTCGTCCTCCAAGTCGGCGATGGCCTCGGCCAGGCGCTTGGCCACGTCCACCCCGCCGCGGCGCACCCCGATCAGGCAGAGGTCCTGGGCACGCTTCCCGGTGCGCTCCACGATGCTGAGGGCCATGCGGCGTAGCGTGCGCTGCATCGCGTCGCCGGCGAGCAGGACCGTCGGGGTCGAGGTGGACACGGGCCGGATCTACGCGCCTTCCGACGTGTGCGTCAAGCCGCCCGGGCTGCTATCAACGGCCCGTGGCACACGCCCATAGCGCTCGGCCCTCTCACGCTGCCCCGGGGCTCGCAGCGCGCATGGCGTTCCTCGCCGCCGGTGTGCTGACCGCGCTGCTCTGCCTGGCTCCCGCCACGGCTCGCGCCTACGAAGACCAGGTGGCCCTGAGCGTGGACGCCAACTACGCCTACGCGCAGGACGGCATCCCCATGCACGGCGCCGGCGTGGGCGTCAGCGCGGGCATCGGCCTCGGCGACACGTTCACCCTCCAGTTCCGTGGAGGCTACGCGGCCCACCCGCACAGCGGCGACGTGAGCACCGCGCACCTGCTCTCGCTCACCGCCGAGGCGCTCTACATCGTGGACATCCTCACCTGGGTGCCCTTCTTCGGCGCCGGCATCGACGGCCTCTTGTTGGTCCACGACACCACCTACGCCAGTTTCGAGGTCCACGGCATCGTGGGGTTGGACTATCTGCACTCGCGCTCACTCGCCTTCGGCCTGGACGTGCGGGTTGGCTACGTGCCGTTCGCCATGACCCGTGGTGGCTTCAGTGGGCTCCATGTGCAGGCCGGGCTCCGCGTCTCCTGGCTGTTCTCCCGCTGGTGAGGCGGCGCCACTGGGCTCCGTCGGTGCGGCTGGCCCCGCGAACGCCAGCGCCGCGATGCGCTCCACCGTGCGAGGGCCGATGCCGCTGACCCGCGTCATGGCCTCGAGCGTGGGGTAGGGCCCGTTGGCCTCGCGGTCGGCGATCACCCGGGCCGACACCACCGGCCCCACGCCGGGCAAGAGCTGCAGTGTCTGGGCGTCCGCAGCGTTCACGTTCACCCGCCCGCCGTCGCGCACGTCGGCGATCTGCTGAGCCACGCGGGCCGACGGAGGCGCGGGGCGCACCGCCTGGTAGGTGGCCGAGTTGAACTCCACGGACTCGGGCGCGATCACGGGCGGCGTCTCGGCGAGCGACGCCACGGCGATGATGGCGGTCACCCACGCGGCCGCGCTCACAGGGCTGCTCTTGGGCGGCGGGTGGTCCGACACGCGGCCCTTCTCGGACGCCGCGTGCCGGAGTTGCCTGGCCGCGCACCGAGCGCTCCGCCGGCGGGCGGCCGGCGGCCGGCGAGGGGCACCTCAGCGCATGCCGAAGCCAGGGGGCCGTGTGCTGGGGGTCCCGCTGTAGGTGTGCCGCGCCGCATGGTCGCGCGAGTGCGTGGTGCACCAGGCCATCGGGTCCCCCGTCTCTTCCCGCTTGGCGGAGCAGTCGGCGCAGATGGGCGCGGGCAGCTCGCTCTTGCGCCTCCCCTGGTACGCCTTCGGCTTGGCCACCAGCACGGGGCAGGGCGCCTCGCGCATGAGGCCCTCGGCGACCGACGCGCGCAGGCGATCGATGCCGTGCCGCGCGTGCACCCCGCACACCAGCAGGTCGGCCTCCACGTCCGTGCAGAACTGCACCAGCGCGGCCACGGGCGTCCCGATGCGCGTGTGCACCTCGGGCCGCACCAGCGGCCAGACCTCCTCGCGCTCGCACACCTCGTTGACATAGGCGCGCACCACGTCCGGGTCGTTCTCGAGCACCTTGTCTTGCTCTTGAATCCGGGTGGCTTCGCGCAGGCCGTGCACCTCCACCGTGTGCACCACGTGCAGCGTGTCCCCCAGCACCGACATGCGCACCGCGTGGAGCAGCGCCATGTCCGAGGCCTCGGTCAGGTCAACGGCCGCCACAATGACGCGTCCGCTCGTGTTCGACTCCATGGCATCCATCGGAAACCCCTTTCCTAGTTAGCTCATGGCGGAGTCGAGGGTTCAGCTGACTCCGTCCTCCACAGGGTAGCGGTTGATACAGACAATGGCGAATCCGGCCGCTCGCCGGCACATCCGCCACGAACGCTTGAGTCGCGCACGCCGGCGTGAGAAATCCCACCCATGCCCGGCACCACCGTCCACGCCGCCCCGCGCAGCGCCCGCCCCGCTCCTCCTCCCGTGGTCTCGGGTGGGCTGCCCGTGCTCGGTCACGGCATGGCCTTCGGGAAGGACCCGCTCGGCTTCCTGCGCGCTTGCCAGCGCCAGTACGGCGACGTGTTCACGGTGCGCTTTCCGCAGGGCCCGCGCACGTTCCTGTTGGACCCCCTCGACCACCCGGCGTACTTCAAGAACCGCGACATGAACTTCGCGGAGGTCGGCGCCGAGATTGGGGGCAGGGCGTTCGGCTACGCGCTCGAAGACGCGCGCCGCGCCGACATCGAGGAGATCTCCCACCAGATCAACGTCTACATGAAGGGCGAGCCCCTCCAGGTGATGAGCGAGCGCATGCAGCAGAAGCTGGTGGAGCGGCTGCGTGCGCTGCCGGTGGGCGTCTGGCGCGAGGACACGCTGCACCGCTGGGCCAACGAGTTCGTCTTCGCTGCGGGCACCGACGCGCTCTTCGGCGATGGGGTCTACTCCGAGGCGCTGAAGCAGGCCTACACCACCGTGGACAAGGCCTTCGGGTTCCTGGCCATGGGGGTCCCGGCCAGGCTGGTGCCCCCCTGGGCCCGCGCGCAGCGCGCGCTCGCCGAGCGGGTGCGCGACAAGGGCCGCACCACGCCGAGCTGTTCGACGTGCGCCACGAGCACCTGCGCAAGCTGGGCATGCTGGACTTCGTGGGCTTTTTCGACGCTGGCCTCATGTGGGCGGCGCAGGCCAACACGGTGTCGGCCGCGTTCTGGACCATGCTCTACATCTTGCGCGACCGCCGCGCGCGCCGGAGATCCTGGAAGAGGTGCGCAGCGTCTCGGGCGGCGGCGACCTCCTGTCCCCGAGCGGCGCCCCCTTCTCGCGCCACGACCTCAAGAACATGGTCAAGCTCGAGAGCGCCGTCACCGAGATGAACCGCCTCACCACCGCGCCCATGGTCCCGCGGCGGGCGCTCAAGGACACCACGCTCGAGCTGCGCAGCGGCACCTACCGCTTCGACGCGGGCCACGACCTCGCGCTCTTCCCGCCCACCACGCACCTCGATCCGGAGATCTACGAGGACCCGTACGACTTCCGCTTCGACCGCTTCCTGCCCGACAGCAGCGGCGCCCCCGCGCGCTTCTGGAAGGACGGTCAGCGCGTGCACTTCAACCTGCTGCCCTTCGGCGCGGGCGTGAGCATGTGCCCCGGGCGCTTCTTCGCCATCAACGAGTTCAAGATCGCCGTGGCGGTGCTGCTCTCGTGCTTCGACATCGAGCTGCTCACCACGGCGGTGCCCAAGCAGGATGTGTCGCGCACCGGCTTCGGCACGCTGCCTCCCGTGGACGACGTGCCTTTCCGCTACCGCCGCCGCGCCTGAGACGGAGCTGGCGGTCCCTGGGCAAAGAGGGTCATGCTGGGGAATGGCCCTGCTCGCCCAGATCTCCGACGCCCACCTGATCGAGCTCGATCCGTGGGCGCGTGATCCGGCGGACTGGGTGCGGCTGGCGTTCCTCTCGTCGTATCGCCCCTCGCGCGCCGAGAGCCGAGTCCGGAACCTGGCTCGCGCGTTTCAGCGAGCGCGCAGGGCGGGGGCCGACCACGTGGTGTTCACGGGTGACATGACCGAAGACGCCGACCCGGCGCAGTTCGCCCTGTTCGCCCAGGTGGTGGGCGAGAGCGGCTTCACGCCCGAGCAGGTCACCGTCATCCCCGGCAACCACGACGCGTACCGGGGACGCTGTGCCTACGCCGCCGCCGCGCAGGGCCCGCTCGCCGCCGTGGCCGGGACCTCGGGCGCCAGCTTCGACCTGGACGGGGTGACCGTGGTGCCGCTGGACTCCACGCTGGACCAGCACTTCGTGCGCGCCGCCGGGCGCTTGGGGGCCGAGCAGCGCCGCCACCTCACGGACCTGTCGCGCCCCACGCTGGTGCTCCAGCACCACCCGGCCATTCCGCACTCGCCGCGGGGCCTGGGCTGGTTCCAGCAGCTGGTGGACGTGTGCCAGGTGGAGCGCGCCGTGGCCGCCGCCCCCGAGCTGTTCGTGCTGCACGGGCACGTGCACCACCACCGCGATCTGGTGCCGCGGGGGTCCACGCGGGCCCGTGTCTTCTCGCCGCGCGCCGTGGTGGAGACCGACGAAGCGGTTCGCTTCTACGAGGTGGACGCGCGCGGGGTCCGGCCGGTCGCCACGCGAGCGCCAGTGGGGCGGTAAAGAGGCCTGAAAAGTCAACTTCCGTTTGCCCCTGCCGCATCCGCCGGTAGACTCCCGGCCCTGCCAACGGGATGAGGCCCATGACGAACGCCGCGACGAACAATCCGACCCTCCTCAAGTGGGTCGCAGATATGGCCAAGCTCACTCAACCGGACGCCGTCGTCTGGTGTGACGGCTCGGAGGCGGAGAAGGTTCGCCTCACGCAGCTGGCGGTGGACACGGGCATCCTCGAGCCGCTCAACCAGAAGAAGCGCCCCGGCTGCTACCTGCACCGGTCCAACCCGAATGATGTCGCGCGGGTAGAGCACCTCACCTTCATCTGCACGCCCACCAAGGAAGAGGCGGGCCCCACCAACAACTGGATGGCGCCGGCCGACGCGTACGCCAAGCTGGGCGGCCTCTTCGAAGGCTCCATGCGCGGCCGCACCATGTACGTGGTGCCCTACTGCATGGGCCCCATCGGCTCGCCCTTCGCCAAGGTGGGCGTGGAGCTGACCGACAGCGTCTACGTGGTGCTCAACCAGCGCATCATGACGCGCATGGGCAACCAGGCGCTCGACATGCTGGGCGACTCGGACGACTTCAACCGCGGCCTGCACTGCACGCTGGACCTCGACCCCGAGAAGCGCTTCATCTGTCACTTCCCGCAGGACAACACCATCTGGTCGTGCGGCTCGGGCTACGGCGGCAACGTGCTGCTGGGCAAGAAGTGCCTCGCGCTGCGCATCGGCAGCTACCTCGGGAAGAAGGAGGGCTGGCTCGCCGAGCACATGCTCATCCTGGGCGTCGAGTCCCCCGAGGGCAGACGTCCTACGTGGCGGCCGCGTTCCCGAGCGCCTGCGGCAAGACCAACTTCGCCATGATGATCCCGCCGCGTCGCTTCGAGGGCTGGAAGATCTGGACCGTGGGCGACGACATCGCGTGGATGCGCGTCGGCGCCGACGGCCGGCTCTACGCGGTGAACCCGGAGAACGGCTACTTCGGCGTGGCCCCGGGCACCAGCATGAAGTCCAACCCGAACGCGATGAAGACCATCCAGCGGGACACCATCTTCACCAACGTGGCGCGCACGCTCGACGGTGACGTGTGGTGGGAAGAGATGGACGGCGAAGTGCCGGACGAGCTCATCGACTGGCAGGGCCGCCCCTGGAAGAAGGGCTCCACCGAGAAGGCGGCGCACCCCAACTCGCGCTTCACCGCGCCGGCCAGCAACAACCCGTGCCAGAGCCGCGAGTACAACAACCCCGAGGGCGTGCCCATCAGCGCCATCATCTTCGGCGGGCGTCGCGCCACCACCATCCCGCTCGTGCTGCAGAGCTTCAACTGGGTGCACGGCGTGTACCTGGGCGCCATGCTGGGCTCCGAGACCACCGCGGCCGCCACCGGCAAGGTGGGCGTCCTGCGCCGCGACCCCATGGCCATGCTGCCCTTCTGTGGCTACAACATGGGCGAGTACTTCGCGCACTGGCTCAGCATGCGCCACGACATCGAGAGCCCGCCCAAGCTCTTCCTGGTCAACTGGTTCCGCAAGGACGACAACGGCAAGTTCCTGTGGCCCGGCTTCGGCGAGAACATGCGCGTCCTCAAGTGGGTGCTCGACCGCGCCCACGGCCGCATCGGTGGCCGCGAGACGCCCATCGGCTGGGTCCCGCGCGAGGGCGACATCGACCTCAGCGGCCTGGACCTCGACCCGGAGCGCTTCGACCAGGCCACCGCCGTCAGCACCGACGAGTGGATCGCCGACATCGAGGCCCAGCAGGAGTTCTTCGACAAGATCGGCGACTCCATGCCCAAGAGCCTCGTGAAGCAGCGCGAGCTGCTGCTCGAGTCGCTGCGCACCGCGCCGCCTGCCCGGGCCAAGTGATGTGAGCGGGCCCGGCTGAGCGGGGCCATGCGGACGAAGAGAGCGAGACGCCCGGCTGGTTGAATCCAGCTGGGCGTTTCTGCGTGGTGGACGTGGCTGCCTCACAGCGTGGTGAGCGACTCGATCCACGTCTGGACGCAGGTCGGTCGTGCGCTGCACTCAGGGAGCTCGGCGCAACCCCGGAGTCCCCGTTTTACGTCGTGTCGTAGCCAGCCCAGCCAAGCAGCGAGCGAACCGTTGTCGCAGCTCTCCCATGTGGAGCCGCACGTCGCGAGCGCATCGCAAACGAGGTGCGACAGGTCGTTGTCGGGCTCGGAGTTGTCGCACGCTCGGTCCTCGCCGCAGGGAGTGCTGGCCACGCACTCGTAGATGCCCGACGCTTCGGTGCGCTCGGTCGCGGCGTACAGCTCGCAGGTCCCGGCGGGGTACGACGCCTCGCCACACGCGACGGCCCTGGCTGAGGCCATCTGACACGTCTCGAATATCGCCGGGTCTTGGTCGCCCAATGTGGCTGTGAAGCCCCACGTGAGGCAGCCCTCGTTCGCCCCGCAGTGGCGGTTCCTGCAGGTCTCGGCGTAGTCGCAGTAGGAGGCGCAACCCAAGCCGCCAATCTGGTAACAGGTGTTGCAGGCCTGCGCGCCGCTTGCGTAGCACTCGTCGAACTCGTCATCACACCATGGCTGCTCCTCGGTGCACGTGCCCTCGATGCGGTAGGCGGTTTCTGGGGTGCTGCCGTAGGGGTCTTCGCCACAGGCGAGCAGCGAGAGCGCGGAGAGGGTGGCGGTGAGTGAGTGCTTGATGGAGTTCATGGCGCCGTTATCGGCGGGCGCCGGCGGATGTTTCCTCTCCGCCGGTCGATCATCCCGTCGACTCGCTCCGGCCCGTGCCGGTGGGGCTGCACAGGCCCAGCGAGAGCACCACGGAGCGGTAGTTCGTCCTGGGTCGCCAGTCCACGTGCTCCACGAAGACGTAGCCGCGGCGCTCATAGCGCTGGATCAGCGCGTGCGCGTCTTCTGAGGTGTCGCAGGCGACATGAGCTGCACCCAGCTCCGCAGCGCGGCGCTCCACCAGGTCAAGCAGCCCACTGCCGAGTCCGCTTCCTTGAAACGTGGGGTGCACGCACAGCTGGTTGAACTTGGCCACGTCCGGGCGGTCGAGCCACGGCGACCCACCGGGCGTCTCTGGCGGTGAGAGCGTGACGGTGCCCACGTAGTCGGTGCCCACCAACGCGAGCCACGTCTCCCCGCGCGCACAGCGCTTGGCGGTGTCCTCCGCCGTTTGGTGGCTGCCCCAGTAGCGCAGCCCCCTCGCGGCGAGCGGTGCGTAGGCTTCGTGGATCAGTTGTGTGAGGGCGCGCATGTCGTCGCCTGCCGTCCAGCGTCTGATCTCGACCGGGGGGATAGGCGTGTCGCTTGCGCGTTCGTCGCAACGGGCGAGTCTATCGACAGGGGTCGGCATCGGCCTTACACACCTAGAGATCTTCGGGCGTTGCGAGTGCGGAGATTCGTTCTGCGCCACGTTTTACACGGATCGCAGGCCCGACGGCGCATACGGGCCCGGGCACCGAAATGTGGTCGTGGACGTGAAGAAGGGAATGGTCATCTTGGACGTCGTGGACGGACGCATCGCATGCGTGGAGGTCCTCCATCGCGGGGACGTTCGTCGCGAACTGGCGGAGGCTTACCGTTGACTGCCGGGGGCCGGTGATTCCGCTCCTGGTCACCCTGACGGTGGTGGTTGGCGTCGGCCGCTTCTTCGCTCACAGGCAGAGGGCCCGGCAGCGTCTCGAACTCGCCGAGTTGCGGAAGGAGTTGCTGCCGACCTCGGGCGATGGAGCACCCGACTCCCAAAACGAATCGGCCGGCGGTCCTCGAGGCGGACGAAGTGTAGAGTCGCGTCTTCTCGACAAGGAGGAGCTCCCATGAAGAAGACTCACGTGTTTCTCATCGCCCTGTTCGGCGCCGTGCTCGGTTGCGTCGCGACGCAGGCCACTCGCACTCAATACGCCGACGCTCAATATCAGCCGGGGGCCTTCCGCGAGTGTGGTTTCATCTTAATTGACGGAACGCGCTCCGCTGACCGGATCGCCGAGAACGCCACAGCCATCCCACCGGGGTGGACCCCTCTCTCCGGAATAGGCGACGGGGGGGTCGTCCTTTGCCGCTAGGTCGTCCTGCACGCGATCACGGGGCACACCACCGAGGCGATGACCGAGCACTACTCGGACATCACCAACTCTGTTAGGCGCGCAGCACCCGAGTCCCTCCAAGGGGGACTCGGGTGGGAGGCTCACGCGGCGAAAGCGAATCGGCCGGCTGAACCAAGGTCCAACCGGCCGACGATCGCGTTCTCTGGAGCGGGCGATGGGATTCGAACCCACGACATCCAGCTTGGGAAGCTGGCACTCTACCAACTGAGTTACACCCGCGAAGGAGCCGAAACCTAGGCGGCAAGTGTGGGGGTGTCAAGCGTCTCCGAAGGGGCGCGCGCGAGGGCGCGTTGGCCCGCCCCGGAGGGGCTCGAATGTGGGGAAACTGGCCACGATCGGCGAGTTGCGTACACTCGACCTCACCGTGCCTCAGCGACCCCATGACACTGCGCTCGGGCTTGCACGCCAGCGCTTCGTAGACAGCCTCCCCCAGAAGGCGGGTGAGCTGCGTGGCGCGCTCGCTCTCCTGGTTGGGAGCCCGGAGTCGCCTCGGCCGCGCGACGAGCTGCGTGCCCGGCTGCAGGCGCTCTACGCGTCGGCGCAGGTGTTCCGCATGAACGTGCTGGCCGCTGCGCTGCAGGAGGGGGCCACAACGTTGGAGCTGGCCCGAAGCGAGGCGCGCGAGGTGTCGCAGGCCGAGCTGGACGAGCTGACCAACCTGGTGGCCACGCTGCCTTCGCTCGTGGACGGGGGTGCGCCCAACGTGCGGCCGTCGATGGTCCCCGCGCCTTCCACACCCCCTTCGCAGCCACCGCCTGCGGCTTCCATCGCGCCGCTGGTGAACGTGGGCTCCACGCCGCCGCCTGCGCTCGATGCTGCGCCGGTCAGCTCGCCGGAGCGGCCTTCGGCGCGGCCCGTGGCGCGTGCGCACAAGCCCACCATGATGGGCTTCCAGCCGCCCACCGCGCCGCCGCCACCGCCCAGCCTGTCCCCCGCGCCGCTGGGGCGGCCCTCGCAGCCAGCGCCCGCGCCCATCGCGCCGCTGCCGCCGCCGCCTGCCGTGAGCGCTCCCGCCCGCGTGGCTCCGCATGCGGCGGCTCCCGCTCCGGTTCGTGCACCCGCACCCGCTGCAGCCCCCGCGCCCACGCGCGCCTCCCAGCCGGCGCCGCGGCCCGTGGCGCCTTCCACGCGCCCCGCGTCCACCGTGGCGGTGTCCACGCCCATCGCGCGCGTGAAGGTGGCCACCGTGGCGTCGCGCGAGGCCGAGGTCATCCAGGTGAAGCCGCCTGCGCCGTTCACCACATCGTCCGCCGCGGTGGTGGGTGCGGCACGCGGCCAGGCCGAGGACCCGGGTGCGCAGTCCACCAGCGCGGGAGGCTATGCCGCGCCGGCGCAGTCCATCGTGAGCGCGCTGCTGTGCACGGACACAGCGTCCGAGACGCTCATCCGCGCGGCGCTGCCGCCCGAGCGCTTCGAGATCCTGGTGGCCAGCAACACCGAGGAGGCCACGCAGCTCGCGTGGAACAGCGCGCCGGACCTCATCCTGGCGGACGCCACCGTGTGCCTCGGGCCCAACGGGCTCTTGGCGCGGCTGCGGCGTGACGCGCTCACCGACTTCGTGCCCGTGGTGGTGCTGTTCCAGCCGGGCGTGCCGGTGGACCCCATCGCCCTGCGCGAGGCGGGCGCGGTGGACTCGCTGCGCAAGCCGCTGCTGATCAAGACCATTCTCCAGACGGTGCACCGCGTGGCCGACCTGGGGGAGGCCGCCACGTGGGCGCCGCTCGGCGACCTGACCGTGAACGACGTGGCCGACCGCATCGCCGCCGAGATTCGCCGCGGCCTGGTGCTCTCCACGGACCGTGGCCCCGACGTGGCCGTTCCGCTGGGCGATGGCAGTGAGGTGCTGGCCGCCGCGTGGGCCGCCATCGCGCGCGTGCGGGCGCACTTGTCGGAGCGCTCGGCGGGGCGCGTGCACTTCCGCGACCCGGCGGGGCGTCGTGGCCCGGCGCTGGTGTCGCTGCACGACCTCGAGCCCACGGCCGAGGAAGAGGCGCGCGACTCGGCGAGCGAGGCCGAGGTGTCCTTGCGAGGGCGCCGCGTGATCGTGGCCGACGACGACCCGGCGGTGCGCTGGTTCTTCGCGCAGCTGCTGGAAGACGAAGGCGCCAGCGTGGTGCAGGCCGAAGACGGCGCAGTCGCGCTGGCGGCCGCCCGGGCCGAGCCGCCCGACGTGATCGTCAGCGACATCCTGATGCCCAACATGGACGGGCTCGCGCTGTGCCGTGCCCTCTCGCGCGACCCGAGCGTGTCGGAGACGCCGGTCATCCTGCTGAGCTGGCGCGAGGACTTCCTGTCGCGCATGCGCGAGCTGCGCGCCGGGGCCCGCGGCTACCTGCGCAAGGAGGCCGAGTCCACGCAGATCCTGGCCAAGGTGCGCGACGTGCTGCGCGGGCGCTCGCAGTTCGAGGCGCGCCTGCGAGCGGGTGGGGCGGTGCGTGGGCGCGTGGAGGGCCTGGGCATCCCGTGCTTGCTTTCCACGCTGCTGCGCGAGCGCGAGAACGCGCTGCTCACGGTGCGCGACGCGTTCAACCTGTTCGAGGTGGAGGTCCAGCAGCGCGCCATCGTGTCCGTGTCCAGCACGGCCACGGACGGTGGCTTTGCCCGCGGCGACCGCGCGCTGCGCATGCTGGTGGGCGTCTCCACCGGGCGCTTCGCGGTGGAAGAGGTGGACCCCGCGGTGCGGCACAGCATGGCTGGCGGAGCGCCGCAGCTCGGCGTGGCCGAGGCCTGTGCGCGGCTCGGCGCGCTCATCGACTCCGTCTCCGGCGAGGCGCTGGCCCGCGTGGAGTCGCTGGGCCTCGACGAAGACGCGCTCGGCTCGTTCGAGGCTTCGGCGCCGGGTGAAGTGGGCGCCGTCGCGGCCGCGTTGTCGGCCGGGCAGACGCCTCGGCAGCTGCTGGTGGGCAGCATCCACGCGCCCCAGGCCGTGGAGGCCGCGCTCATCGAGCTGGCGCGCCGCGGGGTCATCCTGGGCGTGCACGGCGACGCCGGGGAAGACCTGGTGGCCACCAACCTGCGCGCGCGGCGCGAGGCACGCACGCACTCGCAGCCAGGCGAGGCGCCTGCATCGTTCCAGACGGCGCCTGCGCCCCGTGTGCAGCCGACCATCCGTGAGGAGAGCGCCGACGCGGACACCGCCGAGCCGCTCTTGCTCAGCACCGCCCGCGCACCGCAAGCGCTGCCGCCGGCACCCGAGCCACTCCTGTTGATCCCTGCCGCGGTGGTGCCAGCTCTGCGCGCGCCCCAGCCCGCCGCACCGCGTGACGTGGATGCCGACACGGACACAGACTCCCAGCCGGGCGAAGCGGAGGATGACGACGACCTGCCCGAGCGCGATGGCTTCGGGCCGCTGATGTGGTTCGCGGTGCTCTTCGTGCTCGCGGCCATTGGCTACGTGGGCTACACGATGATGCTGGACAGCCAGCGGCGGGCCGCCGACCCGAGCTCGTCGAACGATGCCCCCGAAACCGCGCCCGCCGAAGCCACGGCGGCCGATGACGCGCCCGCTGCTGCCGACCCGAGCGAGGCCGCTCCCGACCCGAGCGCACAGGTTCCCGACGGCACGCCGCGCGAGGACGGCCTGTCATTCGGCACGCAGCAGCCCGGCGTGCGCCTCGAGGGCGCCACGGTGCCCGCCGGCCACGGCGTGCTGCACGTGCTCGAGACCAGCCGCCCGGACGTGCTGGTGTCCGTGGGCGACCAGGACCTGGGCACGCCACCGCAGCAGATCGCGCTCCCCGAGGGCCGGCACGCGGTGCGCTATCGCATGGGCAGCCAGGTCATCGACCGCTACTACTTCGTGCGCAGCGCCCACACGCGCGTGGTGCCCGTCCCCGAGTCCTGAGCCGCGCGTCGCAGCCCATCACGCTCGGACGAAGGGCGACAAGAGCGCCCCGACGCGTGCGTTCATGTCCGTGGCCAGCTGGTTCGGTGCCGCCGTGGTCATGCGCCGCTGGCTTGCCAGCAGCAGCTGGGCCACGGCCTCGGCGACGGCTGCTGGCACGAACAGCGCCACCCGTTGCACGGGATCGCGGCCGAGCGCAGCGGGGTTCAGGCACAGCGCGCGCGAGCTGGCGGGCATCACCGCGCTGGTGCCCACGCCCAACATGGCGGCGCTGTACTGCGCGTTCCCCAAACGTTGAGTGGAGAGGCTGAGCTCGGCCGAGAACAGCGCCTCGCTGGCGCGCGCCAAGTACGAGCAGGCGGTCGCCGTGGGGGTCACCACGGGCTGCGTGCTGAGCGAGCGGTACGACCCAACCGGGTCCTCGGCGATGGCATCGGCGCGCTCGGCGGCGGCCAGCACGCTGTCGCTGTCGCTGCTGCCGGCGAGGAGGGCGCGCCCCAGTCGCAGCGCCTCTTGCAGCGGTGCCTGCGCCTCGGTCAGCCGCTTCACGGCCTCGTCGGCCTCCAGCAACACCGCGTCCACCAGCGCGCGCAGCGGGATGCCCTCGGCCGCGTAGATCCAGATGGCCCAGGTGGGGTCCTGGTTCAGCGCCAGCAGCCCCTTGGCGTCGTGGTGGTCACGCTCTCCGGCCGATGCCCAGGCGATCAAGTTGGGCGGGGCGTCCATGGCCACGAGCGCTTCGTACATGCGCGCAGCCTGCGCTGTCTGGGGGGCGTTCTCAACCCTGCTCGCCGGGCGGCAGCCGAGGCACGTGCAGCCCTGCCGGCAGGCTTCCGCGCAGAAACCCCAGCTTGCCCCCGCACATGGTGGCCACCATCTGCTCACGCAGGAACGGCAGCCGCGCGCCGATGGGGAAGCCGAGGTCGCGCACCAGCCCGAGCACGGTGGAGTGCGACTGGAAGAAGGGTGTCAGCCAGCGCGTCATGCGCTGATAGAAGCCGAGGTGCGCGCGGCGCCGCTGGCTGTACGTCATGAGCGCCAGCTCCACGTTGCCCGGCTGCGCCGCGATGCACTCGCTCAGCACCAGCGCGTCCACGAGCGCCAGGTTGCTGCCTTGCCCCAGCTGTGGGCTCGTGGCGTGCGCGGCGTCGCCGATGAACACCACGTTGCCCGCGTGCCACTGCTTGAAGACCACGTCGCGGTAGCCCGCGAAGAGCAGCGCCTCGGTGCTGGGCAGCTGGCTCAAGATGGGCTCGGCCATGGGCGCCACGCGCAGCACGCGCTCGCGGAACGCAGCCAGCCCTTCACGGCGCACGGCCTCGGCCTCGGTGACGGGCACACTCACGAACAGGCTCACCAGCGGCGTGTCTCCCCCGGGCGCCAACCCCGTGGGCAGCATGCCCACCATCTCTCTCGCGCCCTTCACGCACTGCAAGAGCTCGCGCGTGTAGAGCCCCGCGCGGTCTTCCGCCACGAACCACAGCGCGCCCCAGGGGTAGGCCGTGTCGCGCGCGCCGGGGAAGTTGGCCGTGCGGATCTCGGAGCGCGCGCCGTCTGCGACCACGATGAGATCGAAAGGGCCAAGCGCGTCCCCGGTGGTGCTCAGCACGTGCCCCGGCTCGCCCAGCCGCGCGATGGACACGCCCGTGCGCACGTCGGGGATCTCGGCCCGCGCCGCGTCGAACAGCGTCTGGAACAGCACCCCGCGGTGCAGCCCCAGCCCGAACAGCTCGGGCCCGCGCGCCGAGTAGGGCAGGTCGAACAGCAGCCGGCCGGTGGACGACCGTGCGCGCAGCCGGTCCACGCGGTGCCCCGCCCGCACGATGGGCCCGGCTAGCCCCAGCTCTCCCAGCACGTGCATGCCCGTGGGCTGCAGCATGATCCCGGCGCCCACCGGGCTGGGCTCGGGCACGGCCTCGAGCAAGGTGACCGTGTGACCCGCACGATGCAGGAAGAGCGCCGCAGCGCTCCCCGAGAACCCAGCTCCGACGACCACGACGCGCATGGCCGCGAGGCTATCACTTGCTGCCGCGCGCTTGGCCCCGCATCAGGTACTTCACGCCCTCGCCCAGCCCCTCGAGCGTGAGCGGGTACATGTCGAACACGCGCGCCACGTACTCGATGGTGTTGCCCTTCCAGTACTTCTCGGGCTCGGGGTTCAGCCAGATGGACTTATCGAAGTGCTTCTGGAGCATCATCAGCCACTGGATGCCCTCGATGCCGCGGTCGTCGCCGAGGTCCAGTGACCCGCCGGTGGCCATCAGCTCGTAGGCCGCCATGAGCGCGTCGCCCACCAGGATGAGCTTGTAGTGCCGGCCGCAGTCGTTCAGCAGGTCGCGCACCTTCACGGGCTCGTCGAAGCGCTCGGTCTTGTAGACCTGCCCGTAGACGCAGTTGTGGAAGTAGTAGGTCTGCAGCTCACGGAAGTGCGAGCTCTTCTTGGCGGCCGAGAACAGCCGCGAGCAGAGGTGCGCGTACGGGTCCATGGACCCACCCACGTCCATCATGAGGATGATGCGCGTGTTGGTGCGCCGCGGCGGCCGCGTCACGATCTCGAGCTCGCCGGCGTTCTTGCCCGTCTCCTCGATGGTGGCCTCGAGGTCCAGCTCTTCTTCGGCGCCGATGCGCGTGTAGGTGCGCAGCTTGCGCAGGGCCAGCTGCATCTGCCGCACGTCCAGCGTGACGTCCTCGCGGTAGCCCTTGTAGAGCCGCGCATCGGCCACCTTCACCGCGCTGCGCCCGCCACCCGGGCCGCCCACGCGGATGCCCTGCGGGGACTTGCCCGAGTGCCCGAAGGGGGAGGTGCCGGCCGTGCCGATCCACTTGTTGCCGCCGTCGTGGCGCTCGTCCTGCTCCTTCATGCGCTCGTCGAACAGCTTCTTCAGCTCTTCGAGGTCCAGCCCCTCCACGAACTTGCGCTGCTCCTCGGTGAGCTCGCCCATCTGGTCCTTGGCCTTCTTCAGCCAGTCCAGCAGGTCGTCCGTCAGCTTCTTGCTCTCCACCTCGATGCCCTTGAAGTGCTTCAAGAAGGCCTGATCGAAGAGGTCGAGGTGGCGCTCCGAGTGCACCAGGACCGCGCGGGCCACGTAGTAGAAGCCGTCGAGCGAGTTCTCGTGCAGCCCCTTCGACATGGCCTCGGCGAGCCGCACCGTCTCGGTGGCACCCACGGGCACCCCGAACGCGCGCAGCTCGTAGATGAAGTCGACGAACACGCGGGCTCAGCTCCTCCAGCGACGGCCGCCGGCCAGCTGGTCCGCGAACGCCACGAGGTCCTGCTCCTTCTTGAGCAGCGCGCCCAGGAAGGGCAGGTTCTGGTCGAGGCGCACGTCCTTCACGCCGGTGCGCTTGAGCACCGCGATCCAGTCCACCAGCTCGCTGGTGCTGGGGCGCTTGCGCAGCCGCGTCATGCTGCGGATCTCGAAGAACGTCTCGATGGCCTGGTCCACCAGCGACTCTTCGATCTTCGGGTGATGCACCCGCACGATGTCCTTCATGAGCGACTTCTCCGGGAAGTCGATGAAGTGGAACACGCAGCGGCGGAGGAACGCGTCGGGCAGCTCCTTCTCGGCGTTGCTCGTGATGATGACGAACGGGCGCTCCTTCGCGACCACCTCACGGCCCGTCTCGTTGATGTAGAAGCGCATCCGATCGAGCTCGTGCAGCAGGTCGTTCGGGAACTCGATGTCCGCCTTGTCGATCTCGTCGATGAGCAACACCACGCGCTTGGGCGAGTCGAACGCGCGCCCCATGGGCCCGAGCTTGATGTAGTGCGAGATGTCGTTGACGTCCTTGTCGCCGAAGCGCGAGTCGTACAGGCGCTGCACGGTGTCGTAGACATAGAGGCCGTCCTGCGCGCGCGTGGTGCTCTTCACGTGCCAGCGCACCAGCTCGAGCCCCAGCGCTTCGGCGGCGGCCTCGGCCAAGAGCGTCTTGCCCGTGCCCGGCTCGCCACGCACCAGCAGCGGGCGCTCCAGCAGCAGCGCACAGTTCACGGACGCCTTGAGGGCATCGCTGGTCAGGTAGGTATCGGTACCGTTGAAGCGGGCGAAGTCTTGGGTCATGCGCTGGGCACCATAGCGCGTCTCGTACTGAATGGCGATTCACTCACTCCAACTACGCTCTAACTCCTCCTCCTTGGCTTGGGGCGAGGTGATCGTGAGGGAGGGCGGGGCACCGCGCGGCCCCCGGCCCCCCGCGCCCGCCCCCACCCCGCCCCGCCCCGCACCGCGCCCCCCCCCCCCGCCCCCCCCCCCCCCCGACGCGCCGAAATGGGCGGAGGCACCCGAGGGAGCGCCAGCGCGACCGGCCCCGCCGCGAGGCCTGCCCCGCCCCCGCCCCCTCGATCACGCCCCCACCATCGCGAGCCAGCCACCACCCCCGAGCCGCCGCCGAAAAAGTAGGCCCAAGGGCTTGCTCCCGAGGACGTTCTGACTATAGTCCGCTCCTCGCAGGGCCCCTAGGGCCTCCTGGGTGTTGACATTCGGGGATCGTCTAACGGCAGGACGCCAGTTTCTGGTTCTGGCTATCGAGGTTCGAATCCTTGTCCCCGAGCAGCTTGCTCTTTCGCTGCGAGCCCCTATAAGGGCTCGCAGCTTCCAAGCTGGCCCCATCGTCTAGTGGTTAGGACATCGGCCTCTCACGCCGGTAACACGAGTTCAAGTCTCGTTGGGGTCACCACCCAAGCAGGCCCGACGCATCCAACCGCGTCGGGCCTGTTTTCTTTTCCGAGCGCATCATGATCTCCACCGAAAACCTCTCCCTCTCCTTCGGCAGCCGCCCCCTCTTCGAGAGCGTGGACATCAAGTTCACCCCCGGGAACTGCTACGGCCTCATCGGGGCCAACGGAGCCGGCAAGTCCACCTTCCTGCGCTGCCTCTCGGGCGAGCTCGAGCCGAGCTCGGGCAAGGTGGTCATCCCTCCGGGCGCGCGTCTCAGCGTGCTGAAGCAGGACCACTTCTCCTACAACGAGGTGACCGCCCTCAACGCCGTGATCATGGGGCACAAGCGCCTCTTCGAGATCAGCGTGGAGAAGGACGCCATCTACGCCAAGGGGGAGTTCAGCGACGAAGACGGCGTGCGCGCGGCGGAGCTGGAGACGGAGTTCGCGGACCTGCAGGGCTGGGACGCCGAGTCCAACGCGGCGCAGCTGCTGAGCGAGCTGGGCATCCCCGACGCGCGTCACCAGAAGCTGGTGAAGGACCTCGAGGACAGCGAGAAGGTGCGCGTGCTCTTGGCGCAGGCCCTCTTCGGCAACCCCGACATCCTGCTGCTGGACGAGCCCACCAACCACTTGGACGTGGACACCATCCTGTGGCTCGAGGAGTTCCTGCTGCGCTTCCAGAACACGGTGGTGGTGGTCTCCCACGACCGTCACTTCCTCGACAAGGTCTGCACGCACATCGCGGACGTGGACTACCAGAAGGTGCAGCTCTTCAGCGGCAACTACACCTTCTGGTACGAGACCAGCCAGCTGGCCCTGCGCCAGAAGCAGGAAGCCAACGCCAAGAAGACCGACAAGATGAAGGAGCTGCAGGCCTTCATTCAGCGCTTCAGCGCCAACGCCAGCAAGTCGCGTCAGGCCAGCTCGCGCCGCTCGCAGCTGGACAAGATCACGCTGGACGACATCAAGCCGTCCTCGCGCAAGTACCCGTACATCATCTTCAAGACCGAGCGTCAGCTGGGCAAGGACGTGCTCTTCGTGGACGGCCTCACCAAGACGCTGGATGGCGAGCTGCTCTTCGAGGACGTGCGCTTCACGCTCAGCCGCGGCGAGAAGATGGCCATCACGGGCAACGACAGCGCCGTGAACGCGTTCATGCAGATCCTGGCGGGCGACATGAAGCCCGACGCGGGCACCTACCGCTTCGGCAGCTCGGTGAACCTGGGCATCCTGCCGCGCGACAACGCCAAGTTCTTCGACGGCTGCTCGCTCAACCTGGTGGACTGGATGCGTCAGTTCTCCGCCAACCAGGAGGAGAACTTCTGCCGGGCGTTCTTGGGTCGCATGCTCTTCTCGGGCGAAGAGTCGCAGAAGTCCGCGTCGGTGCTCTCGGGCGGCGAGAAGGTGCGCTGCATGCTGTCGCGCGCCATGCTGCAGGACCCAAACGTGCTGCTGCTGGACGGCCCCACCAACCACTTGGACCTCGAGTCCATCACGGCGCTCAACAACGGGCTCATCAAGTTCGAGGGCAGCCTGATCGTGGCCTCGCACGACGTGCAGTTCGTGGACTCGCTGGTCACGCGCGTGCTCGAGCTGGGCAGCAAGACCTACTACGACCTCGGCATGGGCTACGAGGAGTACCTGGCGGACCCGGCGCGCCTCGCGCGCATCGGCAAGGCCTGAGCATCCGCCCGGCAGCGCCCCCCCCCGCCCTAGCATCCGCTCGCGCGAGCTACGGCATCCAGCCGGCGCGGTAGATCGTAGCGCCGCGGTCGATGCCATTGGCTGCGTACACGTCCACGCTGCGGGCGCCCGTGATGGTCAGCAGGCGGCCGAACACGCCCGCCATCATGGCGTCGCGTGCCGGTGACTCGGGGTGTGCTTCGGTGACGTCGATGCGGCAGCGCGTGGGGCCCACCGGCATGACCGACACGCGACCGAAGTCGAACAGATCCGACCACACCTCGGGGAACCGCACGACGAGCTCCTGGGTGGTCAACGCACGCACCCAGCGCAGCGTGCGCGTGGCCGCCGAGTCCGCGATCTCGGCGCCGATGGCGCGCGAGAGGCTCATGGCGCCCGCCCCGAACTCGATCTCGGCCTCGTTGAGCAGCGCGTCGCACACGCTGGCGGGGCAGCGCAGGTTGGGCGACCCGTCGATGAGCAGGGTGGCGTGCGCGCTGGGGAGGCGCGTGAGCAGCTCGGCCACGGCGGCCGGACCGTACTCGTTCTGCAGGAAGCGCATGGCGCCCAAGGACACGGTCTGCGACACGTGCGGCTCGCTGGTGGGCCGCGGATCGCGCGCGATGGTGACGCCCGAGTCCCGTGACCGGCGCACCGCGGGTGCCGGCGTGGCGTCGCTCTGCCGCGTGAGGGTGAGGTACGGCGTCAGCGCGCGCGCGAACTCCTCGGCGTCGGCGTAGCGCTGGTCGGGGTCCACGGCGAGACCGCGGTGCACCACCTCCGAGAGCCCCTTGGGCAGGATGGCCACGGTGGACTCGAGCGGCGCGGGCTTGCCCTCCACGATGGCCAGCAGCAGCGCGTGGTAGTTGGACCGCACGTGCGGCAGCTGGCCCGCGATGCACTCGTAGAGCATGGCCGCCACCGAGTAGAGGTCCGCGCGGTGGTCGAAGCGGGGGTTCCCTCGGGCCTGCTCGGGGCTCATGTAGCTGGGCGTGCCCATGAGCACGCCGGTGCGGGTGAGCTTGGTCTCGCTGGCGTCGGCGTCGCTCCACATGGACACGCCGAAGTCCAGGACCTTGGCCCGCACCTCGCCGCGCAGGGTGGAGCTCAGGAACACGTTGGCCGGCTTGAGGTCACGATGGATGACGCCCGCGCGGTGCACGGCGCCCAGCCCCAGCAGCACCTGATGCATGAGCTGGCAGGCCACGTGCGGCGACAGTGCACGCGTGCGCACCAGGCGCTTCGAGAGCGGCTCACCCTCGAGGTACTCCATGACGATGTACGGGGCGCCGCCCTGGACCCCAGCGTCCAGCACGGTGACCACGTTGGTGTGCTGGGTGGCCCCCGCCGTGCGCGCCTCGCGCTGGAAGCGCCGGATGGCCTCGCCGTTCTCGGCGATCTCGGGGTGCAGGCACTTGATGGCCACGCGCTCGCCGGTGTCCCGCCGCGCGCTGTAGACCACGCCCATGCCGCCGCGCCCGATGATGGACTCCACCCGGTAACGCGACGCGATGGTGGCGCCCAGCCAGCGGTCCTGTGTGTGAAGCGCCTTACCGGAGTTGGGGCAGTGCGTCCACGCGCGCGGGTGCTGCTCGCGGCAGTGCACGCAAAAGATGTTTGGCGGTGGGTCGCGATCGGGCTTCATCGAGACGGGGCCACCATAGCGCGGAACCACATCACCAAGCGGTGTCGAGTTGCGCAAAGTCGACAATGAGTAGGTCTAAGTATGCCGATGTATGTACTGCGCCACGATCGTCTCTTCGTGAGTACTTGATTGTTTTAGTAAGGTATAATCGCACCTAAATCCTCGAAGAACGCCAGGATATGACGGGCGAAACGCCATTGTTGACTTGACGGCGGGGTAAACTCGTGAATAGTTCCCCCCCATCGGCAGAGAACCCGCCGCGCAACAGGAGTTCGAGATGAGCGCCCCGTCCTGGAAAGACCGCCTGAGCGGTGAGATGTCCCCCGAGATGACCCTGGAGATCGACACGTTCGAGGGCCAGATCGATCTCAAGAAGCAAGGCAAGCTGGACGACAAGTTCTTCGCCGAGACGCGCCTGCGCCGCGGCGCCTACGGCCAGCGCTACGACAACGGCCTGCGCAGCGACGGCATCGAGCAGCGCACGCTCACGTTCCCGCAGCCGCTCACCAAGGGCCCGGACACGCAGTGGGACGCGCCCGGCATGATGCGCATCAAGATCCCCATGGGGCGCTTGTCCATCAAGCAGCTCGAGGTGCACGCGGAGCTGGCCGAGGAGTACTCGGACACCATCCTGCACATCACCACGCGCCAGGACATCCAGCTCCACTACATCCACATCGAGGACACGCCGGACATGATGCGGCGCCTGGCGGCCGTGGGCATCACCACGCGCGAGGCGTGCGGCAACAGCGTGCGCAACGTGACCGCCTGCGAGTACTCGGGCGTGTGCAGCACCGAGAGCTTCGACGTCACCCCGTACGCCGACGCGTGCATGAAGTACTTCCTGGGTCACCCCGACGTGCAGGACTTCGGGCGCAAGTTCAAGATCGCGTTCAGCGGCTGCCACGACAACCCGTGCGGCCTCGTCACCTTCCACGACCTCGGCGCGGTGGCCAAGATCGTGGACGGCCAGCGCGGCTTCAAGGTGGTGGTGGGCGGTGGCCTCGGCGCCGTGCCCGTGGAGGCCAAGGTGCTGGCCGAGTTCTGCCCGGCCGAAGAGCTGCTGCCGCTGTCGCAGGCCGTGGCGCGTGTCTTCGCGCGCCTCGGTGAGAAGCAGAGCCGCGCCCGCGCCCGCATCAAGTTCCTGGTGGACAAGCTGGGCCTCGACGAGTTCAAGCGCCTGGTGCAGGTGGAGCGCGAAGGCCTGCGTGTGGACGAGCGCTGGACCGAGAACCTCACGGACCTGCATCGCCTGGACGAGAAGCCCATCCGCCCGGCGGGCGCGCTGCCCACCGAGGGCCCCGCGGCCTTCCTGAAGTGGGCCAAGTACAACCTCAAGCCGCAGGTGCAAGAGGGCTACTACACCGCCGTCATCAAGCTGCCGTTGGGGGACTTCACCTCGCGTCAGGCGCGCTTGATCGCGGACCTCGCGCGTGACTACACGGGCGACGGCATCCGCTGCACCGTGGAGCAGAACCTGGCCATGCGCTGGCTGAGCGGCACGGACGCCATCGCGTTCTGGGAGCGCTTGTCGGCCATCGGCTTCGCCGAGGCGGGCGCAGGCACCATCTCGGACATGACCTCGTGCCCCGGCACGGACACCTGCAAGCTGGGCATCTCGTCGTCGCGCGGGCTCACCGCCGAGCTCAAGAAGCGCCTCACGCTGGTGGAAGACACGCTGGACACGCAGGTGCGCGAGCTGCGCATCAAGTCGAGCGGCTGCTTCAACAGCTGCGGTCAGCACCACGTGGCGGACATCGGCTTCACCGGCATCAGCCGCGCCGCCGGCGGCCGCAAGGTGCCGCACTTCAACGTGGTGCTCGGCGGCCAGTGGACCGAGAACGCCAAGCAGTACGGCATGGTCGTGGGCGCGGTGCCGTCCAAGAACATCCCGAAGACGGTGCAGGTCATCACGGACCACTACGTGGCCAACCGTGAGCCCGGCGAGTCTTTCCAGGCGTTCATCGGGCGCGTGGGCAAGAAGGACTTCCGCGGCATCCTGAAGCCGCTCCAGGTGGTCCCCTCCTACGAGGAAGACAAGAGCTTCTACAGCGACTGGGGCGACCCGCGCGAGTACACCATCGGCGACATCGGCATCGGCGAGTGCGCCGGCGAGATCGTGCCCTTCGTGGAGTTCGGTCTCCAGGCCGCCGAGCAAGAGCTGCACAACGCGCAGGACGTGCTGGACACCAAGGGCGGCGACCCGACCGTCGCGGCGGCGGGCGCGTTCCAGTCCATGGTCACAGCGGCCAAGGCCCTGGTGCGGCACCTCGACAAGCAGTGCCGCGATGACGCAGACGACGTGGCGCTCCAGTTCCGCACGCATGTGCAGGACACTGGGCTCTTCAACGACCCCTACGTGGGCAACAAGTTCGCCCACTTCTTCCTCGGCCTGCACGCCAGCAAGCGCTACGAAGGCGCCAACGCCGAGATCGCCCACAAGTGCCTCGACGAGGCGCAGCTCTTCTTGGACGCCTGCCACGCCAGCTACCAGCGCTGGCTCGAGGCCAACAAGAACCAGGCCGCTGAGTGAACCCCGCCGCAGGAACCGAGACAGCCATGCAAGCCCAGAAGCTCCAAGTGAAGTTCTTTGCCGGCGACGAGATCAGCGAGACCGCGCTCGTGCCGGTGTTCCACGACTGGATCCGTGAGCGCGTCGTCCCCGACGAGCTGCTGATCGACGTGGCCGACTACTCGCACGTGCCGGACGGCCCGGGCGTGATGATCATCGGCCACCAGGCCGACTACGCCGTGGACCGTGACGGAGGCCGCCAGGGCTTCACGTACAGCCGCAAGCGCCTGGCCGAGGGCGAGTTCGCGGCCCGCGTGGAAGACACCTTCCGCCGCGCGCTGCGCAGCTGCGTTCGTCTCGAGGGGAAGGCCGGCCTCGGCGCGCGCTTCGGCACCGGCGAGGTCATCTTCCGCATCCAGGATCGCCTGCTGGCGCCCAACGACGAGGCCACCGTGGCCGCCGTTCGTCCCGTGTTGGACGGCGTGCTGGCCAAGCTCTACCCGGGCCAGACGGCCAAGGTGGAGTCCATCGGCGAGGCGCGTGAGCCCCTCACGCTGCGCATCACGGTGAGCTCCACGGCTGGCGTGTCGGACCTGCTCTCCCGCATCGACGCGTAGGCAGCCGTACACCCATTCTCTTGTCGGGCTGGCGGTCGGGATCGAGTACCCTCCCGCCAGCCGCATGAGCATCAAGACCAAGAGCCACGCCGAGACCCGCGGAGTTCGCGTGCTGGTGGAGAGCCGCTTCCTCGAAGAGCAGTCTCAGCCCGCCGCCGAGCGCTTCGCCTTTGCCTACCGCGTTCGCATCGAGAACGTGGGCAGCGAGGTGGTGCAGCTGCGCACGCGCCACTGGGTCATCACCGACAGCTACAAGCACGTGGAAGAGGTGCGGGGCCCCGGCGTCATCGGCGAGCAGCCCACGCTGCGCCCGGGGCAGGCGTTCGAGTACACGAGCGGCGCCATCCTGCGCACCCAGCGCGGCAGCATGAAGGGCAGCTACCAGATGGTCACCGAGGGCGGCGAGCAGTTCGACGCGGTGATCGCCGAGTTCGCGCTCGAGCGGCCGTTCTCGTTGAACTGAGCGGGCTGCGCGGAGGCAGGTGGGCCAAACGAAACTGGCCGCAGCAAGTTGCCGCGGCCCGTTCTTTGTTGGGTGCGGGGCAGCGATATCGCTACCCAGCGTCTAGCTCACTCTCAGATGCCCGTGCAGGTGGTGGCACCCGTGCCGGTCGGCCGCGCGGTACCAACGAAGGACGACCACGTGCGGCTCGGTGTGCTGTTGGGAACGTTCCAGGAGCGGGCCGCCGGCGCGCCATTGGTGGTGTTCCCGGTCGGGGTGGTCACGGTCCGGCGATCCGCAGACACCGCCAGGGTGTTGGAGCCCGTCGCGAGCGGACCGTTCATCATGGGTTGGTTCCACATGGCGTTCTGCGGGTTGTTGCCTGAGCTCAGGTCGCCCTGGCCACAAGAAAAGCTGCCCAAGCCGCAGTTCACGTTGCCCACCGAGCGAAGGTTGCTGATGCAGCCTACGCCAGTCGCGTTGGTGGCAGGTGTGTAGCCCTCCGTGGCGTTGCTCCAGTAGTTTCCACCGGAGCATGCGCCCCACGTGATGGTGTTCGTGGCGAGCGTGCCTGTCGCGATAGCCGAGGTCATGGTCGCTGGGACGAATGGGCACGAAGCAGCGTTCATGCCGGGTGTGGTGACTGCTCCAGCGCAGCTCGGTGCGAATGCGTGAACGTTGGTCACGACGGTCCCACTACCAATCGTCGGATCCACCGTGAAGTTGTTGTGGGTCCAGTAGAATAGGACGTCGACGCCACCGTTGGTGACGGCACCCGCACCGTTGGCCGCGTACCGCAGCACGAGCGTTCCTGGGAGGCCGCTGAACGATGCGTTGCCGGCACCGAGGGCGGTGTTCGTGATCTGGAACGAGTGGTTCAGCGTGTACTCGATTGTGCACGTGGCGACACATGCGAGCGACGCGCCTACCGGTGTCCAGCTGGCCACGCCACCGGTGACGGTGCATGTGCGGGATGCGACGCCCGAACCCATGCCCGAGCCTGGGTTGCAGGCGTACGCTGCCGTTGCGCCCGTTGTGGTGCCGCCCGACATCGTGAGGGCGGCGTTGGCACCAGCAGCTGGCGCAGCTCCGCAATCACCGATGACACAGTTGAGCGCGTTGCCGCTCCACATGCCCGTCGCGCCACAGGTGCGCATGGCGTCTCCGCCGCTGGCCACATAGCCCACGTTGCAGGTGTAGGTCGCCAACCCGTTGTAGACGGTGCTGGTCTCCGTGGCCGTCGAGTTGGTGCCGTCGGGGGCAGCCCCACAGCTCACGGGGCTGCACACGGGCTGCGCGCCGCTCAAGGTGCCGGTGCCGCCGCCCGCGTTGCAGGTGCGCATCGCGTTACCGCTGCTCACCATGTAGCCCATGTTGCAGGTGTAGTTCGCGACCGATCCGAGCGTGGTGCCACCGGTCACGCCACCGTTGGCGGGCGCGGAGGGCGAGCAGTACGGATCGACCAACGTGCATGCCGGGGTGCCGCCGCTCCACGAGCCGGTCGAGAGACAGGTGAGTGACCCGCCTCCGGAGTAGCCTGCGTTACAGCTGTAGGTGCGCGTCGAGTTGTAAGTGGTGCCGCTGCCGCTGACGGTGCCATTGGCGTTCGCCGCCGGTGCCGCGCCGCAGCTGACGGGGGTGCAGCTGAGGCCGCCGCCACTCCAGTTGCCGTTCGCCTGACAGGTGATGGTGCTCGGACCGCCCGTGTAGCCCACGTTGCACGCGTACATGGCGGTGTCGTTGAAGTTGGTCGTCGTGAACGAGACCGCTGAGTTGGTGCCAGCCGGCGGAGCTCCGCAGCTGACGATGCTGCAGCTGAGCGACGCGCCAACCGGCGTCCATGCGGCCACGCCGCCGGCGACCGCGCAGGTGCGGCTCGCGACACCCGAGGCGGTCATGTAACCGTTGTTGCAGGTGTAGGTGGCCGTGTCGCCGGTGTTGGTGCCACCGGGGGTCGCCACGCTCGCGTTGCTACCAGCCGCCAGCGGAGCGCCGCAGTCGCCCAGTGAGCAGCTGAGCGCGGTGCCGGTCCACATGCCATTCGTTCCGCACGTGCGGCTCGCGTTTCCACCGCTGACCACGTGGCCAGCGGCGCACGAGTAGGTGGCCGTGCCGCCGAGCGTGGTGCTGGTCTCCGTGGCGGTCGAGTTCGTCCCGTCGGGCGCTGCGCCGCAGTCGACCGGGACACAGGTGTTGGCCGAGCCACTCCACGTGCCGTTGGTCTGGCAGGTCCGCGTTGCTGGGCCAGCGCGGGTGTAGCCTGCCGTGCAGGTCGTGGTAGCCACGCTGCCGAGCGTGGTGTTCATGGGGCTGTATCCAACGCTACCGTTGGTGACGGTGAGCGACCCGCAGTCGACAGCGACCTCACAGAGCATGCCGGAGTAGCCAGCGTTGCAGCCGGTGCAACCGGTGAAGGTTCCACCGCTCTCGGTGCAGGTGCCACCGTTCTGGCACGGGTTCGGCGCGCAGCCATCGGGGATGGGCTCGCAGGTGGGGGCAGTGCTCCAGCTACCGGTCGCAAGACAGGTGACGTCGCCGGAGCCCATCGTGATCTGGAAGCCGTTGTTGCACGTATAGGTGCGCGAGCTGTTGTAGGTGTTGCTGCCTGCGCCGACGGTGCCGTTGGTCACCGTCGGGGGCGCCCCACACGAGACGATGGTGCAGGCCGGAGCCGTCGTCGCGCTCCACGTGCCATTGGTCTGACAGGTGACGTTGCCGCCACCGGTGTACCCTGTGTTGCAGGAGTAGCTGGTGCTGGCCCCGACCGTGGTGGCCCCGGGGACGACGCGCGTGCCGTTGGCATTGGCCGCGGGGGGAGCCCCGCAGTCGAGCAGGTTGCAGGTCGGCGGCGTACCCATCCAGGTGCCGTTCGCCTGACACGTCACGGGTGCGGTCGAGGACAACCCGTAGCTCGCGTCGCAGGCGTAGGCCGCGACAGTGCCCGGGGTCCGACCCATGTCGTTCACGGTGCCGTTCGTGGGCGCGGTCAGCACGGGGCAGAGCACCTGAGAACAGGTTGGTGCGGTGCTGCTCCAGTTGCCGCTCGCGAGGCAGTCCTGCATGGCGGTTCCGCCGCTCAGCGAGTAGCCCATGTTGCACGCGTAGGTGATGGAGTCACCGAACACGTAGGGTCCCGAGGTCGGTGTGATGGTGCCGTTGGTCGGCGCCGTGCGCGTGGCGCAGGAGACGAGACCGCAAGTGGGCGGGGTGCCGGTCCAGGTGCCCGATGCACTGCAGCGCACCGTGGTGCCGCCCGTCACCTCGTAGCCCGAGTTGCAGGTGTATGCGGCGGTGGTGTCGTACACGTTGGTGCCGTCGTCCACCATGCCGTTGCTGGGGTTGGAGAGCGCGGGGCAGGTGACGATGTTGCAGGTGGGCAGGGTCGCAGGGCTCCAGCCACCCGCGCCACACGTGGTGGACGAGGGACCGGCGCCGCCGAGCTGATAGCCCGTCGCGCAGCTGTAGGTTACCGTGGTGCCGAAGTCATTCTCTGAGGTGTCGGTCTGCAGCGGCGCCGTGATCGTCAGCGGGGGGCAGGTGATGCGCTGGCAGGTGGGCTCCGAGCCGCTCCACGCTCCGACGCCGGAGTTGTCGTCCACGCAGGTCCGCGTGGGGGTGCCCTGCAGGGTGTAGCCCGTACCGCAGGTGTAGGTCGCCACGCTGCCGGCGTCCTGGGCGTCGGAGTAGCCGACGTTCAGCGGGGACACGGGCGAGAGCACGCCGCAGGTCACGGGAACCGCGCAGGTCTGCCCCGTCCAACCGTTCGCGCAGTCGCACGAGGCGAAGTTCCCCGAGCCGTCGGCGATGCAGGTGCCACCGTTGTCGCAGGGGTTGGGAGTGCAGGTCTGCGGGGGATCCTCACAGGTGGGGGCGGCGCCGCTCCAACTCCCGTTGCTCTGACAGCTGCGCGTCGCCGACCCGGTCAGGACGAAGTTGCCGGTGCACGAGTAGGTGGCCACGCCATCGAGCGTGTTGGCGGTGGTGCTGACCATCAAGGGCGCCGTGGCGCTCAGGGCCCCGCAGTCGACGGGGACGTCGCAGAGGGTGCCGGACCAACCCGCGTCACAGCCCGTGCAGACCGCGCTGCCGGTGGTGCCGTCGCAGGTGCCGCCGTTCATGCAGGGAGAGCCCGCGCACGGGTCAGCCGCGCAGCTGGGGAGGGCGCCGGTCCAGGTGCCGTCCGCCTGGCAGGTGCGGGTCATGTCGCCCACGAGCCCGAAGCCCTGAGCACAGGAGAAGGTCGCGATCTCGCCCTGGTCATAGCCCGTGGCGCTCACTTGAAGCGGCGCGGTGACGTCGAAGAACGGGCACAGGCCGGGGATCTGTTCGTCGCAGTTCGCGCCGGTGTAGCCCGCTTCGCACTCGCACGTCCACACGGGGACCGCATCGTCGGGATCCGAGTTGCAGGTGCCGTTGACGCACGAGTCCATGCAAATAGCTTCGGGCGTGCCGACGCAGAATGTGCTCTCGATGTCGCCCCCGATGATGCCCACGAACTCCGAGAGCGGCGCCACGCACCGGTAGCCGGAGCGCGTGCAATCTTCGGGGGCGTCGCACGCCTGGAGACACTGGCCGTAGGTCAAGAACGACATGAAGATGTCGCGGTCCGCCTGGTTCGCGAGGCCCAACACGGCCACGCCCATCTCGAGGGTCTCTTCACTGACCATCTCCAGTGGGAAGAAGCAGGTGCCACCGGGGCCACAGTCCGTGTCGTCCGCACAGGTGGGGACGGTGGAGCAGTAGCCACCGGGCAGCGGAAGACCCAGCTCGGCGAACGTCTGCGCGGTGGGGTCGGTCGAGTCCTCGAGGGCACGCAATGGGTAGAGACCCTCAGCGAGGCACAGCGCGTTCGCGCCGCCACACTCGCCGCTCATCGTGCAGGGAGAGCCTGCAGGAAGTCCGTTCGGGTTGATCGAACTGTCGTTGCCATTGGCATCGACAGGGCCCGTGTCCGTTGGGTTATCTCCACCACCCCCGCATCCGGGGGCAACCATGGCGGCGAGTAATGCCGCTAGACCAAGTAAGCGCGAGTGTCGCATTGGCGTTCCTTTTTTGGGCGTGCTCGACACATGGTGAGCCGCTCGCCAATCGAGAATATTTTTATCATCAGTCGTTTACAAGACGTTTACATCGCGAGTCCGCCTTTGCTGTAACGGGTAACTCTCACAATGTAAGTGGTGCCGCACACGCGCCTACGCGGCAGGGCTCGCGCGCTCACGCCCCACAATCCTCGGAATTGTGCCTGTCCGAAGGGCTCAGACGACGTCGGCGGGGCCTGCGCCTTCGCGGACCACGACCGGGGTGTGCCCCGTGAGGTCGACGATCGTGGAGGGCTCGAGGCCGCCCCAGCCAGAGTCCAGGATCATGTCGGCGCGCGGGAACTGCGCCGCGATGTCATCCGGATCGGCGTGCTGCACGCCGTCGATGCTGGCCGACGTGGACACGATGGGATGCCCCAGCGCGCGCACCAGGCGCAGCGCCACCTCGTGGTGCGGCACGCGGATGCCCACGGTCTTCTGCTTGCGCATGACAATCTTGGGGACCTCACGCGTGGCCGGCAGGATGAACGTGTAGGGCCCCGGCAGCAGCCGCCGCATGATGCGGTAGCTCATGTCGTCCACCACCGCGTAGCGCGCGATGTCACCGAGGTCCGGGCACACGAAGCCGACAGGGTGGTCGCTGGGCATGCGCTTCAGCTCGTAGACCCGCTCGAGCGCCTTCTTCTGCGTGATGTCGCAGCCGATGCCGTAGACCGTGTCCGTTGGGTAGACCACGACCCCACCGCGGCGCAGCACCTCGACGGCCTTGTCGAGCAAGCGCTGCTGCGGATGGGTGGGGTGGATCTCGACGCGCATGGGGTGGGGTTCCGTTACTCGGTGCGGGCGTGCACCAGGCGCCGCTCGACGCCGTCTTCGAAGAGCACGCGGGCCTGCTCGGTGGACTCGCCGGGGCTCACCTCTTCCACGCGCCCGATGCCGAAGCGCGTGTGCGAGACCCAGTCGCCTGCCGTGAAGCGCGTGCGGGGAGAGTAGGGCGTGGCGCGGTGGCGGTGCGCGTCCACTTCCGGGGCGGCCAGCTTCTGACCCTTGCGCGTGGCCACCTTGCGGCCGGGACCCGACTCCGAGGTGCCGCGCTTGGCCAGACCCGCGCTGCGTGCGGCGGGGGCCTGCGCCACCAAGTTTTCGATCTTGGCCATGTCACGGACGGCGGCCGCCACCTTCTGATAGGTGGAGCCCAGCGTCTCGCACACCAGCACCTCTTCCACGCCGGTAGCGTGGCCGCTCTGCGCGCACTGCTCTTCGTACTCGTGGGCCGCGCGAATGATCTCGATCAGGCGCTCGGCCGGCGGGAGCTCGCCCGGCCCAGCGCCCAGCGCGCCGAAGCCGATGCGCTTGACGTGCCGCGTGGAGGCGAAGTGCAGGGCGGCCTTCACCGCGCGGTTGATGCCCTTGGCGTCGGGCGCGGGCTCGGGGCGCGTGCCGGACTGCGGCGGGCGCGTGGCCACCCACGCCAAGAAGTCGCAGTGCAGGCGCCCGCGGGCCACGCGCACCACCTCGAACAGCGGCAGGAGCTTGCCGGGGAGCTG
The DNA here is from genome assembly GCA_016706685.1 of Sandaracinaceae bacterium. Lineage (NCBI taxonomy): Bacteria > Pseudomonadati > Myxococcota > Polyangiales > Sandaracinaceae > Sandaracinaceae bacterium. The sequence goes on along the minus strand of JADJJE010000011.1, from coordinate 266,176 downwards.
ACGCACCTCGGCGTCCAGCGCCTCTTGCAGGCGCCCGCCGAAGCGCTCGTCCAAGTCGAAGTCTGCGCCGCGTCCGGGCCACAGCTGAAGGTCGGAGGAGCCGTCGTAGACCAGCGCGTCGAGCCGTTGGCGCGAGGGAAGATCATAGATCGAGGCGCGCACGAGCGAGATATCCATGCCCGGCGCATGTAGCACGAAGCGGAGCGCGCGACAGCCACGCGTGCGTGTCGGTCACCTCGCGGAGGATGATTGTCTCTCTCTGCTACCCAAGCGCTCGCGTTTGGGGTAAGTCGCGTGCACTGCCATGACTGAGAAGGATCCTCGCCCCTATATCGTCGTCACCGTCTTGCTCGATCAAGGCGCGCGCGCGGCTGTCCTCACCCAGAGCCATGGAGACGCCATGGAGCGCGCCCTCATGGCCGCACACGGCCTGGATGTGGCCGGCGTGGACCTCATCGAGCTGCCCGTGCCTGCGGTCACGTTCGCGGCGTTGCGCAAGCAGCTCGGCGGCCAGAAAGACGCGGTGGGCTTCTACGAGGTGTTCCCGCTCGCCAGCCACCTGTCGCCCGAGGTGCGCATCACGGCCGGCCAGTTCCTCGCCGCCGAGGCGCTCTGGAAGCTGGAAGAGGCCGGTCAGCTGGGCGGCGTGCCGCTCAACGTGAAGCTGGACCTGCCCAAGGGCTGGGAGCGCGAGCCGCAGAAGATCCACGAGCGCCTCGTGGCCGAGGGCGCGCTGGACCTCACCGAGAGCGCCATCCAGACGTACTTGAGCGTGAAGCAGGCCTGGGACGCAGTCCGCTAGGCGCCCTGCGCTCCGTAGGTGAGCACTAGAACATGAAGAGCGCGGCCATCGCTGCGCCGGCGACGACGAGCACCACGACCACGATGCCCACCACGAGAACGGGGAGCATGGGGTTGCCTTGCTGCGACGTGGAGTGCGCGGGCGGGCCGGCTAGCACGGGCACGGGTGCCATGCCCAGCGCGGCCGTGTGCGGCGCGGCCACCGTGCCGCTGCCCTTCGGGCGATGCACCACGGCGGGTAGCGCGTTGAGCGCGGCCAGCATCTGCCCGCCGTCCTGAAACCGCTCTTCGGGCTTCTTCGCGAGCGCGCGCGCGATGATGGCCTCGAGGTCCGCCACGAACTCGTACGAGTCGCTGGCCGACGCGAGCGTGGGCGGCGGCGTCATCAGGTGCGCGCGGAACATCATCACCTGGTTTTCCTCCATGAAGGGCCACACACCGGTGAGCAGCTCGAAGAGGATGCAGCCCATGGAGTACACGTCCGTGCGCGCGTCGGACGGGGCCCCGGTGCACTGCTCGGGTGCCATGTAGGCCGGTGTTCCGAAGACCGAGCCCTGCATGGTGAGCTTCTTGGATTCGCCCCAGCGGTCGTCGTCCATGAACTTCACCAGGCCGAAGTCCAACAGCTTGGCGCCCAACGAACCATCCGGCAGGGTGGGCAGGAAGACGTTCTCGGACTTCAAGTCACGGTGCGCTACGCCCTTGGCATGCGCGAAGGCGAGGCCAGTGAGGATCTGCCGCGCGATGTGCAGCGCCTCGTGTGGCTCGGGCGAGTTGTCTTCGAGGTACTTGTCGAGTGGCTGGCCCGACAGCAGCTCCATGACCAGGTAGGGGCTGCCGCTGGCCACGCCGAAGTCGTGCACGCTGAGCACGTTGGGGTGCTCGAGCGCGAACAGCGCGCGCGCCTCACGCTCGAAGCGCTCGCGCAGCTCGGGGGTGTCCACCAGGTCGTCGTGCAGCACCTTCACGGCCACGGCCGGGCCGCCGATCTGCTCGGCGCGGTAGACCACGCCCATGCCGCCCTCGCCCAGCACGGAGGTGATGCGGTAGCGCCCGTCGAGCACCTGACCGAGGAACGAGAGCATGCTGGGGCGTGAGATTTCGGCCATCTACTGTCCTGTGGCGCGGAGCTGCGCGTGGGCTCGGTGGATGCCGAGGGCGGCGTCCAGGATCTGGTCGTCGAGGGCGTCCTTGCTCATGGTCTCGAGCGAACGAATGCCCGTCTGGCTGACCAGGTGCGCGAGGTTGGTGTCGCCGCCGAACCCGTGCTGCGCCTCGTTCGCGACGATGAGGTCGCAGCGCTTGGACGCGAGCTTCCCACGGGCGTGGTTCTCGATGTCGTTGGTCTCGAGCGCGAAGCCGATCAGCACGGGGTGGGCGCCCGGTGAGCTGCCCATGCGCTCGGCCCGCTCGGCCCCCAGCTCTGCCAGGATGTCGGGGTTGCGAACCAGCGCGAGCGGACGGTCTCCCGCCTTCTTGATCTTCTGGTCTGCCCGCTCAGCGGGGCGGTAGTCGGCGACCGCGGCGGCCATGATGACCACGTCGACGCCCTGCGCGACCCGGGTCTTCACGGCGGCGTGCATCTCGCGTGCGGAGCGAACCCGCTGCGTGGTGACCCCTACGGGATCCGGCAGGGTGACCGGGCCGCTGACCAGCACCACGTCCGCGCCGCGTGCGCGTGCTCGTGCGGCGAGCGCGAAGCCCATCTTGCCGGTGGAGCGGTTGCCCAGGAAGCGCACGGGGTCGAGGTCTTCGTAGGTGGGGCCTGCGCTGATGAGCACCTTTAGGCCAGCCAGGTCGGCGGCCTGCGAGGACGCTCCCGTGAGGTGCGCGGCGAGCGCGTCCACGATGGCCACGGGCTCCGCCATGCGACCGAGGCCGCTGCCCCCGTTGGCGAGCGGGCCATCTACGGGACCCACCAGCAAGACGCCATCGTTGCGCAGCGTGGCGACGTTGCGCTGCGTGGAGGGCTGCATCCACATGTGCGGGTGCATGGCGGGCGCGAACACGCGTGGCCCGCTGCAACACGCGAGGGTGGCCAGCACCGCGTCATCGGCGTGCCCGTGCACCGCCCGCGCGATGAGGTTCATGGTGGCGGGCGCGACCACCATCGCGTCGGCCCACTCGCCCAACTCCACGTGCACTTCGCCGCGGTAGCTGGGGTCCCACAGGTCCACCACGGGCGGTTGCCCCAGCAGCCCCGTGAAGGTGATGGGCCCCACGAAGCGCGTGGCCGCGGGTGTCATGACCACGCGCACCTGCGCGCCACGACGACCCAGCTCACGGACCAGCTCGACGGCCTTGAACGCCGCGATGCCGCCACCGATCCCGACGACGATGCGTTTACCCGAGAGCATGACCGCGCGGAGCATAGCAGGAATGCCGCGTTGGTCTCTGCGTCAGTTGCCGGTCAGTTGCCGGTCAGTTGCCGTCTTCGGGGCTCGGCTCCACCAGCGGGGGCTGAGGCATCCCCATGCGCGCGGTCCAGCCGGGCAGCCCCGAGAAGCCGGGCGTGCGCACCACGTCGGTGCCGCGGATGCCCGGGCCCTGGGTCATGGTGGTGTACTCGTCGGCCGTGTACTCGGGGTGACCATCGCCCTCGGCGACGTAGCCCTCGGGAGGCGGGCCCCCGGTGCCCACGCGCCAAATCTGGGTGGTGGGCGGGTAGATGTCCACGGAGGCTTCGCGGCGCGCCTGGTTGCTCTCCATGCTGCGGATGATGCGCCAGCGGCTCACACGAAAGCCCGGCACGCCGCGCTGGCCCAGCACGCGCACGCCGGAGGGCAAGCTGCTGTCCTGCGTCTCGGACTCGGTGTACGGAGTCACGCCGTCCACGCGCCGCACGAACGTGACCATGTCGCGCTGCTCGAGCCCCAGCACTTCGGAGCGCGCCGCGCCGCCCTCGAGCTGCATGCGGATGACCACGGGGAAAGGGTGATCGTTGCGGAACACCAGGTTGATGGTGGGGTAGCTGACCGCCGCGTCGAGGCCCAGCTTGATGTAGAAGCTGGGACGGCTGTGCGGGTGGCGCTCGAGGATGGTGAGGCCCGCGAAGAACGCCGCCGCGTGGATGGTGCCCGCGATCTGGCAGGCGCCGCCTCCGAGGCCGTCCACCAGCTCACCGCCGGCGATGACCGGAGCCGGGCGGAAGCCGCTGGCCTCGTTGCGCTCGCCCACCACGGCGTTGAAGTCGAACACCTCGCCCGGCAGCAGCACCAGGCCGTCGATCTTGCGCGCCGCGACGCGCAGGTTGTGCGTGCGGTCGGCCGCGCTCTCGTTGAGGCTGTAGCGAGTCTCGAAGTCGCCGAGGCGAGCGTCCACGCGCACCTCGCGCAGCTCTCGTGCGGTGCGCTGGGCGTCCGTTCGCACCACGCGCACGGCGATCTCGGGGGCGCCGTGGTGCATCGCGTCGTCGAGGTCGTCGAGCGTGGCCCACACGTCCAGCGAGAGCCCCGCCCGCTCGGGGATGACCTCGCGCGTGTCCGGGTTGAAGCGCGCGTCGCTCGGTGGGTGATCGTGCTGGCGCTTGAGCTCCAACAGCAGCTCGCGTGCTGGCTCGGCGTCGAAGCGCACGGGCAGCGCAAGCTCCAACTCGCTCGCGCTCTCGGCCCGGCGCCGCAGGGCGCTCGCGGGGTTCTGCACGTCGGTCAGCAAGCGCGTGAGGTGCTCCACGTCCACGCTCCCGCCCAGCTCCGCGCGCGTGCGCAGCAGCGTCTGCTCCGTGAGCTGCAAGCGCTGCGGGGCGTGGGCCCACTCGTCGGCGATGCGCCGCGCCTGGGCCGCTGGGTCGGTCAGCTCCACACGCTGCCCGGCAATGCGCACCAGCGGCGGGGCGCTCTGGTCCGTGGCGGCCGCGCGCGAGGGCAAGACGGAAGGCAGGCTCAGGAGCGCGGCGCCACCGAGCATGCCGACACCGACCGCCGTGCGCGCGTGCGTCCACCATCGCGAAGGAGAGTTCACCCGCGAGAAATCGCAGCTCCCAGCGGTTCAGGTCAACTTTTGGAGGTGCCGGCGGCGGGGGGCGCGAGGGCTGCCACGAACATGTCGGCCGTGGCCTGCGCGTGCTGCTCGAGGAACTCGCGCTCGGTCATGCCCTCGGGACGCGCGCCGATGCCCTTCGCGAACTCGCCCAGAGCCAAGAGTGCGGGGCCGCCGCTGAACACCAAGAAGAACAGCGACGCCCATGGCACCTTGCGGATCAGCCCGAGGTCGCCCGCCGTCTTCACCATGCGTTGCGTCACGTCGAGGAAGCGGCGCACGTGGTTGTCGAGGATGTAGTCCAAGCGCTCGCCACCACGCGCTCCTTCGTAGGTGACGATCTGGAAGCCCTCGGGGAACTCGGACGCCAGCATGACGTACTGCACGACCAGGGCGTGCACCTGCTGCAGGATGGAGAGCTCACCGCGGAGGTGCCCCACGCGTGGCAGCAGCTCGGCGCCGATGGCCCCGAAGCTCTGGTCGATGCTGGCCTGCCAGAGCTGGGTCTTCGAGCCGAAGTAATGGTGCAGCAGCGTGTGGCTGACGCCCACCTCGCGGCTGATCTGCCGGACGCTCGCGCCCTCGAAGCCGTCGCGCGCGAACACGCGGAGCGCCACCCGCAGCGCGTGCTCGCGGTCGAAGGTGGGCTCGGCGTCCAGGCGCGGCCGCCCAGGCTTGCGGTTTTCGTCGCCGCCTTGGGCGCTCATGCTCGCGCTCCCCTCTCGCGGAGAGCGTTCACGATGCGGTGACGGGGATGCCGGGCGCGGGGAACTGGTCGCAAAGCGCCTTCACGTCGGCGGCGATGCCGGCGAGCTTGCCGGCGTTCTCGACGTCTTCCACCACGTCGGCCATCCAGTCGCCCAGCTGACGCATCTCGGCGGGCCCCATGCCGCGCGCCGTGATGGCGGGCGTGCCGATGCGCACGCCACTCGGATCGAACGGCTTGCGCGGGTCGAAGGGGATGGAGTTGTAGTTGGTCACGATGCCGGCGCGGTCCAGCGCCTGCGCGGCGATCTTGCCGGACACGCCCTTGGGCGTGAGGTCCATGAGCACCAGGTGGTTGTCGGTGCCCCCGGTGATGAGCGCGAAGCCACGCTCCTCGAGGCGCTGCGCGAGGACGCGCGCGTTCTCCACCACGTTGGCCGCGTACTGCTTGAACTCGGGGGTCATGGCCAGCTTGGCGGCGACGGCGATGCCCGCGGTGGTGCCGTTGTGGGGACCGCCCTGGAGGCCCGGGAACACCGACTTGTCGATGGCCTTCTGGTGCTTCTGGTCGCACATGATCATGCCGCCGCGCGGTCCGCGCAGGGTCTTGTGCGTGGTGGAGCTGATCACCTCGGCGAGGCCCACCGGGCTCGGGTGCGCGCCGCCGGCCACCAGGCCGCTGATGTGCGCGATGTCGGCCACCAGGATGGCGCCCACCTCGCGCGCGATCTCCGCGAAGCGCGCGAAGTCGATGAGGCGCGGGTAGGCGGTGGCGCCGCAGAAGAGCAGCTTGGGCTTGTGCTCGCGGGCGAGTGACGCGACCTGATCGAAGTCGATGAGGTGGTCCGACTGACGCACGCCGTACTGCACGGCGTTGAAGTAGGCGCCGCTGATGCTGACGTTCCAGCCGTGCGTGAGGTGGCCGCCGCTGGGCAGGCCCATGCCCATGACGGTGTCGCCGGGCTTGCAGAACGCGAAGTAGACCGCGAGGTTGGCCGGCGAGCCGGAGTAGGGCTGCACGTTGGCGTGGTCCACGCCGAACAGCTCCTTCACGCGCGAGATGGCCAACGACTCCACGCCGTCGATGAACTCCTGGCCCTCGTAGTAGCGCTTGCCGGGGTAGCCCTCGGAGTACTTGTTGTTGAGGACGCTGCCGCAGGCCTCCATGACGGCCGGCCAGGCGTAGTTCTCCGAGGGGATCAGGCGCATGGTGCGGTGCTGCCGGGCCTCCTCACGGGTGATGAGGTTGGCGATCTCGGGATCCATCTGCTGCAGCTCGGACATGCGGCTTCTCCTCCGCCAACGGTCAGCGTCGCGAGGGAGTCGCGTGGCCGGCGGACGCGCCAGCATGTAGCAGGCGGAGCGGGCCATGACAAAGCCGCGCTATGCTCTCCTGCGATGAGCGACTACTCGGACGCTGTGGCAGGGGACGTGCTGGTGCGGGAGGGCGCGGGTGAGGGGGACTCGCGGGTCTTGCGGTTTCGGTCGCGGACGCGCTTCGTCCCGGTGCTCATGTTCGGCTCGTGGGGACTGGTGATCGTGCTGCCGATGATGCTGTTCCTGATCCAGGGCGAGCTGCCGGGCGATGCGCTGGGGGCTCTCCCTGTGTTGGTGGTGGGGCTCGCGCTGGTCTACGCGGCGGTCCGTGCGCTGGTGAACCGATCGGCGCTGAGGGTGGACGGTGGCGAGCTGCGCTTTGCGTTCGGGCCGCTGTGGCCGTTCCGTGAGCGGCGTGTGGCGCTCGGGCAGCTGGGCGGGGCACGCATGGCGCTCCGCCCACCGTCGTTCTGGAACCCCGCGAAGTACCGCGGGTACCCCGTGCCTCAGCCGTACCTCATCCAGCTGCAGCTGCGGGATCAGCGCACGCTCACGTTGCCGTTGACGCTCGGGCTGCGTGATGCCGAGAGCGTCTCGCGCTGGATTGAAGAGCGTCTCTGAGCAGCCCACGGGGGATGTGGTCGGAGACGGAAAAACAAAACCCCCTGATTGCTCAGGGGGTCTTACCAGCGCGGCGGACGGGACTCGAACCCGCGGCCTCCGGCGTGACAGGCCGGCGTTATAACCAACTTAACTACCACCGCTGGTGGGGTGTCTCAGGAGCCTTGGCCCCGTCAACGGACGCACCTTCTAGCGCCCCCTCGTGGCGCTGTCAAAGGTTTCGGAGAACTTTTCGTCAGCCTTGTTTTGCGCCCGAAACGCCGACCGACAGGGCCACCAAGCCGGCCCTCGCCTTGTTGACGGTCTCCTGCCATTCGGACGCGGGAACCGAGGCCTCGACCACGCCCGCGCCCGCTTGCAGCAACAGCGCTCCGTCGCGCGCCACCACGGTGCGGATGGCGATGGCCACGTCCATGTTGCCGTCGAAGCCGATGTAGCCGACGGCGCCGCCGTACACGCCGCGCCGCTCGGGCTCGAGCTCCTCGATGATCTGCATGGCGCGCACCTTGGGCGCACCGCTCAGCGTCCCGGCCGGGAAGGTGGCGCGCAGCACGTCGAGCGCGTCGCTGCCCGCGGCCAGCTTGCCCTCCACGTTGGAGACGATGTGCATCACGTGCGAGTAGCGCTCGATCATCATCTGGTCGGTGACGCGCACCTCGCCAGGGCCGCTGATGCGCCCCACGTCGTTGCGGCCCAGGTCCACCAGCATCACGTGCTCGGCGCGTTCCTTCGGGTCGGCCAGCAGCTCTTCCGCGATGGCCTGGTCTTCTTCCGCTGTGGCCCCGCGGTGACGCGTGCCGGCGATGGGGCGCACGCTGACCACGCCGTCTTCCAAGCGCACCAGCGTCTCGGGGCTGGCGCCCGCGATCTGCAGCTCCGAGAAGCGCAGGAAGTACATGTACGGAGACGGGTTGATGGACCGCATGGCGCGGTAGACGTCGTAGACGTCGAAGCCCGGCGTGAGGGGCACGCGGAAGCGCTGCGAGAGCACCACCTGGAAGATGTCTCCGGCGCGGATGTACTCCTGTGCGCGCACCACGGCGGCCTCGAAGCGGGCGCGCTCGAAGTTGCTGGGCGGCAGCTCGAGGCTGGGTCGCTCGGGCAACGACAGCGGGCGCGGATGACGGGGCGTGGCCAGCTGCGCGATGGCGCCTTCCACTCGCGCGACCGCGGCGTGGTACGCGGCGTCCACGTCGGCGCCAGCGGGCACGTGCGCGGGGGCCACCACCTTGATGACCTGCTTCACGCTGTCGAAGATGAGCAGCGTGCCGCCGATGCCGAAGCAGAACTCCCACTCGTCGTCCGGGCCGAGCGCAGCGCCCACCTTGGGCTCGAAGCGCCGCACGGCGTCGTAGGTCACGTAGCCCACAGCCCCGCCCCAGAAGCGCGGCAGGCCCTCCACCTCGCGGGGCGGCACGTACTCGGCCAGCGTCTCCCGAAGGCGCTCGAGCGGGTCGATGCCGTCCTCGCGCGTGACGGTGCTGCCAACCACGGTCTCGAAGCGGTTGGCCACGCCGCGCACGATGCGCTGCGGGTCGAAGCCCACGAAGCTGTAGCGCGCCCACTTCTCGCCGCCGACCACGCTCTCCAGCAGGAAGCTGCCTTCGGCGCTGCCCAGCGTGGCCTGCGCCACCACCGGGGTGACCACGTCGGCGAGGATCTCGCGGAAGAGCGGGATGACGGTGACCCCGGGCTCACGCGCGAGCGCGCGAAACTGGTCGAGGCTGAGACTCACGGAGGCGGGCATGGCCGGGCAGTATCGCAAAGCCGGGCCGCTTGTCACCTCGCTTGCGCCAGTGGCGGCTCAGGTGGCGCGCGCGCTCTCGAACAGCGCGATGGGCAGGTGCACGCGGGCTGCTTCCACGCAGGAGCTCTGCGCGCTGAGCATGACCGACATGAGCTCGTCGTCGTCGGCCTGGGCGAGGCTCAGCTCCACGGAGTACGTCGCGGCGAGCGCGGCGCTGGCGGGATCGTCCGGGATGCGCGCCACGGACGCGACCGCGTTGAGCAGCGCCGCCTCGGCCGGTGTCTTGGCGTGCTTGGCGGCTTCTTCACACAGGGCGGCGTGCTTGGCGCAATTGGCGAAGGGCTCCCAGTGGATGGCCCAGGTGTGCACGGACTCGAGGGCGGCCAGGGCCACGTCGGGCATCTCGCGCCCCGCATGTGCCACGCGCACGCAGGCCATGGCGGCGCGGGCCAGCGCCTCGCGTGGGAGGTGCAGGCGGGCGGCGATGCCCAACAGCCAGTCGGCCCGCGGGCAGGCTGTCATGGCGGCGTTCCAGTCCGTGCCGTAGGGGCGCGCCCACTCGACGACGTCGTTCTGTGCCCCCGCGTGCTGGAGCCAGGCGGCGACGCTCAAGGGGCCGGGGCCGCTTCGACGGTGGTGTGCCCTTGGAACTCGATCAGACCGTTGCTGGCCGAGAAGCCCACGCCCGAGTAGCGCTGGAAGCGGCCACGCACGGTGACCTTGTTGCCGAGCGCCAGGTCGGTGGGGATGGGGGGCGGTGCACCCGGGGTGGCCTCGGGGGCGCGGCCGCCGCGGGCGTTGGCCATGGCGTCGTCCACCTCGCCCTGACGCGTGGCGTAGCCCGCGACCATGATGCGCTTGCTGGCGTCCGCCTCGTTGGCGGTGTCGGCGATGTAGAAGTGCGGGGCCACGGCGCGCGGACACGCCTCTTCGTTGTCACAGTCCGGGCGCGTGTAGATCTCCACGATGTAGCCCGTGACGGCCACGTCGTGATCCATGGTGACCGAGCTCATGTGGCGGACGCCGTAGACGCTGTAGCTCTCGTCACCGTAGCGCGTGGGGTGCGGCGGCGGCGGAAGGTCCGGCACCTCGGGGAGGTTGGGCTCCGGGTCGGGCAAGCGCTCGACGACGACGTTGGCTTCGACGCTCTCGCCACAGCCCAAGAGGGCCAGCGAGCCGAGGAGCCACAGCGGCGCAGTGCGTGCGGGCAGGGACAGCGACTTGAGACGAGAGGCTTTTTCGGTGAGTGGCATGCCGGATGGCGGGGAGCCTATCACGACCCATCCCCGCGGCAGAACCCGTTTCTTGGGTGGTGGGGTGCAGAAGATTCGGCGCCGACTCAGGGGGTGGCGCCCCCAGGAGCCCTGCCAGCACCGAGGGCTCGCGCGGCGGCAGCCTGGATGGCCTCGGGGGGGCCGCCGTCGCGCAGCGAGACCAGGTACTCCGTGGCGCGTGGGCCGCCGAGACGCCCCAGTACGGACACGGCCAGCACGGCGGTCTCGATGTCCGGGTCGTAGGCGCTGGGCTGCCGGCCCCGATCGACCACGGCGATGAGCGTCTCCACGTGGGCGTGGGCGTCCAGCTCGCCCAGGTAGCGCACGGCGGCACGCTGCACGGCGGCCAGCTCGTTCGGGCGCGCCAGGCGCTGGGCGATGGCGTCCATGGCCTGGCCGTCGCGTGCCGTACGGAACGCCTCGATGGCGGCCAAACGCACGCGCGCCTTGGGGTCGTTCAGGGCTCCCACCATGAGCGCACGGGCCTCGGGGTCGCTGGCCAGGGCGCCGATCGCGGCGGCTCGCACGCGCGGCCACGGGTCCCGCTGGGCGAGCGTGAGCAACACCGCGCGGTCCGTTTCGACGGCCATCAAGGAGGCGGCGCGCTCGCGTGCACGCGGGAACACGTCGGCGGCCAGGGTGCGTGCCGCGTCGGCGGCGAGGGGCGACTGGCGCGCGTGCAGGCTGGTGGCCGCCTCGGTGCGGATCATCCAGCGCTCGTCGTCGCCCACTCGCCCCCGCAGCCAAGCGTCCAGCTCGGCCTCGGACGGCAGCGCGGCGGCGGCGGCGGTCACGCGCCAGACGTCCTCGAACGTGGTGGCGCGCGCGGCGGCATCACGGAGCAGCGAGGCGCCCAACGCGGCCCCCGGCTCACCCAGCGCGCCGAGCGCCTGTGCCACGATGGCGCTCGCCTCCACGGCGTGTGGCTCGGCAGCCCAGAGGGTGGCGACCGCCAATGCGTCTTCGGGGGCCCGCTGCAGCGCCTCGCCTATCGCAGCGCGGAGGCCTGCGCGCGCGACCCCGCCGGGCGTCTCGAGCGCGGGCAGCAGCACCAGCAGGGCGCGCCCAGGGATGGCGCGGGCGAGGATCTGCGCGGCCTCGTCGCTGCCTTCCGTCATCAACGTGGTCAGCTCGTTGCCCGCGCCCCCAGCCCGCAGGGCCTCCAGCGCCGCTTCTCGCAGCTCGCCGTCCGGGCTCCGTGCAGGCGCCAGCAGGGCCTCGCGCGCGATGGGCTCGGACCCTGCCAGGTCGGCCAGCACCCGCACCGCGAGCCGCTGTTCGCGCGCGGTCATATCGGGCCAGGCCGTGCGGATGGCCGTGGCTCCGCTCGCGCCGAGGCCACGCAGCAGCCGCGCGGCGCTCACCCCACGCGAGCCACCAGCGGCGAGCTCCGCGATCAAGCGTGTGGCGCCGTCTTCGCCGTCGAACTCGGAGTGCAGCGCGAGCTCGGCCAGGCCCACGTGCTGGCCGCGCACGTCGGCGCGCGTGGGCAGCAGCACCGTGATGCAACGAAAGCGCACGGGCGGGTCCAGCTCCACCGCGTAGCGCGCGCCGGGGGTAGGGCTGGGCGGCAGCTCGATGCGCACCAAGCCGTCGGGGGCGGCGATGTCCACGTACTCGGGCGCAGCGTAACCAGCGGGTGCGCCGGTGGGGACGGGCACCAGGCTGACGGTGCGCACGGGCCACTCGGAGGCGTCGTAGCGACCGCTCGCGAAGGCCACGCTGCCGCGTGAGGGCTCGGCCTCCACCCACGCGGTGCCGGTGTCTCGGTCGGTGATCGCCACGGGGCGCGGAGCGCGCTCGAGCGTGGCCTCTCCGCCACCCGAGCTGGCCACGTCGAAGCGCAGTGCATCCAGCCGAGGCCCCTGGAGCGCAGCGTTCGCCAGCGTGGCGGTGCGCGTCTGGGTGGGCACCCGCGCGCCGCGCGGATCCTGGGGCTCGTCGTTCCACGTGAGCGTGCGCGGGTCGAGCGACTGTGTCTCGAGGGGCGTCAGCTCCGAGCCGCAGACCTGCGCGCGCTCCATAGAACGACCGCGGACGATGCGCGGGTGCTCGCCGCCTTCGATCACGGTCAGGAAGCGCGCCGTGCGCTCGCCGGGGTCGCCGGTCCAGTCGGTGCGGGCCACGTCCACCACCGTCACGCGTGCCCCGCGGCGCACCAGCAGCAGCACGTCGGTGCGCGCGCCTTCCCCTCGTGTGGTGAGCAGCAGCACCGTGCCCGCCGGCAGCGTCACGCTGCGCGCCTCGAGGCGAGTGGGGAGATAAGGAAGGCCCGTCACGCGCGCCCCGTCGGCCAGCAGCTCCGGCGCGCCCGCTGCGTTGTTGCGCGCCACCAGCGACACCCGCTGACCCGGGCGCCCGAGGGCCCCTTCGGCGGAGGGTGCGACCGGGGCGGTTGGCGGAACGCGCGGGGGGCTAGTCGGCAAGGGCGCGTCGCCCAGGTCCTCGGGCATGGGGGCGCCGGCGTGGGCTCTGGAACCGGGCGTGTGCGCGACACCGGCCGCGAGGGGAAGCACCAACACCAGGCGCAGGAGATCAGACCGGAGAGGGCGGCGACGCATCGGGCGCACGATCGCTCACCACTCGACCTCCGTCCAGCGTGACGACTCGGTCGGCGAACGCAGCCACCGTGGGGCGGTGGCTCACGAACACCAGCGCGGTCCCCTGCTGGGCCACGGCGCCGAGCGCGGCCAGCACCTCGGCCTCCGACTGGGTGTCGAGCGCGGACGTGACCTCGTCCAAGAGCAGGATCCGCGGACGGCGGTACAGCCCACGCGCGATGGAGAGGCGCTGGCGTTCACCCCCCGACAGCTGACGTCCGCGCCCTGCCAGCAGCGTGTCGAGCCCTTGGGGCAGGCTGCGCACGAGCGTTCCGAGGCCCACCCGGTCCAGCACGTCGTGAGCGCGGGCGGCGTCCTGCGGTGCGCCGAAGGCCAGGTTGGCCAGGAGCGTGTCGGCGAAGAACAGCGCGTCCTGTGGCACCCATGCGAGGTCGGCCGGCACGCCGGTCACGTCTTCGCCGTGCATCCGACGCGCGCCCCTGATGGGCGGCAACAGTCCTGCCAGGATCATGAGGAGAGTGGACTTGCCCTCGCCGCTGCGGCCGGTGATGGCCACGCGCTCACCTGCGCTGATGCGGAGGGTGACGTCGTGCAGCACGGGCACGCCCGGCTGATAGGCAAAGTCCACGCCTTCGAGCGCGATCGCGACCTCCGCCGGCGATCTCTCGGTGGCGTTGTGGGCACTGCTGACCCCGTCGACCATGTCGTGCCGCGCGTCTACCCGTGGGAGGGCCAGGATCTGCTCGAGGCGCTCGAGGCTGGCGAGCCCGGAGTAGACCGCGGGCAGGCTGCTGGCCAGCGCCTGCAGCGGGCGCAGCAGCAACAACAGCGCGGCAAACAGGCTGATGCTGGTGGCGAGCGGCAGCCCCAGGTCCAACACGCCGAAGAGCGCCACCGTGCCGGCGCCCAGCGCGGCGGCGAGCACCTCGAGGACGGGGCCCACGCGCTGCTGAGCCATGAGCGCGCGCATGACGGCCTGCTCCGACTCCTTGGCGGCGTCCCGCAGCTGCTGGGCGGCGTAGGCCTCGGCGCCATAGGCGCGCACGAGCGGGACCAGCACGCCATGCTCCCCTGCCAGCTCGGCCACCCGCGCTTCGGCCACGTGCACCGCGTGGGTGGCAGGGCGGGCCGCACGCGACAGCCGCCACGCCACGATGGCCAGCGGGGCAGCCATCAGCAGCGCGTAGGTGGCCACTCGGGTGTCCAGTCGGATGGCCAGGGTAGCCAATGCAGTCGCCATCAGCGCGTGTTGAAATGTATGTGAGATTACAATGTGCACCAGGCCCCGCACGGCCCCCACTTCTGCACCCAACCGGCTGGCCAGCTCCCCGGGAGCCAACCGGGCCCACGCCGAGGACGATAGATGAAGGAGGTGATCGTGTAGGTGAATGCGCAGGTTGCGTACAGCGGCCTGCTGAACCGCCCCCGCCGCGATGGTCCCGAAGTACCGGGCTGCGGCGCGCGCCAGCATGAGCAGGGCCACTCCCAGCACCAGCTGGCGGGGCTCGAGGCGCGGCAGGAAGGCGAGCGGCCCGGGCAGCGTTTCGCCGCTGGGCGAAGCGTGATCGAGGCTGGCCACCAATGGCCCTACCAGGGCCGCGAGCACCGCCGTGGCGCCGGCCGCGAGGGCGAACCCAGCGACCGCGAGGGCTCCTCTTCCGAGCTGCTCACGGAGGGCGGCGAGCAAGACCTGGCGAGCGCTCTTCAACGGAAGCCCGCCCTAGCAGAACGCTGCATTGTCGCAAGCCCCCTGTTCATCCGCGCAATGGAACCCCATGTGAAGGACTATGCCCGACCCCGAGACGCAGCGCACAACCTCCCCGAATCGTGTGGGTTCCGGGTTGCGCGGCACGAAACCCAAAAGTCAAACCGTCGGCACGAAGCGTGCAGGGTGACGCGACCAACAGACGGCGAGCACGCGGTTACGCAGCCGCCCGACTGAACCAGCTGAACGAAGATCCAGAGTCATGACCGTGCGGAAAGCGGGAGTGGCTCTAAGCGAGCGAGGAACAATGACCAAGGCAGCTATCGCGCGGAAGCGCACAGCAGACTCCCCGAAGGCCGAGACCGTGCGCAAGACGCCGGCCGCGACCACCACCGCAAGCGCCAGCAAGGCGGCCACTCAGGCCGCCCCCGCGAAGACGAAGGCCACGGCCCCCCGTGCGAGCGTGACCAACAAGGCCGCCGTGAAGGGCGCGAGCGACGTGAAGCTCGTCGAGCAGCCGGCCAAGACGCGCGTCGTCAAGCGCGCCCGCGAAGAGGACGAGGACGAGGACGAGGACGGCAACGAGATGCGCACCACGTCCTCCAGCTCCGAGATGGAAGAGCCGACCAACGAGCCGTCGCACGCGCAGCTCGAGAAGGCCCGCGTGGACGCCGAGAAGGCGCTTCGCGAACTGGAGCGCCAGGGCGCCGGTGACAGCACGCTCTCGCGTTACTTCCGCGAGATGGCGTGCCACCGCGTGCTCACCCCCCACGAGGAGATCGAGGCCGCCCGCAACGTCGAGCAGCTGGAGATCGCGTACTGGGAGGCGCTGTTCTCGAACATGCAGGCGTTCGAGACCGTGGCAGCCATCGTCGAGGCGCAGAACCTCGAGGAGCCCGTCGCCGAGCTTGCCATCATGCGCAAGATGGTCCGCGCCGCGAAGCGCGCCAAGATCTCGAAGAAGCAGCAGGACAAGTGGGACTCGCTCTCCCTCGCGGCCAGCACCCGTCTCCGCGCCGTGGACAGCGACCGCCTCTTCGTCCAGGAGGCCGACAAGGCCGTCCATCGCCTCGCCGGTGAGTTCGCCGAAGAGCGCGACATCGTGGGCGACGAGGTGCGCATCACCGTGTCGTTCCGCCGCTACCTGCTGGGTGTCCGCAAGGCCCAGAAGGACCAGCAGCGCGCCAAGAACCGCTTCGTGGCGGCCAACCTGCGCCTCGTGGTCAGCATCGCGCGCCGCTACAACCGGGGCCGCCTGCCGCTCATCGACCTCATCCAGGAGGGCAACATCGGCCTCATGAAGGCCGTGGAGCGCTTCGACCACAACCGCGGCTACCGCTTCAGCACGTATGCGTCGTGGTGGATCCGCCACGCCATCAGCCGCGCGCTGGCCGACAAGGGCCGCGCCGTGCGCATCCCCGTCCACATGCTGGACACCTACAACCGCGTCGCGCGCGCCACACAGGCCATCACCACGCGCACCGGCAAGGAGCCCACGCCCGAGGAGCTCGAGAAGGAGACCGGCATCGCGGCCGACAAGCTCGAGAAGATCAAGGGCTACTGGGCCGAGACCCCGTTCTCGCTGGACCGCCCCGTCAACGACGAAGACGGCCGTAAGTTCATCGACTTCCTCGAGCAGGAGAACGTCCCCACCCCGTACGAGCAGCTGGTCAGCCAGAAGTGGAGCGAAGAAGTTCGCCGCCTGCTCGAGACGCTCACGCCCATGGAGGCCCGCATCCTCCGCTGGCGCTTCGGCCTCGACAACGAGGACGAGCTCACGCTCAAGGAGATCGGCGACAAGTACAACCTGTCGCGCGAGCGCATCCGCCAGCTCCAGGAGCAGGCGCTCGGCAAGATTCGCCGTCAAATCAAGGAGTGAGTTCCTCGCTCCCGGACTATCTCGGTAGTCCACCTTTCCGCAGGAAAGCGGCCCGTTTCGGCGGGCCGCTTTTTTTATGCGCGGCGCGCGGGGGAAGGGCGCTCACGCCACGCAGAAGAAGTCGACGCCCTCCACGAAGCCGTGGCTCAGCAAGTGGGCGCGGATGAGCCCGCGGGCACCGACGGATCCCACGGCGGCCACCACGCGGTCGTGCCCCAGGCGCAGCGCCTCCATCGGCAGCACGGGCGCGCCCTGCACCGTGCGCCCGATCTTCTTCGGGTCCACGTCCACGAACGCCTCGGCGCGCTGACCCTCGGCGGTCAGGGCCCGCGCGAACCGCCTCCCGTCGCGACCTGCGCCCCACAGGACCAGCCGCCGCGGAGCATGCGAGTGGTGCTTCGCCAGCAGCGCCGCGAGGTGCTCCGCCTTCAGCGTGCGCATGCGCTCGGGGCTGAGGCGCGGGTCCGTGAACGTGGTCTGCCGGTCGTGTCGGCGCCACTGCAGCAGCACACCCGGCAGCTTCTCGAGCCAGAGGCCGGCGCGGTGCAGCCGCACGAACAGGTCGTAGTCCTCGGCGAAATCCCCGTCGCGGTAGCCGCCCAGCGCCAGCAGCGTGCTCCTGCGCAGCATCACGCTCGGGTGGCAGAGCGGCGCGTCGATGAACAGGTCGCGTGCGTGCTCTTCGGGCGTGAGCAAGCTGTTCTGCCAGCTCAGGAAGCGCTGAAAGCCCTCGGTGGGGGTGGCGCCGAACACCGCCACGCGCGTGCCGAGGGCGCCTAGGCGCTCACCCGGGTCCTGCAGAAAGCGGTCGAGCTGCGCACCCAGCCGCTCCACGTGCGCGAGGTCGTCGGCGTCCATGCGCGCGATGAACTCACCCTCGCACGCGCGCAGCCCCTGGTTGAGCGCCGCGGTGATGCCGTGGCCCTCGCCGGTCAGCAGACGCACGCGTGGGTCGCGCGAGGCCACACCCAACACCCGCTCGCGCGTGGCGTCGCGCGAACCGTCGTCCACCACCACCACCTCGAGCGGCACGTGCGGCGTGGCCAGCACGCTCTCGAGCGCGTCCACCACGGTGTCGCCAGCATCGCGCACCGGCATCAGCACCGAGACCCGCACAGGCGGGCTGGCCATCAGCTGGCCCACCCGTGGCTCATCGTGCCTTCACGGCGGGCCGGGGATGATCGAGATGTGCTCGCCATCCACCGAGTCGCTGAGCTCCGAGAGGTGCATCAGCGCCGTGGGGTAGTGTGCCGCCAGCTCGTTGAAGCGCGCCGCCGGCAAGCGCAACACCAGCGCGTCCGTGGCGGCCACGATGGTGGACTCGGCCGGCGCCCGCGTGAGCATGGCGCTCTGGCCGATGACGGTGCCCAAGCGCACGCGCCCCAACAGCCGCTCGCCCTTGTGCACTTCGAGGCGGCCCAGCAGCGGCAGGTACAGACCGTCGGTCTTCTTGCCGAGCTCGATGATGGCGGTTCCCATGGTGGCGCGGCGGACCTCGAACAGGCGCGCCAACTCCGTGCGCGTCTCGGGGTCGAAGCCCGCGAAGAGCGGGTTGGTGCGCAGCAGGTTGCTGATCAGGCGGCGCGTGAGCAGCTCCAGCAAGACCTCACCCACCGCGGGGAACTCGTCCTGGATCTCGTCCAGCACGGTCTTTGGGACGCGCAGCGCGCTCACCCGCGTGACCGTGCGCACGTCGGCGCGGCGCGTCACGGCGTCCAGCAGGCACGTCTCTCCCACGATGCTGCCCTCGCTGATGGCGATGGGTGTGGCCAGCCCCGGCCAGTCCACCTCGAGGTCGCCGCTGACGATGACGAACAGCGCATCGGCGGGGTCCCCGGCACGGATGAGCAGCTCACCGCGGCCCAGCTCCACCAAGTCGGCGTGCTGAATCAAGCGGCTGAGCGCAGCCGGCGGCACCTCGGCGAACAGCGAGATGGACGGCAGGGCCGCCAGCTCGAGCGCTGAGCGCCGCTTGTCCTCGAGTTGGTCGTCCTCGTCGAAGAGGACCACGTCGTCCTCCGCGGCTTCGAGGTCCGCCCGGGACATGACCTGCGAGTCGTCGATCTCCATGGAGGAGAGGTCGATCTCGATGGCGTTCTCGTCGTCTACGTCGGAGAAGCGCAGCTCGTCGGCCTCGGCGTCCGCCACGGGCTGGAGCTCCACGGCCGAGAAGCTCAAGCTGCTGCGCTTGCGGTGAGGACGCGGCGTGGACCGTGGGGGCAGCGTTTCTTCGGACGACTCGGGCTCCTCGGCGGCGGGCGGCGCCACGCGCGGAGCAGCGGGAGGCAGCGGAGGCGGCGGTGCAGCACGCTGTGGCAGGGGAGGGACGCCTGCGGACGGGGTGACCGCCTGGCGCGGGAGCGGCGGCGCAGGCACGCGCAAGGGGGGAGGCGGGGGGGGCACCGCCATGGGCGTGGGCGCGAGCTGACTGGGCAGCGGGGGTGGCAGTCCCGACGGCGGCTCCGAGAGCGCGGTCACCACGTCATGGCGCTGTTGGCGGTGCAGGCGACGCGCCTCGTCGGGGTCCACGCGCTCGAGCACGTCCAGCCGGCTCGGGTCGATCTGCAGGATGAGCTTCGCCATGGCGGCAGCGCGCGCCACGAAGCCCTGCTTGGCGTAGAGCCCCACGGCCACCTCGTAGGCCTTGATGGCGGCAGCGTCCTGCTTGAGGCGCCGCAGCAGGTCGCCGTGGCGTTGCGGCCAGCGTGGGTCGGCGGGCTCGGCCAGCCCCAGCTCCTCGTAGAGGCCGAGCGCCTCGCCGAACTTCTCCTTCTGGAGGGCGACGGCCAGCTGCTCGCGGAGCTTCGGGACATTGGGCTTCTTCGGACGCATGAGTCTCGACCATACCAGGCTCGGGTGGTGAGCGGCACCTCCGCAGCGCGGGGAGGCCGCCATGCGGAGGCGGGCCCGGACTGCTAGCATCCGCCCGGCAACATGAGCCTCTTCGTGCGACTGGTCCGCGCGCTCCTGATCCTAGGGCGTATTTTCACGAGCTACCTCCTCCAGCTGGCGCTGTTGAAGATGTTCCGCAAGTGGAAGCTGGACCCCGAGACGGGCCGCGAGGTGGCCGACATGCCGGCGTGGCTCGCGCGCCGGCAGACCCGCGTGGACGATCTCAACGCCAAGCGCCTGCTCGCGGGCATGCTGAACCTGCGCGGCGTCTACATCAAGCTGGGCCAGGTGCTGTCGGTGATGGGCGGCTTCCTGCCGGACGCCTACGCGCGCGAGCTCGAGAGCCTGCAAGACGCTGTGCCGCCGCAGCCCTGGGACGTCATGGCGAAGGCCTTCGAGGACAGCCTCGGGAAGCCTCCGTCCGCCGTGTTCGAACGCATCGACCACACGCCGCTGGCCGCCGCGTCGCTCGGGCAGGTGCACATCGCCTACTCTGCCACCGGTGAGAAGTACGCCGTGAAGGTGCTGTACCCCGGCATTCGTGACGTGGTCCGCGTGGACCTGCGCGTGGTGAACCTGGGCCTGCGCCTCTACCGCATGTTCGTGCCGGTGCAGAACATCTCAGCGGTCTATGACGCGCTCGTGGATCTGCTCAAGCGCGAGACGGACTACGTGCACGAGGCCGCGTGCATGACGCGCATGGCCAAGAACTTCGAGAGCGAGCCGGACATCCTCTTCCCCGAGGTCATCGCGTCGGCCAGCTCGGGCGAGGTGCTCACCATGACGTTCATGGAGGGCATCAAGATCACGCGCTTCGACGAGTACGAGCGGCTGGGCATCGACCGCAACGCCGTGGCCGAGCGCCTGGTGAAGTGCTTCTACCGGCAGCTCTTCCTAGACCGCTTCTTCCACGCGGACCCGCACCCGGGGAACTTCTTGGTGCAGGCGGGTGCGACCCCCGAGACGCCCAAGATCGTCATCCTGGACTTCGGGGCCATCAGCGAGACGCCGCAGCACGTCATCGACGGCATGGTCGACGTGCTGCGCGGCATCTTCGAGCAGAACGACACGCTCGTGCTCTCGGGCATCGAGACGCTGGGTTTCGTGGCGCCCGACGGCGACCGCCAGCTTCTGGAGCAGACCGTGAAGACCTACTTCGCGAAGCTGCTGAAGATCAAGGACATCACGGCCGGCGCCTTGATGCGCGCCAACGCCAAGGAGCTCGAGGCACTGGCCAACCCCGAGGTGGCCCGCCGCGAGCTGCGCGCGCTCATGAAGTCCGTGCGCTACCCGGACGACTGGTTCTACGTCGAGCGCGCGGCGGTCATGAGCTTCTGGCTCATCGGGCAGCTCGCGCCGGACCTCGACGCCATGAAGATTGGCTTCCCCTACGTGCTGCCATTGCTCGTGGCGCGCACGGCGGCGGCCCCCACGGCCATGGCCTCGGCATGACCCGGTATCTTGGCGTCGACCCGGGCGCGGTGCGCATCGGCTTGGCGCTCTCCGATGACGACGCGCGCGTGGCGCTGCCGTTCGACACGGTGAAGCGCGAGAAGCGCGACCCGGCGGCGGCGCGGCAAGTCCGGAAGGCGCTCGAGGCCCACGGCGTGACGTGCGCAGACCTGGCTGGCGTGGTGGTGGGACTGCCGCTGCGGCTCGACGGCAGCGAAGGGGAGGCCGCCCGGCGGGTGCGCCTGTTCGCCGCCGCGCTCGAGCCGGTGCTGGGGGCCACGCTGCACTTCGTGGACGAGCGCCTGTCCACCGTGATGGCGGAGCGCTCGCTGCGCGACCTGAACGTGAAGAAGGCCGAGCAGAAGCGCGTGGTGGATCAGGCCGCCGCGGCGCTCTTGCTGCAAGCCTTCCTCGACGCTAGAGGACAAGAGACGTGGCCGGAAGCGGACAGCGACGAAGCGGCGGAGGAGCCCCCCCCCGGCCCAGGCGACCTGCCCCCGGGCGCAAGCGCGCGCCGAGGCGCGGTGCGTCCACGGCGAAAGCGGCGCTGAGCCCGCGTGTCCGTGTGCTCACGGGCGTCACCGCGCTGCTGCTGGCGTGCGCCGTGGCGGGCTTGGTCTACGTGCTGGTGGTCTATCCGCGGCGCGCAGGTCCCGGTGACGGGCGGTCGGTGGTGGTGACCATCACGGCGGAGACCAGCGCAAGCTCGCTGGCCGAGACGCTCGAGACCGAGGGCGTGGTGGAAGAGGCGTGGCTCTTCTCGCTCTACCTGCGCCTGCTGGGGGGCGCATCACGCGCTGCGCGTGGGGCAGAGCGTGCGCCTGGCCGACGACCTGCCACCCGCCGAGCTGGCGCGCCGCGTGGCCCGGGGCCTCGGTCCCCGCAGCATGGATGTCACCGTGCCCGAGGGCTTCACGCGCTTCGACATCGCGCAGCGCCTGGCCCACTACGGGCTCATGGAGGAGCAGGCGTTCCTGGACGCCACGGTGGACCCGGACATCTTGCGGCAGCTGGAGATCCCTGGCGAGACAGCCGAGGGCTACTTGTTTCCGGACACGTACACGCTGCGGGACGACCTCACGCCCACCGAGATGATGAGCCGCATGGTGCGCAGCTTCCGCTCGCGCACGGCGAGGCTCGAGCGGCGCTACGAGGGGCGGCTCACGCGACTGCGCAACGAGCTGGGGTTCAGCCTGCACGAGGTGGTGACGCTGGCGTCGGTGGTGGAACGTGAGGCTGCCGTGTCCGACGAGCGCCCCATCATCGCGGGCGTCTTCTTGAACCGGCTGCGGTCCGAGACCTTCCTGCCGCGCCATCGCCTGCAGGCAGACCCCACGGTCAGCTATGGCTGCCGCGCCGAGCCCGCGCGCGCCCCCAGCTGCGCGGGGTTCCGCGGGCGCATCACGCGCGCCATGCTGGAAGACTCGGCCAACCGCTACAACAGCTACCGCCACCCGGGCCTGCCGCCCACGCCCATCTGCAACCCAGGCGCCGCGGCCATCGAGGCGGTGCTCGCTCCCGCGCAGCACGACTACCTCTACTTCGTGGCGCGGGGAGGGCGCCGCCACCACTTCAGCGCCACGCTCGAGCGCCACAACGAGGCGGTGGACGACTACCTGCGGGGCAGCGAGTGAGCTCGCGCGGGCGTCGGCAGCTGGGGCTCTTCGGAGCAGCCGACGGGGCCGACGGTGCGGCGGTGGATCCCGAGCTGGTGGCGCTGGCCGCGGCGCTGCCCGAGAAGGTGCGCTTCGGCACGTCGAGCTGGACCTTCCCGGGGTGGCAGGGGCTGGTCTACCAGCGGCGCTATCCCAGCCAGGCGGCGTTCATGCGGGAGTCGCTGGCGGAGTACGCAGCGCACCCGCTGTTCCGTACCGTGGGCATCGACCGCAGCTTCTACGGGCCCATCCCCGCGCGCGATCTGGCGGAATACGCGGCGCAGCTGCCGCCGGGCTTTCGCGCCTGCATGAAGGTCTGGGAGCGCATCACCACGCGCGTGTTCCCGGAGCACCCGCGCTATGGCGAGCGCGCCGGCAAGGCGAACCCCGACTTCCTGAGCACGGAGCTCTTTGCCGAGCACGTGGCGGCGCCCATCGCCGAGGCCTTCGCAGACTTCATCGGCCCGTTGATCCTGGAGATCCCGCCGAGCCGCGCCCCCGTGGACGTGGTGGCCTGGGAGACGGCCCTGGTGCGCTTCCTCGAGGCCATGCCGCGCGCGTTGCAGTGCGCGGTGGAGGTGCGTGACCCCGAGCTGCTCACGCCCGGGTACTTCCCCATCTTGCGCGAGCACGACGCCACGCACGTGTTCAACTTCTGGTCGCGCATGCCGGACATCGGCGCGCAGCTGGAGCTGCCGCTGTCCATGCCGGGGCCGTTCGTGGTCGCGCGCCTCATGCTGCCCCCGGGCGTGGCCTATGAAGACGCCAA
This sequence comes from Sandaracinaceae bacterium, assembly GCA_016706685.1. Lineage (NCBI taxonomy): Bacteria > Pseudomonadati > Myxococcota > Polyangiales > Sandaracinaceae > Sandaracinaceae bacterium. The sequence goes on along the minus strand of JADJJE010000011.1, from coordinate 242,820 downwards.
GCAGCGCTTCGCGCCGTTCGACCGCGTGGTCACGGAGCAGCCCAAGATGCGCGCCGACGTCATCCGGCTCATCGAGCTGGCGGTGGAGCGTGGCTTCGAGGTGTACGTGGTGGTGAACAACAAGGCCGAGGGCAGCAGCCCCGGCACCGTGCGCGCGCTGGCCGAGCTGTTGCGGGCCCGTGTGTCTGCGGCCTGAAACTGAGAATGGAGCACATCACGAAGCCGTTGGGCACCCACCGCCTCAGCCTGCGGATTCAACACATCTTGCTAGGGGGCCGAATCGGCTTGCTGCAAGGCACTATGGGCACCCCGGGTTGAAACCCGGGGCAGCATCCCGGGCCTGGATCAATTGCGGAAGTCCGCCCCCTGCCGGGCGCGGACTGCGTGGTTCAAGGTCGGATGGGTCTCGAGTTCTGGGTCATCCACGCCTTTGCGCTCAACCGTTCTCCTGCTTGGAACTGCCCAGTCCGGGCCCGCTAGGGGCTGGACTTCCGCGCCTGTCAGGGCGAGGGATGCTGCCCCGGCTTTCAAGCCGGGGTGCCAATTCCCTTTGAAACAGGACCGATTCATGTTGACCAGAGCCTGCCAAGACTTGTGTTGAATGATCAGGCTGAAGCCGTGGGTGCCCATCGTGCCCTGCAGCAAGGCGAATCGGCGCCGTAGCGAGACGAGCAGGATCATCCGCCCTGAACCCGGCTTGCGGTGCGCTGCCCGGGGACTATGGTCGCCGCATGTCGCAACCCAAGGCGAGCAACCTCACGTTCCACATCGGCGAGCTGAGCCGCGAGGCCCGCACGCGCGCCCACGGGCACCGCGGGGTCACGCTGTGGCTCACGGGCCTGAGTGGCTCTGGCAAGAGCACGCTCTCGCACCGCGTGGAGCGCCTGCTCACCGAGCGCGGTGTGTTCGCCTACGTGCTCGACGGCGACAACGTGCGCCACGGGCTCAACCGCGACCTGGGCTTCGCGCCCGAGGACCGCACGGAGAACATCCGCCGGGTGGGGCAGGTGGCCAAGCTCTTCACCGACGCGGGCGCCGTGGTGCTGACCGCGTTCATCTCGCCGTACCGCGAAGACCGCGCGAGCGTGCGCGCGACCATGCCGGAGGGCGACTTCCTCGAGGTGCACGTGGCCGCTGGGTTGGACGTGTGCGAGACGCGCGACGTGAAGGGCCTGTACAAGAAGGCACGGGCGGGGGAGATCCCGGACTTCACGGGCATCAGCGCGCCCTATGAAGAACCCGAGGCCCCGGAGCTGCGGGTGGACACCGGCAGCCAGGACGTGGACGCGAGCGCGCGCGAGGTCATCGCGTACTTGGAAGCGCAGGGGTACCTGAGCGCGGGGTGAGAGGGCGCGAGCAGGTCTGCTCCACGTTGTCGTTGTCGTGGTCCTGAGCGGCGACGGCGACGGGTCCCCTCGGACTCTCGCCGGACGGGAATCGTGCTGACCGGAAATGCCGGTTCGAGGCTCCGGGCTCACTCGGCATGAGGCGTCTGAACTGCGAGGCTCATTGGGCGCCTCGGCTTGAAAGCCGAGGCAGCGACCTCGGCCTCGCTTCGTGGAGAAGTCCTCCCCCTCCGGTGGAGGACTGCGACGTGGGCGTCGGCGACACGTCTGTGGTCCCGGCAAACGGGGATTGCGCAGTGGATAGCGACGTTCGGACCGATCCGAGCTCCTCCGCTCCGCCTCGAGTCGACGACTCTACCCCTCACCCACTTCCATGGCCCGGTCCGGCGAGCGCCTGACGAGACCCGTCGCCGTCGCCGTCGCCGTCAACGTTCACGACAACGACAACGACGGTTCCGGACAGTGATGCAGCCCGTCCGGCGACCAACGCGCGGTAAGCGAAGCGGCCTTCGCCCGTGCGTCGAGCAGCCCCCTCAGTTCTCGTCTTCGCCCACCGTCGCGTCGAGCAGCCCGCGTACGGTCTGGTGGATTTCCCAGCGCAGCTCGCGCGGCACGTTGCGGTGCTTCTTGCGAACCTGGCGGAAGAGGTCGGCCAGCCGCTTGCGCGCGGAGCCGTCCAGCCCTGCCAGGGTGGCGCCCGGCTGAGAGGGAGGCGCAGGCAGCTCGGCGACGGCGTGGGCCCACGCGCGGATGCGCTCGAAGTGCAGCACGGCGCGCGCCAGGAGCACGAACGGGAAGTTGAGCGAGGGGTGCGGCCCCACGCGGATGCGCTGCCCGCCGCGTGTGGCGTTGAGCGCGGACTCCACCTGGTCCTTCAGGTGGCTGGCGCTCGCGAAGCGCCGGTTCACTTCGTAGACGCCGATGCCGAGGCCCCCGAGGCCGCCGATCATCGCGCCCGCCATGAACGACGCCCCGCCCACGGCGGCGTCGAGCGCCCCGCCGGCCGCTGCACCGCTCAGCGTGGAAAGGGCGACCAGCGTGGTGGGGGACAGCCCCATCACGTCCCAGGTCTCTTCGGCGAAGAGGTCCGCGCCGCCTTCGAGCTCGGCCGCCGTCTCGGGGGACCAGCCTTCGAGGCGGTGCAGGAACACCTCGGCCATCTTGCGGTGCGCGGCCGTCTCCAGCTGCCGCAGGCGGTCGTGGAACTCACGCTCGAGCCGCGCGCGCTCGAGGTCCAGCGCCTGGTCTTCGCGCAGCACGATGGTGAGGTGGAAGCTGAGCGCGTCCACCAAGAGGTCCGCCGCGATGCCGGCCACTTCATAGCGCCGCCGCCTGCGCTCGAGCGCCAGACCCGCCAGCGCCGCATCCAGCTGCCCGCTGAACTGTGGCGTGAGCAGGCGGAACGCCTCCAGCAGCGCGCGCCGGTCCTGGTAGGTGACGCCGTGCGCGTCGAACAGCCGCACCAGCTTGAAGAACTGGTCGAGGGCCCGCTGCCACTCGTCGAGATACCGCCCGCTGGTGCTGCGGTTGATGAGCGCCATGGTGGGCCGCCCCGTGTAGCGGAGGATCTCCATCTCGGCCTCGTAGTTGGGCCGATAGGGCTCGTCGCCGTTCACCACGTACAAGATGCAGGCGCCGTCCAAGATGGGCTGCAGCAGACGGCACTCTTCGATGAACTCGTCGGTGCCCGCGAAGGTCTGCACGAACTCGCGCACCAGCCCAGGGCGTTCGGCGGCGCTGCGTTCGCGGGACTTCATCCAGTAGAGCGCGCGCGGAGCATCCTCGAAGCCGGGCGTGTCGATGACGCTGAAGAGGGTCTGTCCGTCGACGGCCACGTCGTAGCGCACACACTCGGTGGTGGTGCCCGGCCGCGGCGAGATCTTGACGCGGTCGTTCTCGATCAAGCTCGCGATGACGCTGGACTTGCCCTTGTTCACTCGGCCCACCACGGCGAACGTGGGGACCGTGCTCGGCACCTGCACGCTCATGCGCTCTCCGACGTGACGGCGGCGTCCGGGTCGAGCGCCAAGTATGGGTCACCCAGCTCGGCCAAGTAGCCGGCCCACAGCTCGCGGTCGGACGGCAAGCCTCCCGAGGTGAGCAGCACGTTCAGGTGCCGCGTGCTGCCTGCGGACTCGCGCAGCGCCGCCACGAAGCGCTTGAATGCGCGGTCTGGCGAGGCCCACGGCTCGGCCACCACGAACACGGGGGTCTTGGCGGCGCCCAGCGCGCGCACGCGCTCGAGCACGGCTTCGTCGTCGGCGTAGTCGTAGCCGCCCGCAGCGCCCACGGTCCCCTCGCGCGTGACGCCGAACGTGTCGCGCAGGAGCGTGTCCAGGTCGCCCACACGGAAGCGCGCATCACGCCAGCGCACACACACGGCGTGCACCGCGTCGCGCGTGGCGGTGGGCGCCAGCACGGGCTCTGCGCCCACTCCTAGCGGCCGGGTGTCGGCCGGGTCCTCGGGGCGCGAGCGCTGCACCACGGGCCCGCGCAGGCGGCGCTCCAGCTTCTCGATCTCGGGGGTGTCCAGCGACACGCGCGCGAACGCGCGGCGCAGCGCCAGCTGGCTGCCCAGCAGCATGAGCAGCCGCGGGAAGAGCGCGTAGACCGCCACGCACATGGCCAAGAAGGGCCACCAGCGACCCGCGCCCAGGCCCCCGCGCGAGCCGAGGCCGGCGCCCTCGAACGCGGCGTCCAGGCGCGAGTACTGTGTGGCGCGCAGCAGCGCCTCGTCCGGGCACGCGGCAGGCCAGGCCCAGCTCCAGGGCGTGGCGGCGGTGGCCAAGACGCGGGCCAGGCCCTCCGGCGTCCAGCTCAGCGTGGTGGCCCAGGAGAATGCCAAGTCGGACACCGACACGGTGAACAGCAGGTTGCTCAGCGCGCCCAGGTTGAAGCCCACTGCGGCCAGCTGCAGCGACCGCAGGATCATCAGCCGCTCCACGTGGCCGTAGAGCCCGTGGCGCGAGCGCGCATAACCCATGGCCTGCCGCAGCGCGCTGGCCCGCGCCGGGCTGCGCTGCGCGAACGCCCGCGCCAGGACCCCGCCCAGGTTGCGCACCAGCGCGCGCAGCATGTCCAGCAACGGGATGCCCTCGTAGGCGTTGGGCGAGATGCGCAGCACCATCAGCGAGATGAGCGTGAGCAGCAGCAGCGCCACCTGCGCGCCAACCAAGATGACCAGCACGGTGAGGACGTTGACGGGGTGCTCGCCCGTGTAGTGGAAGAGGCCCGCGCCCACACCCCAGCCCGCGGCGGTCATGCCCACGAACAGCAAGGCGCTTGCGGCAGCGATGCCGTGCTCCCACGTGGCGCCCAGCGTGCCGTAGTCGCGGCGTGCGCGCGTGCTCTCCACCCACGCGCGCAGCAGGGCGCGGCGCCCGCTGGGGAGCGGCTGCTCGCGCACACGCGCGGCGTCCGCTTCCAACAGCTCACGCGGGGCGTCGGCGTCCTGGCGGAGACCAACCTCCAGATCCACCAGCTCCCCGAACGTCAGCGGGGGCGACTCCGCCTCGCTGGTCATGCGTCAGTCGTCATCTCTGCCCGACGTGTTCGGCGCGCGCGGCGCCTCGGGCTCGGCTGCCTGGTCTTCGTCATCTGCAGCGCGGGCGGGGTCGGTGGCTCCGCGCGCGGCCGAGACGGCGCCCCGGGCTCCCTTGACGGCGCCCTCCACGGCCTCGGCCATGACCTCGCTGAACTTGTGGAGCTCGCCACCCACGCTGCGCGCCAGCGGCTCGGCGGTCTCGCCAATCTGCTTCACCATGCGGCTGGCCTCCTCGGCCACGCCGCTCACGGCGGGCTTGGCGCTGGCCTTGGCCTGCTGATAGACGCGGTCCGCCTCGTCCAGCACCTCTTTGAGCGCGGGCTGTACGTTGCCGAACAGCGCGCCGGCGGCGCTCTTCAAGCTGGACACGGCGTTCCGCAGATCGCGGGCCGCATCGGGGCGCTCCGAGGGACGCGACGCGGGGTCCACCTTGGTTTCCGCCTCGCGGGGCTCGTCCTTGGGCGGGGTCGTGGACTCGTCGTCGTGGTCTGGGGCGCTCATCCCTCGACGATAACAGACTGGCGCACCCGCGTCGTCACTGGGTTGGTGAGCAGCCCGAGCCCGCTGAGCGCCACCTGCACCACGTCACCACTCACCAAGGGGCCCACGCCGGCGGGCGTGCCCGTCAGCACCAGGTCGCCGGGAAGCAGCGTCATCACCGCAGAGATGTACGCCAGCAGCTCCGGCACCGGGAAGACCATGTCCCCCGTGTGCCCGTCTTGGCGCAGCGCGCCGTTCACCATGACGCGGATGCCCACGTTCCCAGGGTCGAGATCGGTCTCCACGAACGGGCCGATGGGGCAAAAGCTGTCGAAGCTCTTGGCGCGGGTGAACTGCACGTCCTTCCGCTGCAGGTCGCGCGCAGTCACATCGTTGGCGCCCACGTACCCGAACACGTGCGCGAGCGTGTCCTCGGCACGCACGTCCACCATGCGCTTCCCGATCACCACGCCCAGCTCACCCTCGTGGTCCACGCGCTCGCTCTCCGGGGGCGTGCGAATGGGTTCTCCCGGCCCAATCACGGACGAGCTCGCCTTCAGGAACAGCAGCGGCTCTTCGGGCACGGGCTTGCCCAGCTCCGCCGCGTGCTTGCGGTAGTTCTGGCCCACACACACGATCTTCCCCGGCGCGAGCGGGGCCCGTAGGGCGGCGAGCGGCAGGGTCAGGCTCGACCCGATGGGTGCGCCCCCCGAGAGCGCCGGCGCGTCCAACAGCGTCACGCTCAGCTCCCGGTCTTCCACCAGCCGGTCCAAGCGGGCGTCCCGCAGCTTGCCTTCGAACTCCACACGAACGTAGCGCATGGGCGCAGCATACGGAGGGTGAGCCGAGACGGAACCGAAAAGCGTGGGTTACTCGCGGGCCGTTAAAGCAGAACGGGGCAGCCCGAGAGCTGCCCCGCCGTGCGGAGGTGGCTGACGCCGCGCGTCAGTCCGTGATCTCGGGAGCGGTGGGCAGGTAGATGATGAGCCCCAGCGAGACCATGTTGTTGAAGTGACGGATGCGGTCGCGGTAGTTGATGGCGCCGTCGGGGAAGAGCCCGTCCGGACCACGCTCATCGGTGCCCGAGGTGTTCCAGGCGAACGGCATGCCGCGCCACTCGATGGCCAGACCGATGAAGTCGTTGAAGTACATGGAGAGGCCAGCGCCGAACGTGGGAGCCACCGTCATGCGGTTGGCGCGCGCGTTCTGGCTCTCGCGAAGACACTGGTCGCGCATGGCGACCGGCGCGCCGTCACCGCAGACACCATCCGTGATGCTGGCGCTGCCGTCGCGGCGGATGTTGGCCCGCTCTTCGATGCCCACGAGGGCGGCACCCGCGAAGATGTAGAAGTCGGTGTCCACGAAGAGCTTCTGGAAGAAGCTGAGCTTGCCGCGGAGCGGGACGAACGTCAGCTGGAGCGAGGTGACCCAGTTGATGTTGCCGATCTGGTTGTTGAAGCCCTGGCGCGAGGGGAGGCTGAGGCGGTTGCGGTCCGTGGTGACGCCGCGCGCGCCGACCTGGTCGGTGAGGCCCGTGTCCACCTGGACGACGCCGTAGGCGCCCCAGACACCGATGGAGAGCCAGTCGGTGAGGCCGTAGCTTACCTCGGCGCCCGCAAGGAGCGCGCGCGTGAACTCGTTCTGCAGCGTCATGCCGAAGGTGGGCATGAGGCGCAGGCGACCCTCACGGTACAGGCGCATGTGGCGGACGGCAGGCTGGCCCGCGAGCGGACCTTCCACCTGGACGTCCTGGGCCTGCGCTGTCGAGGACGGCGCGGCCAGCGTGGTGAGGAGCGCGAGCGCGATTACGAGCGCCGCACCGGGTCGGGCGATGGAGGCCCGCGAGAGGGTGGAGTTCGTCATCATCACTTCGGCAACCTGTATTCGACAGTGAAGGGGAAGAAGACGGTGAGGCCGACCTGCACCGTGGCCGCGCTCGTGAACGTGTTGCTGTCCGCCAGCCACGTGTCCGGGTCGTTGCGGGCTTCGCCGAGGGCGACGTCCAGGTTCTCGTAGCGCTCGAGGTACATGTAGTTGCGGAACTCGGTGAAGATCGCGAGGTAGCGCGACAAGAAGATGCGGATACCGAGGCCGATGTTGAAGGCCACGCGCCAGTCGTAGTCGAACTCGCGCACGGCCTGGTCGATGACCGGCACCGGGCGGGTGCGCATGAGGCCCACGCCGCCGACGATGTACGCGTCGTACTGGAAGATGAACTCCCGGAACATGTTGAACTTGCCGTAGAAGGGCACGTACGTGAAGTTCAGGTGCAGGCCCATCTGCCACTCGGTGATGGGCACCGCGAGGCGCGTGGAGCGGCGGAGGAAGAAGTTCAGGTCCGACTCCTGCGAGTCGATGAACTGGTACCAGAGGAAGTTCACGCCGGCGGCGAGCACGTTCGAGAACCAGTAGTTCATGGCCACGCCGACGGCCGGGTGGCTGACGTACGGGTCGTTCACGACGAACGCCGCCGACGGGGCCAGCTCGAAGCGGTTGAGGCGCAGCGCGTAGATCTGCTGGACGGCGTAGATTTCTTCCACCGCCTCGGTGGGACGCTCTTCCGTGTCCTCTGCAGCGGCCGGAGTGGTGGGCGTGGCGTCCGGCGGCGGGGTGGCGCCCCAGTCGGACAGTGCGCCGCCGCTACCCTGAGTCTCTCGTCCTCGATGGGAGTCTCATCGGGGATGGGCTCGGCCTCGCCTTCCCCTTCTGCTTCCCCAGTCTCGTCGAGGCTGAAGTCCATTTGGGCGCGCGCGGGTTCCCACTGAGGAACCAGCACGAACGCGCCCACCAGCAGGGCTAGATATCGCTTCGGCATCGAGATCCCTTTCGCACCGAGCATCGACCCGGGGGAGGCACTTGCTAAACGTCTGAAATTGCTCATGAATATCCACTCACTGCGACGGCGGCGACTATATCACGGGGCTTCCGAAACAATCAACGGTTTCCTCGTGACGGCCGAGGATGGGACTCAGGGCGCCTCGCCCGAGGCCGCGCTCTCGTCGAGCTCCGACGCTTCGGGTTTGGTGAAAAGGCCTTCGACAAAGCTCTCTGCGTCGAAGACTCGGAGGTCCTCCATGCGCTCGCCGACACCGACGAAGCGCACGGGGATGTTGTGCTGATCGACGATCCCGAGGACGACGCCACCCTTCGCGGTCCCGTCCAGCTTGGTGAGGGCCACGCCTGTGATGGTGAGGGCCTCGCCGAACTGGCTGGCCTGCTGCAGAGCGTTCTGCCCGGTGGTGGCGTCCAGGACCAAGAGCACCTCGTCGGCGTTGCGACCCAGCGCCTTCTCCACGCTGCGCCCCACCTTCTTGATCTCCTCCATGAGCGGCGTCTTGGTGTGCAGCCGGCCCGCGGTATCGCAGATCACCACATCGAAGCCTTCGTCCACACCACGCTTGATGGCGTCGAAGATGACGGCGCTCGGATCGGCGCGGTCCTTGCCCTTCGCCACCTCGCACTTGGCGCGGCGGCCCCAGGCCTCCAGCTGCATGACGGCGGCCGCGCGGTACGTGTCGCCCGCCACCAACAGCACCTTCTTGCCACCCTCGGCGTAGCGCGCCGCCAGCTTGCCGATGGTGGTGGTCTTGCCCACGCCGTTCACGCCCACCACCAAGATCACCGCCGGGGTGCTGCTGGGCAGCGCGAGGCCGCCGCTGGCTCCCCCGAGGATGCTGGCCCCTTCCTCGCGCAGGGCCGCCCACACGGCATCCGCGTTGGCCAGCTCGTTGCGCTCGAGGCGGGCCTTGAGAGCGCCCAGGATCTTCTGGGTGGTCGGCATGCCGAGGTCCGCCGAGATCAGCACCTCTTCCAGCTCGTCCAGCAGGGCCGGGTCAATCTCGGGCTTGCGACGGAACACGCTGGCCAGCCGCGCGATGAAGCCCGTGCGCGTGCCCTTGAGACTCTCCTTGATGGCCGCGCGGTCATCTTCCGAGGCGCGCTGGCGGGTGCCCGGCGCTGTGGCGGCAGCTGGGGGGGCGGGCGGCGTGGAGGGCTTGGCAGGGCCGGCGGCCACCGCGGGCGCAGGCTCCACGGCGGGCGGCTTGCTGCTGGCGCGCTCGGCCGCCGGAGTGGGGGCGCTCTCTGCCACGGGGGCCGCGGCGCTGGGCTCGTCCTTGGTCTCCTCCTTCTTGGCGGAGTCTGCCGGGCTCTTGCGGTCCGACTTCGTGACCGCCGACGGACGCGTCGGGTCGATCTCTGCCCGCTGCGAAGGCGTGGCGGCCCTGGGCGGAAGCTCCCGCGCGCTGCTGTCCTCACCCGTGGGCAGCTCTGGCTTCTTGCGGGTCGCGAGTACGATCGCGACCAAGACGACCAGGATCACCACGATGACGGTTACGGTTGTGAGCATCAGTACTTCCAGGGCTGCGGGCGCCCCACCTTCGCGGGTGGGCGGCCACTATAGAGAGACGAGGCAAGTCGCGTCAACGCCGTGCGTCAATCGCTCGGATCGCGGGGGAGCCGCGCTGGCTGGATCTGTTGCTCGAGGGCCGCGGCGGCGTGCTCGAGCGGCGGGAGATCCACGGCTTCGGGGTCGACCGGGCCGTAGTAGAGACGGTCGGTCTGCTGCGCCAGCGCGAGCAGCTGCCCGCGGTGCGTCTCGGGTGCTGCGTCCGGGATCTCGCGGTTGGTCGTGGTCTCGAACACGCGCTCGGACGTGACGAAGCGGCGCCCCACGCGTCGGAAGACGGCGAGCGCGCGCGCCCGGTAGCTCTCCACCCGCACCACCACGTCGGACCACTCGCCGCGGTGCGGCACGCTCACGCCCTGATCCACGCCCACGTAGCCGGCCAGCTGCACGCGCAAGCGATACTCGCCAGCGGGCAGCCCGCTGAGCGTGAAGCGGCCTTCGTGGTCGCTCTCTGCACGCAGCTCTGGAGCCCCGCTGCTCGCGCTCGCGGCGTGGCTCAGCGTGATGATGGCGCCGGCACGTGGCGCGCCGCTCTGGTGGTCCAGGATGACCCCGGCCAGCTGGTCGTGGCGGTGGGTCCCGTGGGTGCGCGCGCCCACCGTGATGCCGGGCGGAAGCGCGGTGGTGCGCAGCGCGGGCTGGCTGGTGCGGCGCTCGCGGCGACGCGCGACGAGCAGCGCGAGCACCGAGAGACCGAGCGGCAGCAGGAGCCACAGCCAGTCGAGCGGCCACGGCGACGTGACCCGCAGCGCGACGCTGGGCGAGACGCTGGGCTGCGGTCCGGGGGCCTCGGGGGCGAAGCGCGCCTCGAGCGTCCACGTGGTGCCTTCGCGATGCCGTGGCACATCGAACGTGGCGCGATACGCACCGCTCGCGTCGGTCACCACCGTGGTGACGTGCTCGCCATCACCGAACACCCCCACGGCGCCTCCGGCGACGCCGCCACGCGAGTCGCGCAGCGTGCCGCTCAGCGTGACCGACTCACCGGGATCGAGGGCCTGCGTGGGAAGCGTGGCCGTGAGTACGGTGGCCCGCAGACGCACGATGGGCAGCTCTGCCCGCGCCGCCGCGCGCTGGGTGTCCCCCGGGAAGTCCACCACCCAGCGACCCGGACCGGGCGTGGCCTCGGTGGTGTCGCCGAGCTGGAACGTGGCGTGTCCGCCCGCATCGGTGGTGGCGCTCCCGTGTACACGGCCCAGCTCGTCGCGCAGCGTGAGCGCGAGGCCCTCGCCACCCTGGCTGGACTCGGCCACTACCCGCACCTGCGCGTCCGGCAGGTCGAGGTCCAGCTCCCGCGCGGTCACGTGCAGATCGAAGCGCAGGCGCACGTCGGCCAGGGTGGGGTCCACCACGCGTTCCACGCTCGCGGGCAGGTGGAACTCGTCGCCGACGAAGCTGCACGAGAGCGCGAAGCGGCCCCCGACCCAGGCGACGGTCAGCGTGAACTCGCCGCGCTCGTCGGTCAGGATCGTTTCCGCGCCGAAGACGCCCGTGTCCGCGAGCGGCGTGGCAGTGTCGTCCATCAGCTGCCGCGTGAACACATGGAGCTCGCGGTGGGGCAGGGCTTGGCCCAGGTCGTCGCGCAGCACACCCAGCACCTGCACGCTGCTCCCGGCGCGCTCGGCCGCCACGTCGATGCGTGTCTCGGCCATCACGCGGACGCGTGTCTGGGCCGTGGCCATGGGCAGAAGCACGCCGAAGCAGGCGGCCAGGGTGCACCCGAACACCAGCTCTCTCCCGACGTGGGGGCGACGCGACACGGCCGCACCCTGCCCCGAAAGTGGCTCGCGTCGCAAGGCGTGCGGCGAAGCGCTCCGGTCTGGTACCTTCGCGGCCATGGCGCAGCCCTTGGTGGAAGAACGACGTGTCCGCTCCTTCGACGGAACCGACATCGCCTACCACGTGGTGGGTCAGGGCCGCCCCGTGCTGCTCTGCAACGGCCTCGGCGGGAGCTGGGTCGCGTGGACGCACCAGATTCGGTACCTGCAAGACCGCTATCGCTTCATCTCGTGGGACTACCGTGGGCTGTATCGCTCGGGCCCACCCGGCGTGGCCGGCGCGCTCCACATCGACGCCCACGCGCGCGACGGCTTGGCCGTCATGGACGCCGAGGGCATCGACAGCGCGGCGCTGCTGGGCTGGTCCATGGGCGTGCAGGTGGCCCTCGAGATGTTCCACCTCGCGCCCGAGCGCGTGGCCAACATGACGCTGCTCAACGGGGTGTCCGGCCAGATCTACGAGTCGGTCATGAACCTGGGGTTCATGGACAAGGTGGTCCCGCCGGTGCTGCGCGCGCTGGGCAGCCAGCCGCGGTGGGTGGAAGCCGTGGTGCGCCAGGCGGTGCGCTTCCCGGCCACCGTGCAGCTGGCCAAGGGCCTCGGGCTGGCGGCCGGCACGCTGGACGAAGACGTGTTCCGCGCGCTCGCGGCGTCGTTCAAGGACCTGGACATGGGCATCTATCTCAAGCTGCTCGAGCTGCTGGGCGAGCACGATGCCACGCACCTGCTGTCACGGGTGGACGTGCCCGTGCTGGTGGTCGCCGGCGACCGCGACATCATGACGCCCCAGGCGGCAGCGGCGAAGATGGCAGCGGCCATCCCGGAGGCCGAGCTCATGGTCATCGCGGGAGGCACGCACTACGCCGCGGTGGAGTACCCGGAGCTGGTCAACCTGCGCGTCGAGAAGTTCTGGCTCACGCGGGGCTATGCGGCCGGCACGGTCTCCCCTGCACGCGCGTCGTGATGGGCTTCCGCTTCATCATCCTGCTGAGCTTCACGGCCAGCCTGGCATGCCAGCCCGCGCCCGAGGAGGAGCCGCCCAGCCAAGTGGAGACGATGCGGCGGCGTGGCGAGGCGCTCGCGCAGCGCAATGCCACACCGGCGGCGGTCCCAGCCAACCCGGCACCCAACGCGCCGCTCACGGAGGCGGAGCGCGCCGACGTGGCGCTGCTCGCCGAGGTGGTGGGCGCTGCCCCCGACGCGGTCGAGATCGTGCTGCTGGACGTGGACGGCGCGGTGGAGCGCGACCTGCCCGTTCGCGCGGCCGGCGTCCTGACCGAGAGGGCCCTGCCAGCCTCACGGGCGCAGCTCGCACGGCTCCAGGAGATCGAGCCACGGTCCGAGCTGGGCACGCTGCTGCACGAGCAGTGGCTCCTGGCCTGGACCACGCGCGAGACCGCGCTCACGCGCTATGCCGCCGCGCTCGAGCGGGGAATCGTGGAGGACCTGACGCTGGCCGACGCCTTGCGCGATCAGCGGCACGCCGGGGACGCCGTCGCGGCGGCGCGCGTGGCCCTCGCTGACGCGCTGCGTCGCATTGACGCATCCGCCGAAGGTGAGTAACCCCTCCGTCATGGCGATCCTCGTCGTCGATAACTACGACTCCTTCACCTACAACCTCGTTCAGTACCTGCGCGAGCTGGGTGCCGTGGTCACCGTGCATCGCAACGACGAGATCGACGTGCAGGGCGTGCGCGCGCTGGACCCGGAGGGGGTGCTCATCAGCCCCGGCCCCGGGACGCCGGACGACGCGGGGGTCAGCAACGGCATCCTGGCCGAGCTGGGGGCCACGCTGCCCGTGCTGGGCGTCTGCTTGGGCCACCAGGCCATCGGCCAGCACTACGGCGCGCGCGTGGTGCGGGCCGAGCGCCTCATGCACGGGCGCACGTCGCCCATCTTCCACGAGGGGCTCGGGGTGTTCCGTGGGTTGCCCAGCCCGTTCACCGCCACGCGCTATCACTCGCTGCTGGTGGACCCGGCCACGCTCACCAGCGTGCTCGAGGTCACCGCGCGCACGGCCGAGGGCGAGATCATGGGGTTGCGGCACCGTGAGCACCCGGTGGAGGGCGTGCAGTTCCATCCCGAGTCGTTCCTCACCGAGCACGGGCACCAGCTGCTGCGCAACTGGCTGGACACGCTGCCAGGCGGAGGGCGCCGCCCGTGAGCGAGCTCGACCTCGCCCTGCGGGAGGCCATCGTTCGCGTGGTCGAGGGCCAGGACCTGGACGCGGCTTCCATGGAGCACGCCATGGAGCAGGTGCTCGCGGGGGCGGCCTCGCCCGCGCAGATCGCCGCGCTCGCCGTGGGCTTGCGCATGAAGGGTGAGACCTCCGAGGAGATCGCGGCGGCCGCGCGCGTCATGCGCCGGCGCTGCGTGGCCAGCCCGCTCGAGGTGCAGGGCCCCGTGCTGGACACGTGCGGCACCGGTGGCAGCGGGCACGACACCTTCAACATCTCCACCGTCTCAGCCATCGTGGTGGCGGCCGCCGGCGTGCGCGTGGCCAAGCACGGCAACCGCGCCGCCTCGAGCCGCGCGGGCAGCGCCGACGTGCTGGAGGCTCTCGGGGTCCGCATCGACCTCGACGCATGGCAGGTGGCCCGCTGCGTGGCCGAGGTGGGCATCGGGTTCCTGTTCGCGCCGCAGCACCACGCCGCGCTGCGCCATGCCGCGCCGGTCCGCAGGGAGCTCGGGCTGCGCACCTTCTTCAACCTGCTGGGGCCGCTCTCCAGCCCCGCCAGCGCGTCGCACCAGGTGGTGGGCGTCTACGACGCCGCGCGTGTCCGCCAAATGGCCGAGGTGCTGAAGCTGCTGGGCGTCACGGCAGCGTGGGCGGTGCACGGCCACGGCGGCATCGACGAGCTCTCCACGTCCGGGCCCACCCAGGTGGCCATGCTGGCCCACGGCGAGATCCACGAGCGCGTGCTCACCCCCGCAGACTTCGGTCTCGACCCGGTGCCGCTCGCGGCGCTGGTGGGCGGGGACGCGGTGGAGAACGCGGCCATCGCGCGCGCCGTGTTGGCTGGCGAAGCGGGCGCTCGTCGCACGGCGGTGCTCATCAACGCCGGCGCGTCGCTGTGCGTCACCGGCATGGCCAGCACCCCCATGGAAGCCGCCCAGCTCGCAGGCCAGGTCATCGACAGCGGGGCCGCCACGGCCAAGCTGGACGAGTGGGTCGCCTTCACCCGAGCGCTGCGAGCGTCCCCGTGAGCGAGGGCGCCGCTCGCTCCCACGCCGAGCCCCGTCGCGCCTACCTGGACGAGATCCTGGCGCGCAAGCGGGTGGAGGTCGGGCGCCGCTTGGCCCATCGCGGCGTGCTGGACCGCCTGGCGGGTGAGCTGCCACTAGACGCTGCTCGCGGCGCCCGAGCGCTCACGGCCCTGCGGCGCGCCCAGCCGCACCACGCCCCGCGCATCATCGCCGAGATCAAGTTCCGCAGCCCCAGCGTGGGTGCCATTCGGCGGCCCGCGCCCGGCGCTGCGGCGTCTCTCGCGCGCAGTTATCAGCAGGGCGGCGCGGCGGCCCTCAGCGTGCTGGCCGACGGCCCCGGCTTCGGAGGCTCACCGCTCACCGTGCGGCGCGTGACCCAGGCCTGCGAGGCGCCCGTGCTCTTCAAGGAGTTCGTGCTGGACCCGGTGCAGGTGGAGCTGGCGCGCGTCTGCGGCGCCTCCATGGTGCTGCTGCTGGTGCGCGCGCTCCCGCTCGGGCCGCTGCAGGCGCTCTGCGATCACGTGCGACGCGCCGGCATGGAGCCCGTGGTGGAGGCGGCCGACGAGGCCGAGCTCGAGGTGGCGCTCCGCACGGACGCCACGCTGGTGGGCGTCAACGCGCGCGACCTGCGCACCTTCGAGGTGGACATGGAGCGCGCCGCCCGCTGCCTCGCGCAAGTGGACTCGGCGCGCATTGCCATCTTCATGAGCGGCATCCGCACCCCCGCAGACTTCGCACGGCTGAGCGGCACACGCGCCGACGCCGCGCTCATCGGAGAAGGCTTGATGCGCTGCGAGGACCCTGCCGAGGGCGTGCGCGCGATGCTCGCAGCGGCGACGCTGGAGGAGACGACATGAAGAAGCTCAAGACGCTCTTGGTGACTGGCGCGCGCGGAACGGTGGGCAGCTACGTCACGGGCTTGGCCGAGGCCTCCGGCTACCGCGTCATCGCCACCGACATGAGCCGCGCCGGCGTGCGCTCACCGGTGCGAGGCGAGGTGCGCGTGGCCGACCTGCGCGACGCGGCCGCGCTCGACGAGCTGGTCAAGGGCTGCGACGCGGTGGTCCACACAGCGGCCCAGCTGGACGCCGGCGCCGACTCGGCCGAGCTGTCGCGCACCAACACGGACGCCGTGGCCAACCTCTACGAGGCCGCGGCGCGGGGCGGCGCACAGCGCTTCATCCAGGTGTCCAACGCCACGCTCTATGCGTCGCGCACCGATGGTGTCCCGCTCAACGAGGAGAGCGAGATCGCCCCGCGCGGGCCGTTCGGTATGAGCAAGCGCGCCGCCGAGACCTACCTGCTCGGCCAGCGTGGCAACACGCCCAGCGTCACGGTGCTGCGCGCGGCGCCCATCTATGGCCGGCGGGGGCGTCACTTCGCGGCCAGCCTGCTCGCCGTGGGTCCGCTGGTGCGCCTGGCTTCGCCGGTGGTTCCGCGCTTTGGCGGCGGGCCGCGGGGCACCATGGTGCACGCCGAAGACGTGGCTCGCGCGGCGCTACACCTGCTGCCGCTCGAGGAGGCCGCCGGCGAGGTCTACAACGTGAGCGATGGCGACGAGATGACGCTGGGCGCACGCCTGGGGATCACGTTCGATGCCTATGGGCTCACCACCGTGTCGCTGGGCGACGCGCCCGAGGCGCTCTACCGCCTGCTGGGCAAGCTGTTCCAGCAACCCGGGGCGCATCAGGGCGCGGACGCGGCCGCGCTGGCGGCGTGGAAGGCCGTGGTCATGCGCCACGGCATCAAGTCGGCGTTGCGGCCGCGCCTGGACGTGGAGCACATGACGCTGCTCTACGAAGACCTGGTGGTGGACGGCAGCAAGCTCGCGGCCACCGGCTTCGTGCCGCGCCACGCTAGCTTCGAGACGGGCTGGCGCGACGTGCTGCGCTGGTACCAAGCCGAGGAGTGGGTCCCTCGCTATGGCTGAAGACCCGCCGCGCTTCACCGAAGGCCGGGCGTTCGCGCAGCAGGCCGCGCTGATCGCGCGCCACGGGCGCCGCTCGGAGCCGCCGCTCGCCGGGGGCAGGGCGGTGGTCATGATCCACGGCTTCATGGCGGCGGCGCCGGTGTTCGACCCGCTGCGCCGGCGGCTGGCCAGTGAGCTGGGCTGGGCCTCCATGGCCTTCGGCTACCCCAGCTACGGCAGCTTCGAGGCCACCGCGCAACGCCTGGCCGACGCGCTCGACCGGCACGTGCCGGCGTCCACGGAGCTCATCCTGGTGGGCCACTCGCTGGGCGGCATGCTGGCGCGCTGGTACGTGCACGAGCTGGGCGGCGCCGAGCGGGTCAGCCGCGTGGTCACCATCAGCACGCCGCACCAGGGGACACGCGTCGCGCGGCTTGCGCCGTTCGGCTTGGGCGCGGCCATTCGCCCGGGGAGCCCCGTCATCTCGCGCCTGGAAGCGGCGCGCGGCGGGCCCGTGCACTACGCGTTTGCCGGAGCCGAAGACGCCACCGTTCCGCCCGACAGCGCGCTCGGCTGCCCTGCCGATTGGAAGCACGTCATCGAGGGTGTGGGCCACAACGGCATCCTCTATGCGCCGCACGCACAAGAGCGCATCCTCGATGCCGTGGCGGGCGTCGCGCCGGGGGCCCGGGCGCTGGTCAGAGGCCCGAGGTCGGTCGCGTCGTGAGCGAGGACGACTCCATCACGCCCACCGGATCGCGCTCGGGGGGCAGCGGCCCGCTGCCCTCGGCCACCCTTCGGCCAGCGCCGCTGCCACCTGCGTCGCTCGCTCCGCCAGCTCCGCCTCGCGCTGCGTCCGTGCCACCGCCAGTCCCGCTGCCGCTCGCCTCGGCGCCAGCGCCTGCGCCCACGGCATCCGCGCCGCCGCCAGCCCCGCTGCCGCTCGCCTCGTCGCCGCCTCCCCGGACTCCCGCCGCGCTCGCTCCGCCGCCCAGCGCGGGCTTCCTCATCTCCCGTCACCTCGCCGTCGGGGCCCTGGTGGCCACCGCGCTCGCGCTCACCGACGTCACCGTGGGCGCCGCGCGCGCCAACTCGAGCGGCCTCTCGTTCGCGGACCGCATGCTGGCCCTCGGCAACATCACCGCCATGTTGGCGCCGCTCGGGCTGCTGCTGGGTCTCGCGCTCGGGCTGGCCACGCTGGTGGTGCTGCACACCCCATGGTTCGACGGCATCCGCCTCTCGCACCGCGACCGGCGCGCGCTCTTCGAGTCCAACCCGCCAGCGTTCGCGTCCGCGCTGGCCGTGGCGCTGGGCGTGGCGGGCTTCGCCGTGGGCATCTCGCGCGGCATGCAGCACTTCGCCACGCGCTACCACGACCCCCAGCTGGCCTCGTGGGCCATGAGCCTCTTCGCGCTGTGCCTGGTGCTGCTGCTGACGCTGGGCGCGGCCACGCTGCGCGCGCTGGTGTTGCCCCTGGCGCGCCGCTTGCCCTGGCGCTTGGCCTCTGTCGGCATCATCGGGTTGGTGGTCGCGGCCGGTGTCACGTCGTCGCTGGTGGGGCTGGCCCTGCGCGCGCCCATGCTGCTGCGCGCGTACGACCCGGTCATGCTGGGCTACGCGCCCGGCACGGTGCTGCTCTACCTGCTGCTGGTGCTGCTCTTCCGCCAGCGCCTGCGTGTACGCGGAACGGTAGCGCTGGCGGTGCTCACCACGCTCGTCTCGCTCGGGTTGCTGGTGTGGACGGGGGCCACCTACGGCGCTCGGAACCGCGTCCGAGCCCTGGTGGAGCAGGACAGCGTGGTCGGGCGCCCCACGCTGCGCGCCTATCTGTCCCTCACGGACCGCGACGGGGACGGCTACGCCTTCGCCTTCGGCGGCAGTGACTGCAACGACCGCGAAGGAAGCGTGCACCCCGGCTCGGTGGATCTAGAGGGCGATGGCGTGGACGCGGACTGCTTCGACGGCGACGGTTCGCGCGACGTGGCGGACTTCGGCACGGGGCACTACGCCCCTCGGCCGGCGGGCCTGCAGACCCCGAACATCCTGCTCGTGTCCATCGACGCGCTGCGGCCAGATCACCTCGGCTGCATGGGCTACGAGCGCGACACCTCCCCCGTGATGGACGCGTTCTGCCGGCGCTCGGTGCGGTTCCGCCGCGTGGTCGCGCAGTCGAGCCGCTCCATCCGCTCCATCCCGGCGGTGTTCACGGGCCGCTATCCCTCGCAGGTGGCCTACGGCAGCGAGTACCTCTGGCCTTCGCTGCTGCGCGAGAATCAGACGTTCGCCGAGGCGCTGCGCGGCGGCGGCTACGAGACCGCAGTCACCATGGGCACCGACTACTTCACGCGCGTCGACGGCTTCTTCCAGGGCTTCGAACAGGTGAACCAGATCCCGGAGTACCGACCCGCACGGGACCGGCCCGTGAACGAGGCGCTGACGCAGCTGGATCGCCTGCAGGCGAGCGAGCGCCCGTGGATGCTGTGGGTGCACCTCTTCAACGTCCACGAGCGCTACCTCTGGGACCGCATGCCCAGCCGCTTCGGCGACGCGCTGGTGGACGAGTACGACACCGAGATCACGCTCGCGGACGCGCAGGTGGGGCGCCTGCTCTCGTCCCTGGAGCAGCGTGGGCTGAACGGCGACACGGTGGTGGTGCTCATGTCCGACCATGGCGAGGCGTTCTCGGAGCACGGCCACACGGGCCACAGCCAGGCGCTCTACAACGAGGAGGTCTACGCCACGCTCATGATCCGCGTGCCGGGGGTGACCCCGCGCGAGATCACGAGCCCCGTCGCCCTGTTCGACGTGATGCCCACCATCCTGAACCTGGCGAACATCCCGCTGCCTGAGCCCGTGCCGGCCCGCAGCCTGGTGGGGGTCATGACCGGTGGCGAGCCCGACCCCGAGCGGCTCATCTTCACCGAGCTCATGCCGGACGGCCTCTACCCCTACGACCAGAAGGCCATCTACCGTGGCAACCAGAAGCTCATCTACTGGACGCGCGAGGGGACGTATCAGCTGTTCGACCTGGCCGCCGACCCCGAGGAGCGTCACGACCTGAGCGACGAGCGTCGCGAGGACGCGCTGGAGCTGCTGGGCCTGCTGCGCGCCTGGATGGCGCAGACCCACCGGCCCGAGAACCGCACCGAGGACATCGTGGCCGACGCGCGGCTGCCGGCCGAGCCCATCAACATGACGGCGCGGCTCGACGCGCAGTTCCCCGGGCAGTTCACCCTGTTGGGCTACGACCTGCCCGAAACCAATTTCCACCCGGGCGACCGCATCGCCATGGACTTCTACTATCGGGTGGACTCGCGCATCGACAAGGACCTGTTCTTCTACGTGAACCTCGAGGGGCCGCCGGGGTTCCCCATCCCACCGCACTTCCACGCGCACCACTACCCCATCCACGGGCGCTACCGCACTACGGACTGGCGGCGCGGTGAGATCCTGCGCGACTCGGTGCAGATGGTCATTCCGCGCGAGATCCGCCACCCGGTAGAGCTGCGCGTCACGCTCACGGTGTTGGACGAGCAGTACCCCATCGAGTACCGCACGGCGCGCGGCGCAGGCACCACCATCGAGGTGGGTCGCGTGAACATCCGCTGACCCTCGCCGGTAGGGCTACTCGCCCGCCTCGTCGGCAGCGGCCGCTTCGGCCTGTTCCGCACCGGCCGCTTCGGCTTCCGCGGCAGGTTCGTCGGCGAGAGGCGGCACCAGCTCGAGCGAGGCCAGCACCAGCGGCCCGCCGCTCACTTCCAGCTCCACCTCGTTGACACCCGTGTGCGCCACACCCGGCGGGATTCGGAACGTGGCCGCGCGCCAGCTGCTGGACACCGACTGCTCGCCCAGGTCCGTGCCGTTCCACGTGACGCGCACGGCGCCGCGGCCGGCTTCCACCATGCGCGCGCGCAGGCTCACGCCGCCCACCTCGCCCAGGAACAGCGGCAGGAGCAGCCGCGCGTGCCCACCGCTCACGCGCAGGCCACGGCGGCCCGCCAGCGTCTCGGGCTCCGCCGAGAAGCCGTCGGTGGCATAGAGCGCGTGCAGCGGCGCCCCAGCGAAGATGGCGGTGGTCTCGCCCGGGCGCGGCTGGCCGGTCTCGTACTCCGCGTAGTAGAGGCTCATCCCGCGCATGGCGTCATAGCGCATGGGGTGCGTTCCAAAGCGCAGCGCAAAGGGCAGCGAGGCGGGCCACGCGGCCGGGTTGCCCACCGCCTCGTAGGTGCCGTGCGCCAGCTCGTGGAAGATCTGCTCCCAGATCAAGTCAGAGCGCGCTTCGCGCCAGTTGGCGATGCGGCCGCTGCCCACGCCGGTCATGGCCGCCAGGTTCCACACCGAAAAGGCGCCCACCACCAGGCCCAGCATGGCGCCTGCCAGCCGCCGCGGCTCACGCTCGGCGTAGCGAAACACGGACGCCAGCACCAGCGCCATGCCCAGGCCGAGCGGCGCGCTCATCTCGGTGAAGCGACGGTTCGAGAACCCCATCGAGCCCCAGTAGTCCCACACCGCGCCGTTGATGTAGACCGTGAGCGCGAAGGCCACCAGGAGCGCCACCGCCAGCGGCCGGTGGGGCGCGTTCCCACGCCGGCGCGACAGGCTGCCCTCCAGCAGCCCGATGACGCCCAGCGCCAGCAGCGGGGTCCACGTGAGCAGCCCGCCCGTGCTGGCGAACAAGACACCGTCCAGGCTCGGCTCGCTCCAGCGCATGTAGTGCGGCCCCTGCGGCATGGCGAAGTACGACCCGTAGCTCACCTTCCAGGCGTGCAGCTGCGGCGCGAACGCCAGCAACAGGCCACCCGTGAAGAGCAGCCCTGCGCCCACCATGCCGAGAGCGCGCCGGTGCTCCTTCGCGCGCAGATCGTGGAACGCGAGGTACAGCCACTCTCCCAGCGGCGCGAAGACGAACACCGCGTTCTGTGGGCGCATGAGCATGGCTAGGCCCAGCAGCGCGCCCAGGAGCGCCCAGCGCAGCGGGTGGCGCGCGTGCGGCCCGGTGCGGGTGCCATCCCAGCGCTCGATGAAGAGCGCCACCGAGAACGCGGCGGGCGCGTGCCCGTAGGACAGCAGCCACGCCCCGTAATACGAGAGCGGCGACGCGAACGCGATGCCGGCCGTGGCCAGCAGCGCGGGCCCCACCCCTGCGTGCCGGCGCGCCAGGCGGTAGAGCAAGAGGAGCGTGAGCAACGAGAGCAGCACCGTGCCGAAGAGCCCGAACGCGGCCAGCGGGCCGGTGCATGCCTGCGCGACCGCGCGCTGCTCGCTGAGCGCGGCCGGGACGAAGTGCCGCCCCATCCACAGCATGGGCGTCCAGGCCAGCGCCGGTCCAGGACTCCACTGGTTGCGCGGCCCGAGGCCAGGCGCGTGTGGCCGGCCCATGCCCCACGGGTCCCCGCACATGGCGTAGTCGTTGGCGAGGTCCATGTCCCCGTCGAAGGCCAGCGAGCGCGCCCAGAGATAAGTGTAGTAGCCGTCACCCTGCAGCGCGGGGATGGGGCTCAGGGAGTGCATCACCAGGAAGCCCAGCGCGATGGCCAGCAAGCTCAGCCGCTCGGGCGTGCCCACGCGCCGCAGCAGACGCTCTGCACCGCTCCCACGACGGGGAGGGCGATGACGGGTGCGATACGGTGGGTGGTCGGGGGTGAGTGTCACGATGCGCAGCGCAGCGGGGCAGGCTGGCCCGTGGGTGTACGAAACCCGCCGACCGAACTCAAGCATAGTGCTCTCTGGGCCGCCTGACCTGCTAGCTTCGCGCCGTGTCGCGCACCGAGGACGAGCTCGAGCTCGAGCTAGCCAGCTTTCCGCCCCTGACCGCCCAGTCGCAGGTGGACGCCGACGCCGCCGAGGCCCGCGCCCGCTGGCAGGGGGGTGGGTTGGGTCCAGCGCCCCGCCCGCCTCGCGCCTATGCTCCGCCTGTTTCGACGAAGCAGCGCTCGTGGCTGCCCTGGATGGTCATCGCTCTGGCCACGCTGCTGGGCGGTGGTGCGCGCCTGGCCACGGCCGATTGGGGGCTGCCCTACGCCCTGCACGTGGACGAAAAGGGCTTCGTGGTGCACGAGGCGCTGGCCGCCGAGTACCGGGGTCTCACCCGGGGGGACTTCCGGCCGCACAACACCGCCTATGGCCCGCTGGTGTTCCAGCTGGTGATCGCCACCAAGTGGGCCCGCTTCGGGGGCCGCGACGCCGCGCAAGCGCTGGTGGCCCGCTACCCCAACCAGGGCGCCTACATCACGCGGGCGTTCACCACCGAGACCACCGCCACAACCGTCTCGTTGCCGGACCTGCTCCATGCGCTGCGCCTCCTGGCCGGGGTGCTGGGGGCGCTCACCATCCTCTTGCTGGGCCTCACGGCGGCGCGCCTCGAGACGTCCCGCGCCGGGGCCGTTGCCGCCACGCTGGCCGCTGCCTCGGTGGGCTTGTTCCAGGTGGCGCACTTCTTCACCGCCGAGTCCGTCCTGGTGTTCGCGCTGGCGCTCTTCCTGCACGCGTGCGCGGCGCTGGCTACGCGTCGTGCCAGCGTCACCAGCGTGCTCGAGGCAGGCGTGGCCATCGCGCTCATCGCCGCCAGCAAGGGGCCCGGCTTGGTGTGCCTGGTGGCGCTTCCAGCCGCCATCGCCAGCCACCGACAGGTGGCGGGGATGCCCACGTCGTGGTGGCGGCGCAGCGTGAGCCTGCTGCGGGCGGGGCTGAGCGCGCCCATGCTGCTCAGCCTGCTCGTGGCCGTGCTGGCCTACGCGGCGCTCAACCCTTGGCTGGTGTCGTCGGACCCGGCTGCCTACTTCCGGGACATCGCGCCCAATCGCTCGGGTGCGGCGCTGCTGGCCCTGCAGTTCAACGAGCGCGAGTTCAGCTTCTACGACTGGCGCTTCACGTACAACGACTCGCTGCCCTTCTGGCCGCACGTGGCCACGCTGCTGCCGTATGCCCTCGGGGGCCCGGCCTGCCTGGCGGCCTACATCGCCCTCGGGCGCGGGCTCGTGCGGCGCTCCTCGCTCGACCGCATCGTCTTCTGGGGCGCCATCCCGCCGCTGCTGCTGGTGGGCGGCTTCGCGGTGGTCACCGTGCGCTACGTCCTGCCAGCCGTGCCCGCGCTCATCCTGGGGGCTGCGAGCCTGCTGGCCCACCCGCAACGCCTCCTCCCCGCTCCCGCTCCCAGTCCCCATCCAGGGCGCCCCGGCGGCAGCCAGCCTCCGCCCGGTCGCAACGCCACGCTGGCCGCGTCGCTGAGCTTTGCGCTGGCCGCGCTGGCGGTGGGCATCGTGGCCTTCACCTGCGCCCGCGGGGTGGCCTATGCGTTGATGTTCCGCCAGCCCGACCCGCGCGTGCTGGCGGGGCGCTACCTGGCCGAGCACGGCGAGCGGCGCGACGTGGTGGTGCTCGAGCCCGAGGGCTCCTACAGCGCGGTCCTGAACGACGACTACGACCTGGTGGGGCGCGTGCTCCCCAACTACCCGGCCGCCTCGGGTGGGCGCTGGGTGGCCAACAGTGTTCCTCCGGAGGCCGCCACGCTGCGCCCGCGGCGACTGTTCACGGGCCGCCCCGATCAAGAGCGGCTGCCCGCACACTTCGAGCGCACGCTGGCCCGGGCGCGCTTCGTCGTGGTGGGCGACTGGTACCATCGCCGTGCTCGCCACCCCAGCGCCCCCGTGCGTGCGCCGGCCCAGCACGCGTTCTACCGCGACCTGTTCGCCGAGCAGCTGGGGTTCCGCGTGGTGGCCCGCTTCACGCGCGAGCCGCGCTTCCCCGACACGGACTGGGGCTACGTGTGGGACGAGCAAGACGAGGAGGCCCTCAGCGTGTGCTTCGACCACATGCCCGTGACGATCTTCGAGCGAATCCCGGATGAGGCCGCCGCCACCCGGGAAAACCACGAATAGAACGCTCGGCGTGCAACGTCCTTGCCAGGCTTCGGGCCGGTGACTATGGTCGCAGAATATGTCTGACGAAGACGAGATGAGTTCCCTATCGACACCGCCCGAGGGACCAGACGTACGCTTCGACGACGAGCTGCCAGTGTTGCCCATCCGCAACGCGGTGCTCTTCCCCGGCGCCGTCGCTCCCTTCGACGTGGGTCGCCCCCGCTCGGTCGCCTTGGTGGAAGACATCGAGAGCGCCGACCAGCCCATCATCGCCATTTTCGCGCAGCGCGACCCGTCCACGGACGACCCCATCGAGGGCGACCTGTATCCGGTGGGCGTCGCGGCGCGCGTGCTCAAGGCGCTCAAGCACAGCTCGGGCAACTACAGCCTCATCCTGCAGGGCCTGGTGCGCATCCGCCTCGAGCACGTGGTGGAAGAGGAGCCGTACCTCAAGGCCCGCATCTCGCGCTTGGACGAAATCCCCACGGACGACGTGGAGAGCGAAGCGCTGGCCATGAGCCTGCGCGACATCGCCAAGCAGGTGGTGCAGCTCATGCCGGAGCTCCCGCGCGAGGCCAACTCGCTGCTGGACAGCATCCAAGAGCCCGGCCAGCTGGCCGACCTGGTGGCCGCCAACCTGGACGCCCCGGTGGAAG
Source organism: Sandaracinaceae bacterium (assembly GCA_016706685.1). Classification (NCBI taxonomy): domain Bacteria; kingdom Pseudomonadati; phylum Myxococcota; order Polyangiales; family Sandaracinaceae; species Sandaracinaceae bacterium. The sequence continues at coordinate 217,633 of JADJJE010000011.1, read as the reverse complement.
ACAAGGCCCAGCTGCTCGAGACGGTGGACGCCAAGGAGCGCATCCGCAAGGTGCTGCGCCTGCTCACGCGTCAGCTGGAAATCCTCAAGATGCGCGAGCGGATCAACTCGCAAATCAAAGAGGAGATGGGCAAGAACCAGCGCGAATACGTGCTGCGTCAGCAGCTCAAGGCCATCAAGGAAGAGCTGGGCGAAGAAGAGGGCGACCAGGGCGACCTGGACGTGGTCGAAGAGCGCATCGCCAAGGCCAGCCTCCCCGGCGAGGCCGACAAGGTGGCCCGCAAGCAGCTCAAGCGGCTGCGCCAGATGCAGGTGGGTAGCGCCGAGTACACGGTGGTGCGCACGTACATCGACTGGCTCCTGGACGTGCCCTGGAGCCGCGAGACCACGGACAACCTGGACATCGCCGCCGTGCGCAAGGTGCTGGACGAGGACCACTCGGGCCTCGAGAAGGTCAAGAAGCGCATCGTCGAGTACCTGGCCGTGCGCAAGCTCAAGAAGGACAAGAAGGGTCCCATCCTGTGCCTCATCGGGCCGCCCGGCGTCGGCAAGACCTCGCTCGGCCGCTCCGTGGCGCGCGCGCTCGGCCGCAAGTTCCACCGCATCAGCCTGGGTGGCGTGCACGACGAGGCCGCCATCCGCGGTCACCGCCGCACCTACGTGGGCGCGCTTCCGGGCCAGATCATCCAGGGCATGAAGAAGACCGGGACCATCAACCCCATCTTCATGCTCGATGAAATCGACAAGGTGGGCCACGACTTCCGGGGCGACCCGGCGGCCGCGCTCCTCGAGGTGTTGGACCCCGAGCAGAACGACACCTTCAGCGACCACTACCTGGAGATCCCGTACGACCTCTCCAAGGTCATGTTCATCGCCACGGCCAACGTGGGGGACACCATCCCGGCGCCGCTCCGCGACCGCATGGAGATCATCGAGATCCCCGGCTACACGCGGCGCGAGAAGCTGGACATCGCCAAGGTGCACCTCCTGCCCAAGCAGCTCGAAGACCACGGCATCAAGGGTGAAATCCTCACCATCTCGGACGCCGCGCTCGAGGGCATCATCGACCACTACACGCGCGAGGCCGGCGTGCGCAACCTGGAGCGCCAGATCGCCAGCGTCATTCGTGGCGTGGCCGTGAAGGTGGCCGAGGGCGAGACGGGTCCGTGGGCCATGAACGACGCCGAGGCGCTGCGCCCCTACCTGGGCCCCGCACGCTTCACGTCCGAAGTGGCCGAGCGCACCAGCGAGTCGGGCGTGGCCACGGGCCTGGCCTGGACGGCCGTGGGCGGCGAGATCCTCTTCATCGAGGCCACGCGCATGCACGGGCAGGGCAAGCTGCAGCTCACCGGACAGCTGGGCGACGTCATGAAAGAGTCCGCGCAGGCGGCCATGAGCTACGTGCGCACCCGCGCCGAAGACTTCGGCCTCCCCAAGGACTTCCTCGAGAAGAGCGACCTGCACATCCACATCCCCGCAGGCGGCATGCCCAAGGACGGCCCCAGCGCCGGCGTCACCATGATGACGGCCCTGGTCTCGCTCCTCACCGGCATCTGCGTGCGCCACGACGTGGCCATGACCGGTGAAATCACCCTGCGCGGCCGCGTGCTGCCCGTGGGTGGCATCAAGGAGAAGGTGCTCGCCGCTCACCGCGCCGGCATCAAGCGCGTCATCCTGCCGGAGCGCAACGCTGCGGACTTGGAAGAGGTGCCCGAGGAGATCCGCGAGACGCTGGAGTTCATCCCGGTGTCCACCGTGGACGAGGTGCTGGTGAACGCGCTCGAGAACACCGACTCGCTGAAGCTGCGGCTGGGCGACGACAAGACGGCGGGCGCGGGCGTGGTGGCTCAGGCCTAGGGCTCAGCTCGAGGCTCCCGTTCAGCGTTCGCCCGCGTAGCCCTCGTGCTTCGCGGGCGATTCGCGTCTTGGCGGTCGAGTGGTCTCGGTCAGGAGGTCGCTGTCGGTTGCACCGGAGGCGAGCACGTCGCGCTAGGTGCTGCATCCCGGCTCGACAGGGGTTGCGCGCTCAGGACCCGAGACGTCCGCGGAGATCGGCGACGACGGCGAGCCATGCGTCGAGGTGACCTGATTCGGTCCACGCCACCCTCAGCCCCGAGTTCTTTCCGAGCGCGCAGTCGATGGCCTTGGAGGCCTTTTCCAGCAGCTCGGGCGTCGCCTCCAGCTTCGAGGTTGCGAGCCACTTGGCGAGAGCGGCTGGCGCCGACGCCGGGTCGGGCCGCCCCTGAATGCGCGCGAGGATCTCCGAGGCAGCTATCACGCATTGCGCGGTCTCTATGCCGACACCGAGCTTGGAATTGAACTCCTCCTCGATGTAGCGGAACACGAACGTGATCTTATCGAGGCGCACCGCGTCGCTCCCCTTGAGGTCCTTGATCCACCAGGCCGCAGCTTCGTTCTCGAATGGGTACACGCCCCATGTCTCCTCGTCGATCCCGATGGGCTCGTCGGTGCCGCTCGCCTTGACGATCACGTCGTTCGGCCTCGCTTTCGAGACGCGCAACCCCTCTTCGTCCACGAAGTAGGACTCCGACTTCCCGGTGAATGGGTCCTTGCCGAACTTCTCGCGGAGCGTGCGGCCGGGAGGCGCTTGGGCCACCCCCTTCACCCTTGCTTTCATCGCTTTGACCAACCTGTCGACGAGCTGCTTGCGCTTCTTCTTGTCGCCTGGGGCCTCATGGACTTCGATGTCGAAGGCCCCGTCGCAACCTTCGTCGTCGTAGCCGAGCAGCTCGCCATATCCAGAGAAGACGTAGTCGTCCGCCTCGAGGACGGCCGCCGTCACAGCGCGTTCGTCGAGGTACTCGTTCTCGTCTTCACTCGGCTCGTAGTGGAAGTAGTGCTGTTTGCCGATCTTGACGAGCATGTCGGGACCCTCCATCCGCTCGAGGCGAATGGTGACGGTGTCCTCCGTCTGGGACAGCACGCTCACACCGTCCATGGGTCGCAATTGGTTCGTGAGATGCGTGACGAGCGAGGCGACTTGGGCTTCTGAGATCATGGGGTAGGGCTGCTCCGGTGGTTGGCTTCGGTGAACACCACGGCGCTGGGGTGCACCGACGAAAGAAACGACCACCACCAGGGCTCGTGCGTGAGCACCCGGTGCTGGTCTCGAAAGCCGTCGTTGTCCGACACGTGGACCTCGACGCAGCGTTCGCATGCGAGCAGCTCGTGCACCAGGGCGCGCGGCAGGCTTCGCCAGCGCGTGGCGACGATGTGCAGATGCGACAGGTCTATCGCGAAGTGGACCGGGCTCTCGAGGAGCGACGCGTACGACGACCAGTCGTCGAGGAAGAACGAGCGGCGCGCGTCGGGGTAGAGCCCTTCCACCGCGACGGTGCTGCCGAGGGCGTCCTCGAGGTGACGTACGTTGTCGAACACCTGTTCGAGAGTGTCGACCGGTCCTCCGCGTCGACCGGCGTGCAACGAGTAGACGTCCGAACCTAGGGCGTGATGGACGCGACCCAAGCTGGCGAAGTACCCGGGGTCTGCGCGCACGTGCGTCGCGTCGCGCAGCACGCGCTCGGGCTCCACACGCACGTTGGCATGCAGACGGGACCGGGTCTCCGGCATCGACTCCCGGAGCTGCGTGGCGCGCTCGGCATCGAGCACACCCGAGCTCTGTGGGCAGAGCTGTACGTGCTCGACGGACACTTGGCCGAGCACCGGCTCGGACACACGTGAGAGCCGCGCGCAGGCGTCCTCGTACGTGAGACCCGGCAACGAAGCAGTTGACCCCTGGAAACGCACGGTCCGACCCTACCGGGGTTCGGATTCCCGCGCCAGCGCATCCGAGCGGCGCGCTTCTTCGCGTCCGACCGGCGGCCGATGATGATCAGCGCCGCACCGCAGATGGTCATGAAGGCCACCACGATGGTGCACATGAAGTACCAGATGAGTGCGCTGCTTCCGGAGCCCATCAGCCCACCTCGTCCTTCGTGAACTCTTTGGGCATGGCCAGGCGGTAGCCCACGCCGTAGACCGTGAGGATGTAGCGGGGCTTTTCGGGCAGCGGCTCGATCTTCTTGCGCAGCTTCACGATGAAGTTGTCCACGGTGCGGGTGTTGCCCGTGCTGCCCCAGACCTTCTCGAGGATGTCGTCGCGCGACACCGGTTGGCCCCCGTGGGCGTGCAGGAAGGCCAGCAGTTGCACCTCGAAGAAGGAGAGCTGCTCCACCTGGCCGTCGGGCAGGCGCAGCTCCTGCGTCCCCGGGTCCACCACGCACTCGCCCACGTGGAACTCGTCGGCGGGGGCCAGGGTGGTGCGCTTGGCCCGGCGCAGGAGCGCGCGCACGCGGGCCATGAGCTCGCTCACGCTGAACGGCTTGGTCACGTAGTCGTCGGCGCCGGCGTCGAGGCCGCGGATCTTGTCGGCCTCCTGGCTGCGCGCCGTGAGCATGAGGATGGGCACGTTCAGGTCCCAGGCGCGCACGGCCTCGCACACCTGGTAGCCGTTCATGTCCGGCAGCATGACGTCCAGCAGGATGCAGTCGGGCCGCGCGCTCTTGGCCATGGTCACGGCCTCGCTGCCGCGCTTGGCGTGCAGCACCGCAAACCCCTCGAACTCGAGGCTGTCGCACAGGCCGAGCGCCAGCGCAGGGTCGTCTTCGACCAGCAGGACGGTCTGGGTGGGGGCGGTCGTCACGAAGGCGGACTGTAGCAGCGTTGGGGCGCGGGGCAGCCCCCCCGACATCCAAGTGGCTTCGACGTTCAGGCTCGCCGCCCGTTCCCTCGATGCGACGCAGGTCGCGGCGATATTTTTCTTGAAGGTTAAATAACTAATGGGTAAAATGATTCCCATGCCGTCGGCCGACCTCTCCCTGATCTTCTCGGCGCTGGCCGATCCGACGCGCAGGGCCATCTTGGCGCGGCTCTCCGAGGGCGAAGCGCCGGTGAAGGACCTGGTGGCGCCCTTCGAGCTGTCGGGCCCGGCCATCACCAAGCACCTCAAGGTGCTCGAGCGCGCAGGCCTCATCTCGCGCAGCCGCGAGGGACAGCAGCGCCCGTGCCGGCTGGAGCCGCGTGCGCTCGAGCCCGCGGTGGACTTCCTCGAGCAGTACCGGGCCATGTGGGAGGACCGGCTCGACCGCCTCGGGGAGTACTTGAAGAGCGTTGCCGCGCAGCCGGCCGAGCCGACGACCAAGAAGTCCGCACGCACCGCGCCGCGGGCCAAGAACTCGAGAGGAAAGCGCCATGAGAAAGCCAACTAGCTCCAACGAGATCCGCCTCACGCGCGTGTACGAGGCCCCCGTCAGCGCGGTGTGGGACGCGTGGACGGACCCGGAGCAGGTGGGGCAGTGGTGGGGCCCACGCGGCTTCACGCTCACCACGCACAGCAAGGACCTGCGGGCGGGAGGCCACTGGCGCTACACCATGCATGGGCCCGATGGCGTGGATTACCCCAACATCGCCACGTACTTCGTGGTGGAGCCGCGCGCGAAGCTGGTCTACGACCACGGCGCCACGGACAGCACCCCGCCGCTCTTCCGCGTGACGGCCACGTTCACCGAAGCGGGCGGCAAGACCACCCTCGACCTGAGCTTCGCGCTGGCCACGCCCGAGGCGGCCACCGAGATGGCCCGGATGATCAAGGAGAAGGGCGGCACGGGCACGTGGGACCGCTTGGCCGAGCACCTCGAAGAAGCGACCACGGGCAAGCGCACCTTCGTCATCAACCGCACCTTCGACGCCCCCATCGCTCGCGTGTTCGAGATGTGGACGAAGCCCGAGCATCTCGCTCAGTGGCTCCCGCCGACGGGCGCTCGCATGCGCTTCCTCCGGTCGGAGATTGCGGTGGGCAAGAGCACCTTCTTCGTCATCACGGGCGAGCACGGCACCATGCACGTGCGCGCCGAGTACCTGGCCATCGAGCCCCCGCACCGGGTGGTGTACGCGCAGCAGTTCGTGGACGAGAGCGAGCACCTGGCCGCCGCGCCGGGCGCGGAGGTCTGGCCCGCCACCCTGCTGACCACGGTGGTGTTCAGCGACGAGTCGGACGAACGCACGCGCGTCACGGTGACGGTGGAGCCGCAGGGTCGTGTCAGCACGGCAGAGCTTGCGGCCTTCGTGGGCGAGCGCGGCGGGATGACGCTCGGTTGGACCGGCTCGTTCGACGCTCTCGAGGGGCTGCTCGAGCCGTGAGGCTCCGCGTGAGGGCGCTGGTCAGCCTCCCGACATCAGCTCGATGGGGATGTCCATGGGCGGCGTGGCGTCGTTCGGGTCGTCGCACCAGCCGTCGGGCAGGGTGACGCGCTGGCGGCCCGAGGTCTTGCCGCGCTTCACGCGCATGGCGGCGGGGGGGAAGGGCTCGCTCGAGTCGAACGACCCGAGCGCGGCGCGCAGCTCGTCCAGCGTGCTCACGTTGGTGAGCGCCTGCCGGAGCTGAGCGCTGCCGCGGAAGCCCTTGGTGTACCAGGTGGCGTGCCGCCGGAACTGCCGCATGGCGTGCACCTCGCCCATGCACTCGATGAGCAGCAGGGCGTGCTCCCGCATGATGGCCGCCACGCCGCCGAAGTCGGGCGGGTTCTCGGGCTCGCGGCCGTCGAACACGGCGGCCAGGTCCGCGAAGAGCCACGGGCGCCCCAGGCAACCGCGCCCCACCACCACGCCGTCGCAGCCGGTCAGGCGCATCATGCGGAGCGCGTCGTGCCCCTCCCAGATGTCGCCGTTGCCCAGCACGGGGATGTGCGTGACCAGCCGCTTGAGGTCCGCGATGTCCTCCCAGTTGGCCTCGCCGTCATACAGCTGGGCCGCCGTGCGCGCGTGCAGGGCCACGGCCGCGCAGCCCTCTTCTTGTCCGATGCGGCCGGCGTCACGGTACGTGAGCAGGGTGTCGTCCACGCCGCTCCGGAACTTGATGGTCACCGGCACCGTGCCCGCGTTCTGCACCGCCGCGCGCACGATGGCCGCCAGCAGGGCAGGGCGCGCCGGGATGGCCGAGCCACCGCCCTTGCGCGTGACCTTGGGCACCGGGCACCCGAAGTTCATGTCGATGTGGTCCACGTGCCCCTCACCGACCAGCCGCTTCACGGCCTCGCCCACGTAGTACGGGTCCACGCCGTAGAGCTGCAGGCTGCGCGGCGACTCGTCCGGATGGAAGTCCGCGAGCTTGAGCGTCTTGTCGCGGCCCTCGGCCAGCGGCCGCGCCGTGATCATCTCGCTCACGTACAGCCCCGCGCCGAACTTCCGGCACATCATGCGGAAGGGCCAGTTGGTGACGCCGGCCATGGGCGCGAGGACCACGGGCGGCCACACCGACAGCGGGCCCAGCTGGATGGGCGCGAACTCGCCGGGCTGGGCCAGCGGCACGTCGCGGTTGGTGTCGTTGCGGTAGACCTCGTCCACGCGGTGGGTATGCGGTGCGGGGCGGGCGCGGGCAAGAGGGCCGGCGCTGTACGCTAGAACCGGCCCATGAGGGCGAATCCGTACCGGCCCCCGGCCAGCTCGACGCGCGCTGAGAGTCTTCGCGCTTGCCCCCTCCGTCGCGCTCCAGAGCTCGCAGCGATGAGGCCCACGATGAGGAGTGGCGACATCACGGCCACGGAGGCGCCTACGCTCACCTCCGGGCTGAAGTCGAAGCAGAACGACTCATCATCCTCACATCGGTCGAAGGCGGACGAGTTGCTGGCGGCGCCCAAGATGATCCCGACGGTGCCAAGCCCCATGAGCAAGCCTCCGGTGCGGACCAGCCGCTGGCCTCGCCGTGGGTGGCGAGGCCCTTCGTGCAGCGTGAGCCGTGGATATGCCGTGTTCACCGGGTTCACCTGCAAGCCGGGCGACCTGCGCGCGTGCTCCATCGCTTCGTCCGTGAGCTTGGTGTCTTCCCGGAGCGTCGGGGCCTCCTGTGCTCGGGCGACATTCGTTGCTCCGAAGACCAGCAGCACCAGAGTCATCAGCCGCATCGGTCTCATTCGTGTCGCTTGCATGCACCGCTTCAGTGCAAGCCACGGGCCATGCTCCACGGCTCCATTCGTCAGCGCCTCCACCGCGGTTCATGGAAGCGCGGTGGAGTGTGGGGAGCCCGAATGTGTGCAGCGCACTGCGCACAAGCGTGCAGCCCATTGCCAGAGTCTCGCCCGCACGACTCGGATGCCCCTCGAGTTGCGCCAGAGGGAAGCGTGAATCCTCCGTGGCACGACCGCTGCAAACGGCGGGGCCCATGACGCCCTCGAAGCCACACGAACCTGCTGTTCCCGGACTCCATCGCGACGCCACGCATGCATGGAGGCTGGGGGCGAAGTTGCTCCTGGTGCTCACGTTCGCTGTGGGGTTCTCGCCGCGCATCGCGCTGGCCCAGGCCCAGGCAGAAGCAGTCACGTCATACCCCTCCCGGTACACCGAGCGTCCGCTCACGCTGCCAGCGCTGCACCTCCGGGTGGAGCCTCAGGTCTCGTTGTGGATCTCCAACGCCGGTTCTGAGGACGAGGTGGTGCTCGTGCTCCTCAACGGGGGCGTGGGCTTCGGCATCATCGACGACCTCGAGGTGGGCCTAGGGACGTCCCCATCGCACCACTGATGGCCTCTGCGAGCTTCCAAGGAGGCCTGGCGGGGCTCGGCGGGGCGCTGACGCCCGCGTTCGTGCGTGGGTTTCTGAGCCCCACGTTCTACGCGCGTTACCGCTTCGCTGCGTTGCCCCAGCTCGAAGCCGGGCTCGAGCTCGCGGTCGCCGTCCCCGCCAATGGCCGCGATGTGGGGATCATCTTCGGCGTGCCGTTGCGGGTTCGCGGTGGCGACCACTTCGCGCTCGACGCGTCGGTGACCGGCTTGGTCGTCCCCGCAGACGATGACGTGTACGGAGTGTTGCTGTTGACCCTCATGCCGCGCTTCGCCTGGGATACCTTCTACGTCGGCCTCAACACGGGTGTCATGGTGCCGCTGGACTATCCAGAGGACACCCACATCCCGCTGCTGTTCGAGGCCGGCGCCACGCTGCCCGTGGGCGCCGCCGTGCTCGACACCTACGTGCGCGCCGGCCTTCCGTTCTTCGTCAATCCCGGGGCGGACGGCGACAAGGTGGTCACCGAGCTCTGGGAGCTCAGCTTCGGAGTGCGCGCGCACATCGGTCTCGGTGCTGACTGACAGCCCATCGGCGCCCGCCGAACGAAACCTTCAAAGGTCGCAGGTCGGGCTGATGCAGTAGGGGGCGCTGCCGAGGTTTCCCGCCTCCGCGTCGAAGCAGATGTAGCCCCCAGGACAGTCGGCCCCTGTGGCGCATGTCAGACGGCAGGTGTTCGAGTAGTCGTCGCAACGGAGCTCGGCGTTCGGCCGATCGTACTGGGAGCGGAGCCGGGCGAGATCCGCGCCCGTGAGCGTGCAGCGCGCCGCGTTGGACTCGCACGACGTGCCGATGTCCACGACCGACTCGGGCGGCGCAACCGGCGTCAAGCACTCGAGGCGGAAGCGCGCGCCCAAGGTGGGCTCCGCACCGATCGTGAAGCGGATCTGCTGGCGGCGTTCGGTCGCGCAGTCCTCTTCGACTCGGCTCGAGTAGTCGTCGTAGAACCATCCCGGGTCGATCGGGTCCATGCCCGTGTCGCGCTGTTCGAGCGTGGGGGCAACCTGCTCGACGCCACACACCTCGCGGCCGTCCTCGGTCACGCTGACTGCGCGCGCGTTGCGCCCTCGCCCAGCGTGTTCGGCGCACGTGGTTCCCGCGGGCAGGACCTCGAGGACGCTGCAGGGGACCATCCCGAGACCGTTTCGGATGAGGGGGCGTGGGAGGCAGCTCGTCGGGATCTTCGAGGCGATGGCCGCCACGATGGCGTCGATGGCTGGCGCGAAGTCTGCTCGGTAGTCCCCGTGCTCGGAGTCGACGGCCTCGCAGATCGAGGCCACCACGCCGGCGGCGCCCGCGTCGTCGAGCCCCTGGGCGACGCGGATGAGCCGGCGAGGGGGAAACGCCTCATTCTGCCGCGCAGGGTTCGTCGGAGCCTCGGGGCTGGGTCGGACACAGCCTGGCACGAGCTCGCTGCCGATGGCGTTGGCCACTTCCTGCATGGAGGGATGGGCGAGCATGCCCGCATAGTCGTGGACCAAGAGCGGGACGTCGTTCTCGAGGACCTCCTCGCTGTTGGCCGCGAGCACCTCTGGCGCCACGCCGCCGATGACCGCGAAGATGAGGCGGCCCTCCGCGCCGGGACGCAGCGCGAGCAGACCGTCGACGTAGCGCGAGATGGGGTGCTGCGCGTCACGGTACGTGGCGCACTGGCGCGTGGCGGCGCGCACCACCACGTGTTGCGGATCTCCGCGCCTCCGCGCGTCTGCGGGAAGGTGATGGGTGAGGTCGAGGGCGTCAGGGCCTTCAGCACGGCCTCGAGCTGTTGTTCGAACGAGCAGCCGGCGCTCCCGGTGTTCGCCAGACAGCGCACCTGTCCCGCGAAGTCGTCGGCGATGCCGGTGGCGGACGCGAACTCGAGGAAGGCAGGATAGGCGTCCTCGCAGTCCGTTCGGGTGCCGCGGTGCTCGGTCAGCAGGACTCCGTCGTCGCCAAGCGCCGTGGAACACATGGCTTGCGCAGGGATGTCGATTCCACCCACGCCCATGTCGCTCGTGATCACGCCCACGCGGAGGCTCGCGACGGGCTCGAAGGTGGAGCCATCCGGAAGCTCGCCTGTCGCGAGGATGGTCACCATGCGGGGAATCTCGGAGATGAGCGCCTCCTGCTCTTCCTTCATCGAACCGGAGTTGTCGACGAGGAAGAGGAGGTCGAGCTGATTGACTTGGGTGATGTCGACCTCGTTGACGACGCCCGAAAGCGTGCAAGGAACGAGCGGTCGCACGGGGCGCTCCGCACAACCGGTGGCGAGCGACTGAGCGAGCGGAGGCAGCAGCGCCAAGAGCGCGGCGACGAGCAAGGAGGAGCGGGTGAGCATGAAAGGAATCCCCGTGATGGTTCGGAGGATTGGACCGCCAGGGAGTCGATTCGGCTCAACCATTCGTGCGCTAATGCATGGGCCACACCTTTTCGAGAAACCGTGAGCCGTTTTCCCTCGCTCGGGGTCCATGCCAACGTGACCTCCGTCCTCGCTCCGATTCAGCGCCTCGCCGAGCCCGTGCCAGAGGACGAGTTTCTCGTGGCCCGCGCGCTGCAGGGGGATCTCTGGGCGGAAGAGGCCCTCTACCGACGACACGTGGCCGACGTGCTCGGGTTGGCGAGGCGCATGCTGCGCAACGACGCGGACGCCGAGGACGTCGTCCAGGACGTCTTCATCTCCGCGTTCGACGAGCTCACCGACCTGCGGGAGGCCGCACGCTTCGCCGCTTGGCTCCGCCGCATGACCGTGCACCGAGTCCACAAGCGCCTCCGTCGTCAGCAGCTCCGGCGGCTCCTCGGCCTGGACCGCACCTTCGAGGGCCACGCTCCGCTCTGGCTCGGCCGGCAACGGCCAGGCAGGCGCGCGGGGTGGCGCTCGATCGCCTCGGACCTGCCGGGGATCGCGTGGATCTTGCGGCGGCTTCATGGGCCTCTGCTCGAGGTTGCCGAAATCGCCGGTGCGCATCGCGACGGCCAGCGGCGCCCCGTGGGGGTCCCGGTGAACGATAGGGAGCCGTGACGCTCTCGAGTCCGAAGGAGGTCCGTGTGGCCCGCATCGGTGCCCGGCGCTCCCGTCCTCGTCGAGAGCGTCCAGCGCTCGCCCGAGGCCTTTCGCTGGCTGCCGCCGCGCTGGTGGTCCTCGGGTGCCGGTGAGCGGGCCGATGACGAGCGCGGGTGCGTGGCGGCGCCGGAGGCCCGCGAGCACCGGGGGCGCTGCGAAGTGGGACTGGGCGGGTCGCTACCTCGGGCGTGGCGCTCGGTTTGGGGGGATCGCGCGCGAGGACCGAGCGCCCCTGGCGGTCGAAAGACCCTGATGCGCTTGACCGTCTGGCGCGCGCCGGCGGGGGGCCGGGCCGCGCGGGGGGGGGGGGGGGGGGGGGGCGCCCCCCGGGCCCCCCCGGCCCGGGGGGGGGGGGGGGGGGGCGGGGGGCGGGGGGGGGGGGGGGGGGGGGCGGGGGGGGGGGGCGGGGGGGGGGGGGGGGGGGGGGGGGGCGCGCTGGGGCGGGGCTGTCGTCGCGCCGCCGCCGGCCCCCGGCCGGGCCGCCCCCCCCCCGGGCGCGGCGGGGCCGGGGGCCGGGGGGCCCCCCCCCTCGCGCCCCCCCCCCGCGGCCCCCGGGGGCCCGGGCCGCCCGCCGGGTCGCGCGCGCGGGCCCGGGGGGGGCGGGGGGCCCCGCCGCCCGCCCGGGGGGGGCCCCCGGCGGCCGGGCCCCCCCCCGCCGCCCGGGCGCCCCCCCCCCGCCCCCCCGCCGGCCGACCGCGGTACTGGCGTCCGGGCGCGCGATCAGGCGCGCTCCGTGGGTCGTTTAAGGCTCGGCTACCTCAACGGCATCACCGCAGCCAGGAGGGCGACGCGTGGCCCTGCTGTGTTTGGCTGGGGCGGCCAGCCAGCGCCTCAGCGGCGGCTCAGTACCTCGAGCGGGATCGCGTTGCTCGGCCCGGGGAAGGGGCCGTACTGCACGCGGTCCACGCGAAGGTCCGCCGGGGCGCGGAGCTCGACGCGGCGCACGATGGCGGCGGTCAGCGTGCTGAGCTCGAAGGTGGCGAAGGCCGCGCCCACGCACCGGCGGTAGCCCCCGCCGAACGGCGCGAAGTCGATGGGCGAGAGGCGCTCGCCGCCGAGCAGGCGCTCGGGGCGGAAGGCGAGGGGGTCGTCGAAGCGCGCGGGGTCGAGGTGCACGTGACGGACCTGCGCGTTGACGAGGGTGCCTGCGGGGATGGTGTAGCCATCGATCACGACCTCGCGGCGCGTGCGGCGCATGACGCCCAGGGTGAGGCCGTCGAGGCGCAGGCTCTCTTGGACCACCGCGCCGAGATAGGGAAGCCGGGAAGCGCGGCGGGCGTCGAGGGGCCCGTCGCCGAAGGCCTCGTCCAGCTCGGCCCGCGCCCGCGCCCAGGTTTCGGGCTGGCCAGCGAGGCGATACAGCAGCCAGCCGAGGACGACGGCGGTGGTCTCGTGGCCGCCGAGCAGCAGGGTGAGCAGCTCGTCCACCAGATCGGCGTCGCCGAGCGGCACCCCGCCCTCGTCGGAATGGCGGAGGATGCGCGCGAGGGCGTCGGTGTCTCCGTCGTCGAGCTTTCTGCGCCGCACGCGGATCTGCTCCATAAGGCGCTCTACGAGTTCACGCGCCTCGCGCACGCCGCGCATCCGACCGAGGAAGCGGAGCGGCAGGGGCTCCGTCAGAAGCTCCATATCGGGTCCACGGCGGCCCAGCATGAGCCGGCGCACCACGGCGGCCGGCAAGAGCATGGTGGCGAGGTTGCCCCCCGTCCCGCGCCCCCCTTCCATGAACTCCCGCCCGAGCCGGTGCAGGGCGTCGTACTCGGGGCTGGGCTGCATGCCGAAGACCGTCTGCAGGATGACGTCGAGAGTCATCACCTGGGCCCCCTCGAGCGCGAGCGTCGTGCCCCCCACCTCGAGACCATCGATCCACGCGTCCGCGATGCCCGCCATGGTGGCGCCATACGCCGCGATACCGTCACCGGCGATGACCGCCATGGTGCGGCGCCGCGCGGCCGCGTGCTTCTCGCCGTCCAGCAGTAGCAGCGCAGAAGGCCCGACGAAGAGGGCCGCGAGGTCGTTGGCATGGCCGAAGTCCTCGGCGCTCCCTTGGATGACGGCGCGGCGGGCCTCCTCCGAGGTGAAGACGGCGACCAAGCCGTGACCCCAGAGGTCGAGGGTGTAGGCCCCGGCTTCCCCGGCGCGCACCTTCGCGAGGAAGCCGTCCATGTCGCTCGCCCAGGCGACGAGCTGGCGCAGCGGGTGCTCTGGCCACGGCGTGGGGAGACCCGCGCGCCGGATGCGTCGACGCGACAGGCGCGCCGATGGAACAGGGAGCGACATGGCGGGCAGGATAGGACGTTCACTTCCGATGCGGCAATGGGCTAGTCTCCGACCGGGATGTTGATTCGCGACAGTGCCGAGCGCGTGGGCGAACGATACGAGGTCGCACACCTCCTCGGTGCGGGGAGCTACGGCACCGTCTACGCAGCGTACGACCCCGTGCGTGTCGGGCACGTCGCTCTCAAGCGCCTGCGGCAGTCCGATGCCAAGTCGCTCTATCGCTTCAAGAAGGAGTTCCGCGCGCTCTCGCGGATGAGCCACCCGAACCTGGTCGCGCTCCATGAGCTCTTCGTGTCGGACGGAGACTGGTACCTCGCCATGGAGCTGGTGGAGGGCGTTCCGCTCGTGGACTTCTTCGGCGGTGCGGGGTTGGCCGCCACCACGCGAGCCTCGAGCACCCTCGACCAGACGCTCGATGCCACCGGCGCCGAGTTGGCGTTCCCCGTCGTCACGAGCGGGACGCACCTCACCGAGGACCTGCGGGCAGCCACTGCGCACCCCGCCGCGGAGGGAGGAACGCCGGTCGAGCGCGACTGGGAAGCGGTGCGCGGGGTCTTCGCGCAAGTGGCCCGCGCCCTCGCCGCCCTGCACGCCGAGGGCATGCTGCACCGCGACCTGAAGCCTCACAACGTGCTGGTGACGCCGACCGGGCGCGCAGTGGTCCTCGACTTCGGCCTCGTCACCGAGCTCGGACCGCGCGGCGCCGATGCAGCGGGCGGCACCGTCGTCGGGACCCCGCTCTACATGGCACCGGAGCAGGCCACGGGGCGCCCCGCAGGACCGCGGAGCGACGTCTACGCGCTCGGCGTCATGCTCTACGAGGTGCTGACGGGCGCCCTCCCGTACGTGCACGAGAACGTGCTGACGCTCTTGTGGTCCAAGATCCAAGGCGGTGCCCCGGGTCCACGCGAGCTCAACCCTGCGGTCCCGGAGGACCTCGCCGATCTCTGCCAGGATCTCCTCGCCGTCGACCCGGACGAACGGCCCGACGCAGCGGCGGTGATGGCGCGCCTCACTCGCCTCGATGCGCCACGCGCGTTCGCCGTGGCGGACGCCGGCCGCGCCTTCGTCGGGCGCGAGCCCGAGCTCGCCGCGCTCCGGGAGGCCTTCGCCCTCTGCCGCGACGGAGGCGAGCCAGTCGTCGCCCTGATCGAGGGCGAGAGCGGAATGGGAAAGACCGCCCTCATCGAGCGCCTCCTCGATGAGGTCGCGTTTCGCGACGGTGCCTTCATCCTGCGCGGCCGCTGCTACGAGCAGGACTTCGTGCCCTACAAGACGGTCGACGCCGTGGTCGACGAGCTCAGCAGCTACCTGGGCGCGCAGAGCGGTCCCCGCGCGGCGGCCCTCCTCCCGGCGCATGCCCGCGAGCTCGCGCGGCTCTTCCCGGTGTTCGGGCAGGCGCTCGACGCCGGCAGCAGCGCGCTGCTCGAGCCGCTCGTCGACGACCCGTTCGTGGCGAAGCGGCGCGGCTTCGGGGCGCTGCGGGAGCTGCTCTTCCGCATCACGCGCGAAGGGCCGGTGGTGGCCTTCATCGACGACGTGCAGTGGGGCGACGCGGAGAGCGCCGACGTGCTGGTGGACCTCATGCGGGCGCCCGCCGCGCCGCCCGTCTTTTGGGCCGTTGTCTTCCGGGGGGACGAGCGCGCGACCAGCCCCTTCCTGCGCGCGCTGCTCGCGCGCCTCGCGGCCGAGCCCGACGTCGCTCGCCAGCACCTGCCCCTCACGGGCCTTCCTCCCGAGGCGGCTGCGGCCCTCGTCGCGCAGCTGTTGCCCGCGGAAGGGGCCGGCTCGCAGCTCGCCGCGCGCATCGCGCACGAGGGGGCAGGCCACCCGCTCTTCATCGAGGAGCTGGCGCGGCACGCCGACGAGACCACCGGCCCGTGGCTTACCGCTAGCGTGGGCAGCACCCCAGACAGCGCGGACCGCCAGCTGCTCCTCGCCGAGGTGTTGCGGCGCCGCGTCGCGGACCTGAGTCCCGAGGCCCGTACCCTCCTCGAGCTGGTCTCCGTGGCGGGTGTGCCGCTCCACCCGCGCGTCGCGGGGCGCGCTGCCGGCAGCGAGAGCGTGGACCACCTGAGCGTCGCGCGCCTTCGCGCGAGCAAGCTCCTGCGCACGCGGCAGGCGGGCGACCAGGAGCTGCTCGTGCCCTACCACGACCGCATCCGCGCAGCCGTGGTCGACGCCATCGAGGCGCCCCGCCTCGCCGCCCACCACGGCGCACTGGCCGCCTCGCTCGAAGCGGCAAGCGCCCCCGCCCGCACCCTCGTGACTCACTTCTCCGAAGCGGGTGACCACGCGCGGGCCGCCCATCACGCGCGGCGCGCTGGCGACGAAGCGGCCGCCGTCCTCGCCTTCCACGAGGCTGCCGAGCTGTACGGCCGCGCCCTGGCGTGGGACCCAGACGCGAACCTCGTCGTGACGCGGGCCACCACCAAGAAGCGCGCTGCGGCGCTCATCAACCTCGGCCGGTGCAAGGAGGGCGCTTCCATCTACGCACAGCTCGCCGAGGGCGCTCTAGACGCCGAGGAGGCCCTCGACCTCGAGCTGCGGGCGGCGCAGGGCTACTTCACGTGCGCTGCCATGGCCGAGGGCGAGCCCCTGCTCCACCGTGCCACGCGGCGCGTGGGCCTCTCGGTCCCCCGCTCCACCACCATGATCAACGCCAGCGTCTTCGCGCGTCTCGGGAGGATCTGGCTCCGCTCCGATAGCTTCCGGGAGCGCCCCGCCGAGGCCATCCCCGCGAACATCGCGCGGCGCATCGAGGTGTGCTCGGCCCTCGGCCACAGCCTGACCATGCCAGACCTCATGCGCTCCCTCTACTTCTACCTGGACGCCTACGAGCTCGCGTTGAAGGTGGGGGACGCGCGCCACGCGGTCGACGGCCTGGCCATGATAGGCATGTTCCTCTCGAACCTGGGCTGGAAGCAGGCCGACGGTGCGCTGGCCCGCGCGAGCGCCCTCGCTGCGGCGGAGGGCACCCCCGAGGCCCTCGGCATCACCGCCTATGCACGCGGGGTGGCCGCCTTCCTGAACGACGACTGGAGCACGGGTCTCGTGGAGCAGGAGGCCGCCGTGCGCCACCTGAGCCGCGGCCGCAACGTCTCTGCCCCGCGGCAGGCCTCGCAGGTGCTGGTCGCCACGAACCTGCGCTACCTCGAGCGCTTCGAGGCGCTCCTGCGTTGCACCGAGCAGTCCATGGCCGAGGCCCGCGACGTGGGCAATCCCTTCGCCGAGGCGGCGGCCTACGTGGACGCTGGCTTCGCCCACCTCGGTCTCGGACGTCCCGACCTCGCGCGTGAGCACCGGGAGCGCGCACAGGCCCTCTCGTCGGACACGGACATGTACGTCGAGTTTGCCGGGCTCACGCTCAGCACGCGCACCGACCTCTATCTGGGCGACATGAACGGGGCGCACGCGCGCATGGAGCAGCAGTGGCCGAGGCTCAAGCGCGCCGGGCTCTTGATGCTCCCCGTCGGCCGCGAGTTCTACGGCTGGTTGCGCGCAGCCGCCGGCGTCGGGCGCGCGGCCGAAGCCACCGGCCGCGAGGCAGCCGCCGTTCGCAAGCTCGCGCGCAAAGTGGTCGCCAAGAACCTCGGTGCCCGCCCACGCACGGCCTTCGGCGCCGCCAACCGCCTCGCCGTGTTGGCGGCGTGCGAACACCAAGAGGGCAATGCAGCCGCGGCGAGCGCCATGTTGGAGGATGCCGCTGCCGGCTACGCGTCGGCCGGCCTCGAGCTGCGCGTCGCCGCCGCCCGGCTCACGCGTGCGGCCGTGCTCGGCGATCACGCCGCGGTCGACGAAGCCCGCGCCGTGCTGGCTGCGCTCGACGTCGCGGACCCGAGCCTGTTCACGCGCAGCGTCCTGCCCGGCTTCCCGGTGGTCCCTGCCCGCGCCGACGCCGACGCATTCCACGCGCCATGACGCTCTCTGTCGCCGTCAGAACCCGAGATCGGCGAGCCACTCGTTCACGAAGAGTCGATCCGGATCGAAGATCGCTTGTTGCGCCCGGAAGTCCACGAACTTCGGGTAGAGCAGCGAAGGGCTGAAGCGGTCTTCCCAGCGCTTGGCCCAGTGCGGCCGGGCGCCCGGGATCGACGAGAGCGCGGTCCACGCCTCGAGGAAGAATTCGTCCTGGTCGGGTGTCTCCACTGCCGTGGTCACCTCGAAGAAGCAGCTGTCCCGTCCGTAGGCGGGCGACAGGAAGGACGTGCTCGCCCCGACGAAGCGCGCCACGTAGGCCATGTTCACCGGATACATCCCGCGAGCGCGGAACCAGCGCACGATGCGGTCGGTCTCGGTCCACGCGGTGGCCGCGTGCGTCAGCGGGATGGAGAACGACATGGTGACGGCGCGGGGGTAGCCCTTCTGGAAGTGCATCTCGTTGGAGGCCTTCTCCACGTCGTGATCGGCCTGTGCCGACACGGAGTCCGCTACCGAGAGCATCAACGGCGTGTACTGCGGGAGCTGACGTGCGAGGTACGGCATGGCGAACTTGCCGGCGACGACCTCGAAGGCAGCGTCGAGCTCCACCGTCACGCGCTCGCGGAGCGTGTACGGGTCATAGGGAGCGCTCGAGCGGTTGGCGAGCCGGGCCCACAGCGTCTTCTCGAACGGGAACCCCATGAAGAACACGTACTCGTGGCTGGCCAGCAGGTCGCCGAGGTTCGCCATCGTGTCGTCCACGTCCAGCTTGCGGACGTACACATCGAGCGCGAAGTCGGGCCGGACGCGCAGGGTGACCGACGTGATGACGCCCAGCAGCCCGAGCGACACGCGCGCCGCTGCGAGCGCCACCGGATCCGTCTCGTCGATGGGTGTGGATCTGGCCGCGACCGTCGATGACCTCGAGTGCGAGCACCGAGTCCGAGAACGGGGGCCAGAACGTGCCGGTGCCGTGGCAGCCCGCTGCGATCGCGCCGCCGACGGTGGGCTTCGGGAACAGCGTGGGACACTCGAGCGAGTAGCCGCGCTTCGCGAGGTAGGCGGTGAGTGTCTCGATGGTGATCCCGGGCTCGACCGTGACGCGGTTCAGCGGCGCTTCCTCGAAGCGGATGACGCGGTCGAGGCGACTCACGTCGATGATGGTGCCCTTGGTCGGCACCAGCGGGCTCCAGGAGGCCGAGGCACCTGCGACGCGCAAGGGGCCGCGCTCGAGCGTGTGGCGGACCACGCGCACGAGCTCGTCGGTGGTGCACGGCTTCTTCACCGTCGTGAAGCAGCCCTGCGTCTTGGCCCAGTTCATCCAGTAGGTGGGGAGCATCAGATGTTCACGCTGTTGGTCACGAGGGAGGGGTGCAGATAGGGGTAGCCGCGTCGGGGCGGTGCGGCGCTCTCGCGCGCGTCGATGCTGGTGGCGAGCGCCGCGAGGTCGGCCGCGAGCGCGTCCAACGCGGGACGAACGGCGTCCACCGAGCCGATGGCGTAGCTGCTGAAGTCGCCGAAGACGTCGTAGCGGAAGTGGCCGATCTCGACCTGGTAGAAGTTCTCGAGCGCCTCCGTGACGGGCGGGAGCGTCTCTCGGAAGCGCGTCGGCGTCCCCTCTGCCGCCGTCCGGATGGGAGGCGCCCACGCCGACTCGCACTGCGTGGGCGCGTAGGTGTAGAGGTCGATCATGGGAAAGTGCATGGCCGAGTGGCCGGCGCCGGCGGTGTACACGGCCAGCGTCAGCGCCTCGATCAGGCTCGCGCGGCTGATGGTGGCGAACACCCCGGGCACGTTGGCGAACGAGGGGGAGCGGAGCTCGGTGGCAAAGTCGACCACCTCGCGGTCGGCCGTCACGGCCGCGTTGTCGGCGTAGTAGGTGGTGACCACTCGGGTGACGTAGTCGCGCGCGATGGCCTCCCAGCGGAGCGCGTCCTCGCGCCATGGGTAGCGCGCGAGGCCCACGTCCATGTTCCTCGCGGCGAGGTCACGGCTGGGGAGCAGGTCGAGCGCGTTGTCCCCGGCGACCGTCGAACTCGAGAACAGCGCGGCTCTCCTCGAGCGTGCCCGAGCATGCGGTCGTAGAGTTGACCCGTGTTGGAGAAGTACGAGTACGCGACCACGTTCGTGAAGATGGTGAAGCGCAGGTGCGGGTCGAGCAGCATGCGCAGCGGGTGGCGGCATGGGAGGTTGCGCCGCGTGGCCAGCGCGAACGCTTCCATCAGGAAGTGACAGCGATAGAGGTGTCCGATGGCGAAGTGCCAGTTGTTGTCGGCGACCTCCACGTAGGTCTTCGCGATCTGCCAGGCGTCTCCATCCGTGGGCACGAACATAGGGTTCGGCGATGTGCCGGGTTGGTCGGCCGTGATGGCGACTGGGACCAAGTCCTCTGGCGTGGTGCCGGAGGCGGGACGCTCGTAGAGCACCAGCACGGGCGCCGGCAGGTACTTGTCGCGGAACCGGCTGTCGCGGTCGTTGCCCGGATGCTGCGGCCGGAGCGCTTGCTGAAGTCGCACGTAGTCCGCGACGAAGATGCGATTCGCTGCGATGGCTGCCGCGAGGGTGGTCGTCGCGCCGGTGGCAGCCTGGAACACGGCGTCCGTGAGCGACGGCATCTTCGCCGCGAGCTCGGCCGCGCTGGTGACGCGGGTGATCACCGTCGGGCAGGCGCCTCCCACGCGCCGGAATGCGAAGTAGCCGTCGTCTCGGTAGTCGCGCGCCTCCGCTGGGGGGCGGTGGTAGAAGCCGGGGATCACGTCGAAGGGCTCGAGCGACCACGGGCTGCGGCTTCGATCGAGGTACTTCACGAGGGGCCGCTTCACCGCGCGGTTCACCGTCGAAGCGAGCACCAGCGGCAGATGACGCAGCGCCCAGGATGGGCTGTAGATCTCGTGGAGGATGGGGAAGCACTTCGCCGCCGCGACGGGGCGGATGGTGTTCTCCTCGCCGTGGCGATAGCGGTACCGGAAGCGCGCCACCCGCGACTCGAACTTTCGGAGCAGCGGGAACGTGGCGTCCTTGGGGAGTGTGGCCGTGGTCATCCTGCGGCAGATCCTTCGCGTCGGAGGGTTCGTGTTTCCCCTCTGTGGAAGGGCGCATTAGACACGGTCCACCTTCGCGCGTCTACGCCGACCATGGCCCGTCACCATGCGGTGAGCTGCATGACCCTCGTCGGTTTCGCCAGACGTCGTGCGGTTGCGCCGACCAGTGCGCTCCACTAATGTGACTCAGTCAACTAAGTGGAGATGGGCGTGAACTCAGCAGGCCGATATACGTGGTGCATCGTGGCTCTCATGGCGGGCTTGAACGGCAGCTGCGCGCGGGCCGGTGAGTGCGTCCGGACGGAAGCCGGTCCAAGGGTGTGCGAACCCCAACTGGTCCTCTCCGATGAGGACGACCCCGCGACGCACCGCGACCGCTGGCACGCCACGCTCGCCGAAGCAGGGATCGTAGAGAGGCGGGTTCGAGTTGGCAGCTCGACCCTGTACTACGCGGAGGGGCCGCCGGCGGGGCCGCCGCTCTTGCTCCTGCACGCGCAGCACATGGACTGGTACAGCTACAGTCGCGTGCTGTCCGAGTTGTCCCAGTCGTTCCACGTCTTCGCGGTCTCGTACCACGGCCACGGGATGACGCGGAGCCCCGTCGGTCGCCTCAACGCGATGGACATCGGCGTCGACCTCACCGCGTTCATCGAGCACGTGATCGGCGAGCCGGTCTTTCTCACGGGCAATTCGTCTGGCGGCCTGCTCTCGCTCTGGCTCGCGGCGAACGAGCCGGGCTGGGTCCGGGCGGTCCTGCTCGAGGATCCGCCGCTGTTCACCTCGGAGCTTCCACGCTCGCGGGGGACCATCGCCTTCCGCACGTTCGAGACGTGCCACGAGTACCTCGAGACCAACAGCCGCGAGGACTTCCTGCTCTACTGGCTCGCGTCGAACCAAGAGTTCGTGGTCAGCCGTTTCGGCACCTTCGGCTATCGGCTCGTCGTGTCCGGCATCGAGACGTATCGAGTCGATCACCCCGGCGAGCGGATCGAGCTGAACTTCTTGCCCGACATCGTCCGCCTGCTCATTCGTGGCCTCGATGTCTACGACCCGCACTTCGGAGACGCGTTCTACGACGGGAGCTGGAGCGAGGGCTTCGACCAAGCGGAGGCGCTGCAACGGGTGGAGGCGCCCACACTGCTCCTGCACGCGAACTTCGAGTACCTGGAGGATGGCACGCTCAACGGCGCGCTCGACGACGCCGACGCGGCGCGTGCGATGTCACTCTTGAGCGCCGGTAGCTACCTCCGCATCGACTCCGAGCACGTCGTTCATCTGGACCACCCGAGCGAGTTCGTCCGCATCGCGCAGGAGTTCTTCCTCGGGCCATGACGTTGTGCTCGACGGACGAGGGTAGGGTGTGTAGCTAGGAGCGATGAAGGATGTACAGATTCTGAGGTCGTTCGGGGTCCTCAACCGCACGTTCCTGACGTACTTTTCTCAGTCGCTAGCGGGCGAGGGGCTCTCCTACTCCGAAGGGGTCATCCTCGCGAACGTGGGAGACACCCCCGGCGTGACGCAGCAAGCGCTGGCGGTCGATCTGGTGATCGATCGGGCGGCGGTGGCGCGTGCCGTGAAGGGACTCCGCGAGAAGGGACTCGTGCGCGAGAAACAGGCGGACGCGGACCGTCGCGTCAAGCAACTCCGGCTCACGCGCACGGGTGAACGCGTGGTCGCCAAGATTGCTCAGTGGAACGACGCATGGATCGGGTTCGTCACGGCCGACCTCGGCGCCCGAGAGCGCGACACGTTCATGGCGGCGCTCGGCAAGTTGGTCGCGCAGGCGAAGCTGGCCCCGCCCGTAGCGCTCTTGGACTAGCCCTCAGACTGCGCTTGCCCCGGTCGCCTCCTGGAGCTTGCGATACCTCGGGTCGACGCGGCGTTCATCGCTCGGCCGCGTGGAGTACTTCATCAGGCGTCGGAGGAAGCTGCCGTACTGGCGCAGGAAGGGCCCAGTGTTGTAGGCGACTCCGTACTTCTCGCAGACCGCGCGCACCTTGGGTGCAATCTCTTCGTAGCGGTTGGCTGGCAGGTCCGGGAAGAGGTGGTGCTCGATCTGGCAGCTCAGCTGGCCGGTGAGGACGTGCATGAGGTGCCCGCCCTCGATGTTGGCGGAGCCCAGCATCTGGCGGAGATACCACTGCCCTCGTGACTCGTGCGCGAGGTCATCCTCGGTGAACGTCTGCGCCTGGTGTGGGAAGTGACCAAGGAAGATGACGGTGGACGCCCACAGGTTGCGAATGACGTTCGCGAGGAGGTTGCAGAGCAGCACCTTCCAGAAGAACGGACCCGCGAGCGCCGGGAAGAAGAGGTACTCCTTGAAGGCGACCCGCAGGATCTTCGCGCGGGTGTCGCGGATGTACTGGCGCTTGGACTCGAGCGTCACCTCGCCGGTGGCGAATTTCTCCACCTCCATCTCGTGCAGCGCCACGAACCACTGGAAGCCGGCGCTCAGGATGCCCAGCTCCAGCAGCTGGATGCGGTGGGGCGGGCGCCACTTCACGTCGTCGGACAGGCGGAAGAGCGCGTAGCCGAAGTCACGGTCCTTCCCGAGGACGTTGGTGAAGTAGTGGTGCTCATGGTTGTGCGTGCGCTGCCACGATTCGCGGTCGCACGTGTTGTCCCAGTCGAACGTGCGCGAGCTCAGCGTGGGGTCGTTCATCCAGTCGTACTGCCCGTGCATCACGTTGTGACCGATGGCCATGTTGTCGAGGATCTTCGAGAGGCCCAGCGCCAGCACACCCGGCACGAGGGTGAAGGGCGTGAAGCCGAAGTGCACGAGGCAGCGCCCGACGACCTCGAGCGCGCGCTGCATGCGGACCACGCGCTTGATGTAGCGGGCGTCCTTCTCCCCCATGTCAGCGCGCACGTCGGCGCGAATCTGGTCGAGGTCGCGGGCGAGGCCGTCGAGCTGCTCGGGGGTCAGCGTGGGGCGCTCCCAGCGCGGATCCACGTCACGCGGCGCGTGCGTCGCCTGCGCAGAGGTGATGCTTGGTGTGTTGGTGATCGACATGGTTTCGGCGCTCCGTCTCACAGGTCCATGCCCACGTCGGTGACCGGGACCGAAATGCACAGCTGCACATCTTCTTTCCCTGGGCCGGACAGCTCGCCCGTCAGGAGGTTGCGCACCACGCCCGAGCGCTTGGTGCACTTGCACGTGTGGCAGATGCCCGCGCGACATCCAGAGCGAGGCGTGAGGCCGGCTCCCTCGGCGAGATCGAGCAGGGTGCCGGCCTGCTCGGTGCGCACTGTGGTGTCGCTGCTGTGGAACGTGACGACGACGGGCTCGCCCTCCGTCACCGGGACGGGCGGCAATCCAAAGGACTCCTCCACGACTCGAGCTCGGTCGAAGCCGGCCTCCCCCAACAGCTGCTTCGCGAGGTGGCGGAACGCGGGCGGGCCGCACACGAAGACCTGGCGTGGCGCGGCCGCCAGCAGCCGCTCGACGTGCGCAGCCGCGAGGACCGTCTGTGGCAAGTCATGGGCGCCGGAGCCTGCCGTGGATGGCAACGGCGATGGTTCGTGGGATGCCACGAAGTGCACCGAGATGTCGCGCGCGCGTTCGCGGAGGCGCTGCAGCTCGTCGCCAAAGATGAAGTCGCGGCGCGTGTTGGCGAAGTAGAGAAGCGTGGCGCTTCCAGGCGCGTTCGAGGCCACCCGCTCACGGAGGTGAGACATGACGGGGGTGATGCCCGAGCCCGCAGCGAGGTACGCGCACGCGCCCGGGTCGATGCCGAGCGTGAACGCCCCGGCGGCTTCCGAGAGGACGACCACGTCCCCGGCCTCGAGCTGTTCGTGCATCCAGCCCGTCACGCGCCCTTTCGGGACCCGCTTCACCGTGATGCACACCGTCCCCGACTCACGCCAGCGCGATGGAGAGGAAGACAGCGAGAAGGTGCGCGTCTCACGCACGCCTCCCTTCTGCACCACCACGTGCACGTGCTGTCCGGCAGCGAAGCCCCGGAAGCGTCGACTCGGCTTCAGGACCCACGTCTGGGTGTCGGCGGTCTCCCGAATCACTTCGACGACGCGCGCCTTGCACTCCAGCAGCGACCAACTGGGGACCACGCCTCCCACGAGGTGCTCGAAGTAGGCGCCCGCCGTGGGGGTGTTGAAGAGGCTGCGGTTCACCCACTCACGGGCGCGCTGCAGCTGCGTTGGGTTCTCGGAAGGCATGGGGGGGATGCGACCTGTCGTGGGTTGGCGTGGGTGGAACCGGGCTCACTGCAGCTGCAGCACGTCCGGGGTGTGTGCGGGGTCCTCGAGCAGCATGCGCACCCAGCGGTAGCCGTCCCAGGTCTGGCCCGTGGTGTCGGTGCCCGTCTCGGTCATGCCGCCGATGGCCCACGTGGCGAGCTCCTCGCTGTCCACGTCGGGCCCGACGAACCCCACGTTCAGGCCGCCGACGAGCCCGAGCGCCGTCCCCTGGAGGCCATCGGAGAGGCCGTCCATGCCCATCGCCAGCGTGTGTCGGCTGCCCGGCACCACGAAGCGAAAGGCGCGCCCTGGAAAGTCTCGCAGCAGCCGGCTGGTCTCGCTGACCACGGCGGCTTGGAACTGGTCCGCAGTGGTACCCATGAAGAACTCACCGATGACGTGGTCGCGGGCGTGGGTCATGTACGCCACGCTCAAGTTCGGGTCGCGGCGCAGGGCCCACTCCAAGATGCCCGTGGGGTGGCCGTTGGCCAGGCAGTCGGTGCACGACGCGGGGACCATGTCGATGGCTTGGAACTCCATGAGCGCACGCGTGATGAAGCCGGTGTCGTGGCCGTTCACGATGGGCGCGCCCGAGTCCGAGATGACCAAGAGCGGCGTGTCCGGGTAGAAGTGGCGTGTCATCACCACGCCGGCGATCACACCGTAGGCGCCGCCGCTCGAGCCCACCAGCACGATGCGGGGCGGGTTCGGGTAGCGCAGGTGGGCGGTGCGCAGCGTGGCCGTGAGGTTCTGGAGGCCGCGCTGGAAGGCCATGTCGTCCTCGCCGTTGCTCGCGTTGCCGTCCGAGAGCACGCGGTCCACGTCGCCCGAGAAGAGCGACCCATCGCAGTAGGGCGCGTTCACCACGTCGAACTCACGCAGCGGGTTGTCCTCGTTGCGGGTGTCCATGAGGCCACCGATGCCCAACAGACTGGCCGCGGCGAACAGCTGAAGCGAGAGAATGGGCTCTGGGGTTGCTGCGCAGATCTCGGTCAGACACACGCCACCTCCCTGAAGGAAGATCATCAGATTGTTGGATGGTCCATCGCGGGTCTCCACAAAGAAGTCCGCGCCGTACATGCACACAGGACCACGGTCGTCGGAGGAGAAGTGGTGGACATTGATGGGACGCGAGGATGAGGGCCACGCCACCACGGTGTCCGTCTCGAGCGTGACGGGGCTGTCCACGTAGCGCGTGATGCCCTGGGCAAAGACCTCGTCATAGGGGCCCGGGCGGCGCGGTGGGTGTTCGCCACGCCACTATCGACACGCGATCCAGCATCTGCGGAGGGCGCTTCCTCGTTGCATCCGACGGCGGCGAACACAGCCAGCAAGACCGTCACGGGGAGCAGGGAATGGTACGACATCACGAGACACCTCCACACGGGTAGTGAACGGTGTGACGATATGAGCAGACGCTCCAATAACGCAATTGCCGGTGGCGGCCAAAGCGTTGGCCTTGGAGGA
Source organism: Sandaracinaceae bacterium (assembly GCA_016706685.1). Lineage (NCBI taxonomy): Bacteria > Pseudomonadati > Myxococcota > Polyangiales > Sandaracinaceae > Sandaracinaceae bacterium. Next base: position 191,116 of record JADJJE010000011.1, on the reverse strand, counting down.
CAGCCCCGGCCTATGTGCGCTTGTCGATGCTCGCTTCAAATGCGATAAAGGCACCGGGTGTCATTCCTGTCCATCGCTTGAACGCTCGGTGAAACGTGCTCGCATCGGAGAAGCCCATCTCGTGTGCGGCCTCTTGAATGGAGCGACCCTGGTGCGCCAGGAGGTGTTTGGCCGCGGCCCCTTGGGCCTCCGTGTGCAGCGCCTCGAAGGAGGTCTCCTCGGCGGAGAGCCGCCTGCGGAGCGAGCGTTCGCTCAAGCCCATGGCCCGCGCCACGCTCTGCATGTCTGCGCGCTCGGTCGTGGCGCGCTCCGCCATGTGGTTGCGGACCCGCACCGCGAAGGGCGTGCCGCTCACCAGCTGGTGCAGCTGCTGTTCGGCGACCTTCTGCATGACCTCGAGGATCTCGTCGTCGCGGTAGCGCGAGGTCAGGTCGAGCAACGCACGATCGAAGATGATGCCCGTCTCGCCCTGGTCGAAGCGTTCCTTGCCATTGAACCAGCGCGAGTACTCGTGTCGGTGGGCGGGCGCCGCGTACTCGAAGCTCACCGCGATGGGAGATGCGCTGGGGTGAAACGACCGCACGAAGCCCCAGAACCCGGCCAGCGTCAGCTCAGCGGTGAGGCGCTGGACCGGCTCGGACGCGCCGACCGGCAGCGGCGCGCGCAAGACCACTTGCTCCTCGGTTTCGCTGACCTGGTAGGACACCTGGTCGCTCAGCAACGGGTAGAACTCCGCCAAGAGCTCGAACCCCCGCCTCAGGCTCGAAGCGTGGGCGATCACGTGGGACAGCGGCGCGAACGTCCGGTCGGTCACGTTCTCGGCCCAACGGAGACCGAGGGCTGAGTCGTTCGTCAGCGCCAGCGCCAGCGCCGTGACCCGGTACAGCTCCGCGCGGCTCACGCGCGCGGCGGGCGTGTCCACTCGCTGCGGTTCGAGTCCCGCCCTGTCCAGAATTCAGCCCGCGACACCCCCTTTGCTGTGCCAGCGCGTCAAGCAACGCCCTGACCAGACCCATGGAAACGGTGGCCTCGGGTGTGCTGCCCACGGGACCGGTACTTGCGGGCGACAAGCGCGGAGCACCTTCGGACGTGTGGGAGCGCAGGGCTGAGGGTGGGGGAGCGAGGGTCATCGTCGAACCTGTCGACAATGACGCTATCATGTGGTCGGCTGTAAGGAAACACATGCTCGTGTGCGCGCCGGTGGCAGTCGCCCATGCGTCCGGTGTCGTTGGTCCAGCATGCGGCCGGGTTCATCGATTGTGGGCGTGGCGGCGCAGCAGGCCGCGCGTCTGAATGCGGGCGCTCCGATCTTGGAGCACGAGCGCTTGGAGCCTGTCGCGCACCCAGCGGTCGGCGGGCCAGTCGGCGCGCGACTCCGAGCCCACGGCGTAGCGGCGCATGGCGAGCTGCCGGCCCGCGGCTTCGCGGGTGTCGGTGCGCGCCGGGGGTACGTCGAGCGTGATGGGGTTGGTCACCAGCGCAAAGGGCGGCGTGCTGTAGCCACTGGTTCCGTACGCCACGCGCAGCCACAGCGGAGTGTCGCGCGAGGGCATGTCCAGGCGCACCTGGTGGTGGCTGTGCAGCTCGGCCAGCGGGCGTTCTTCGAGGACGCTGTTCCCTTGCAGCACCTGCAGGCGTGGCTCCCCGTGTGTGTCGCGCAGCTGCACCTCGATGGTGATCTGGATGGTGGCCCCGGGCTCGCCCAGGACGCGCTCGCCCGCGATGCGTCCGTTGGCCGACCAGGCGATGGCGGGCCCCTGGGACAGGTACGACCGCCCGCGGCGGGCGGCGTCCAGCACACAGGCCCGGTCGAGGGCGGGCCCGCCTTCGGGCGCCACGGGGCAGAGCACGAACGTACGCGGGGTGCCGAGGTGGTGGCGCGCTCTCGTGTGGAAGTCGCTGTTTCCGATGATCGGTATCTCGGCTCCGGCTTCCCAGAGGTTCACCCAGTCACGCAGCAGCGCCTCGGTGTATCGAGGGTAGACGCCGTTCCAGAGCTCGAGCGCGTCGAGGCCCTCCGCGATACCACCGCGACGCAGCGCGTCTCGGTCCATCCACATGCGGGGGTCGTGGGGATGGCGGCTGATCCACCACCCCGGGTGCGCCAGCGCGATGATGCCCCCGTCGGCGTGCGCCAGCGCCGCGGCCGCGGCCAGGTCCACGTTGGACGCCTTGCGGTACTCCCGCGCGTGCGTGCGCGCTCCCCACACCACGGCGTGTCCGAACTCGCCGCCCACCTCGGCGCCCGCGAGCACGAGCAGCCCCGGCCAGCGCGCTATCTCTGCGCCGTGCGTACCGCCGTGGTCCGTCAGCACCATGGCGTCGAGGCCCACCTGTGCGGCCAGCTCGGCCACGAGCTCGGGCCTGTGACGGGCGTCGCGGGAGATGCTCGAGTGCACGTGGCCGTCCACGCCGAAGGCAGCGTAGGTGCCGCCCGGGACCACCGTGCGCAGGCGCGGCCACTGCTCCGGGGTGAGTCGTGCTCGGCCGCGAGGCATGCCGCCGCCGCCTTGGCCGCTCGACCCGCTCACGGCAGCGAGTAGCACGGCGAACAGCACGCCCAGCGCGAGTGCGGGTCCCCTAGAGCTCTTCACCGACGTCTCCCCGTGCGCTGCCCGCCGTGACCCCGAGCGCGTGCGTGATTGCCGCGCCCACCTGCTCCCAGTAGCGCCGCGCCCCCGCGCGGTTGAGGTGGATGCCGTCGCTGCTCTCCCGCGCGCTGAACGGCGCCGCAGGGGCGTCCGCGTCGATGACGACCGCCGCGGCATCCCCCGCACAGCGGATGGTGCTGGCCGCCTCGCGCTGGACCGTCCTCACGCGCGCGAGCTTCTCACCCCAGCTGCCTCGGCCGGGGTTGGGAGGGAGCAGCCACACGATGCGTCGCGCCCCGCGCTCGCAGAGCTCCCGCCCAAACCCCTGCACCAGGCCCGCATAGGTCTCGCGCCATGCGGCGTCGTGGTCCCAGCGCACCGCCCCGACGCGACGCTGGCCGCGCATCAAGCGCACCGGCTGCGTGTCGTTCCCGCCCAGGAGCACCATCACACCCAGGTGCCCCCCGAGGGCCGGGCCCCGCCGCACGCTCCGAGGCCAGTCGTAGAAGTCGGGACGGGCGAGCCCGCTCGAGGACCGCCGACGTAGGACCACCGAAACGCCCCGAGTCTCGAGCTCGCGCACCAGCGTGTGGCCGAGGTGACCGCCCACCGAGGACGAACCCAGGAGCAAGACGCTCTCGGGCGCTCCCGAGACGGCCGCGACGCCTCGGCGTGCGGTAGCGGGTCCGGTCCCAGCCAGCTGCAAGACCAGGGCGGCCCCCATCAGTAGGCTTCCCCGCATCCACACGGATCCACCCCGACTCGTCATCGCGGTTCCTTCTCCGCCCGCTTCTTCGGCTTCATCGCCTTGGCGATGCTGGCCTCGAGCGCGGCACGGTCCGCCACTTCGCCAGAGTAGGTCGCGAGCACGGGGCCCAGCAGCTTCGGGCGCTTCTCGGCCGCGCAGCGCAGGTGGTACCAGCGCATCGTCGGTTCATCCGAGTCCGAGAAGCGATTGGGTGCAGCCTCGCCGAAGCGCAGCTCGCCCTTCGCGATCTTCTGCTTGCAGCCGCGGCATCCGGCCCGTCCCGAGGGCGCGACCTCGATGAGGTGCGAGACCGGCTCGCTGACCGGCACGGGCTCACCGCCGAGCGCCGCGATGCCTTTCGCGAGGCGCGTGCGGTCGGGTTTGCGCTTGGCGTTCGCAAGCTCGGTTTCGAGCACGGGAAGCCCCGCCGGGTCGCCCAGCGCGACCAGCAGCTCGACCCCACGGTCCACCCCGAGTCGCGCGAAGTTCTCGCGGATGAGGGGCAGGGCCTGCGGCAGCTTCCACAGCGCGAGCACCCCCATGGCGTTCAGGCGGATCTGGTCGTGCACGTCGTAGGGGTGGTCACTCCACGAAGGCCCCGTGGTGGTGAGGCGCACGAAGAAGTCTTCCCACGCGGGCGATCGGCGCTCCGGGTGGTCATAGAACGACATGACGATCCAGCGCAGGGACTCGAGCCGACCAGGGAACGCGCGCCGGTCTCCGTCGAGGAGCGGTTCGGCGCGAGCGGCGGCGTTCTCCGGGTCGCTCGCGAAGAGGGCGTCTACGATCCAGTGATGCACGTAGGCGTTCGACTCGGTGTCCTGCCACACGCCGAGCAGCGCCGCGAGCTGCACATCGGCCTCGCGCCCGCCGAGCTTCCGCGCACGCTCGTGGTCGCGGAGGAACCAGCGCGGTGACTCGATCCAGATGCGCATGATCTCGCCACGCGCCTCCCCACGTTCCCACAGCGCGTGCATCAGGACGTACGCCGTGAGGATGTCGTCCTCGACGTGCCTCTCCTTCGGCGCCAGCCTGCGCAAGCGCTCCAGCATCCGCGCGCTCGCGTCGTCGTCGCGGCGACCAGCCAGCGCCATCACCAGCGGACTCGAGGGCAGCCAGTCGCGCACCGTGTAGATGGCGTGCGGAGGCAGCAGGGTCGGGAGCTTGTCGAACACGTCGTCCATGTCGCGCGCGCTCGCGATGACGGCACCGTCCGCTTCGCGCTTCGCCGCGATGTCTTTCAGGACTTGCTCGAACCCACCAGGCGGCTGGTGCTTGGCCACCATGGCAGCCACGAGCGCGTCGGCCTCCCGATACGCATCCGTGTTCTCGACGGCGGAGGCCTCGTCATCGTCCAGCTCCTCGCACGTGGAGGTGCCCTCTGCGGCGGCAGCCCGCACGCCGAACACGCCCGGGTAGTCGCGGTACCCGACCACGGTGAGGGCGCCCTCACCGCCGAAGCTGGCCGCCTGCCGGAACGCGCACACGAGCGGCCTGCGTGCCTCCAGGAACTCGTCGCCGCCTTTGTCCACGACGGCGCGGAGCTTCAGCGTGGTGTCGCCGTCCTCGACGAGGCTCAGCTCACCCGTGAAGTACGACAGCGCCTCGGCGGCGGTGGCGCCCTTCTTGTGGCTCCAGTCCTTCGGCGAATCGAAGCTCGTGCCGTCGAGCGCCGTCTTGCGCCACGCCGCCTTCTGCTCGGCGCTCGAGAACTGGAGGTCACCCAGGAAGACGTAGCTGTAGCCCACGGCGCCATCATATCGAAGATCCGAATCCCGAGCGGCAGCTCAGAGCGAGCGCAGCCACAGCACCAGCGACACCGTCACGATGCCGGCGATGTTGAGCCAGAACCCGGTGCGCACCATGAAGCGGATCGGGATCCGGCCCGTGCCGTAGACCACGGCGTTCGGCGGCGTGGCCACAGGGAGCATGAAGCCGCACGAAGCGGCCAGGGCGGCTGGCAACATGACCAGCTCCGGGCCGAGGCCAGAGGACTGCGCAAACGGGGCGAGGATCGGCATCAGCAGCGTGGTGACGGCGGTGTTGGACGTGACCTCGCTCAGGAACGCGACCGAAGCGCACAACAGCAACAGCATGGCGAACAACGGCAGACTCGCGAGCCCCGCGAGGGCGTGGACCATCTCGGCCGACAAGCCCGACACCTCGAAGCCCTTCGCGAGAGCGAGCCCACCGCCGAACAGCAGCACCACCTCCCATGGGATGTTCCTGGCCGTCGGCCAGTCGAGCAGGCGTTGCCCTGGGATCTCCGACGGCAGCACGAACAGCAACGTGGTGCCGAACACGGCCACCGTCGTGTCGTCCACGGTCGCGTCGAGCCCTGCGAGGGGCGCCCAGCCGATGGAGACCGTGCCGAGATCGAACTCACGCGTGACCCACAAGAGCACCATGGTGCCGAACACGGCAGCGACCCATTTTTCATCGCGCGACATGGGACCCAGCGCCGCGCGCTCACTGAGGAGCACTTCGTGACCGGCGCCCGAGACGGCGCTCGGCAGGCGCGCCGCGTGCACGAAGTACACGTAGAGGAACGCGGTCATGACGACCGCGATGGGCACCGCGAACGACATCCACTCGAGGAAGCTGGGCCCTCGACCGAACGCGTCGTGGACGGCCCCGAGATAGATCAGGTTCGGCGGTGTGCCGAGTGGCGTGCCGATGCCGCCGATCGACGCGGCGTAGCCGATGGCCAGGATCAGCGACGCGGAGAAGCGCTCGAAGGCGGCGCGGTCCGGCATCTCGGGCTCGAGGCGCGTCAGCAGCGCGAGGCCAATGGGAAGCATAATGAGCGTGGCGGCCGTGTTGGCGATCCACATGGAGCAGAAGCCCGTGGCCACCAGCATGCCCAGCACCAGCCGACGCGGTGACGCCCCGAGGCGCACCAGCACGGCCAGCGCGATGCGCCGGTGCAGGCCACACCTCTCGATGGCCAGGGCCGCCATGAAGCCCGCCATCATCAGCAGGATGAAGCGATCCATGTAGGTGCCAGCGATGACGGCCGAGGTCGCCACGCCCGCCACCGGCAGCAGCACCAGGGGCAACAGCGACGTGGCCGCGAGCGGCATGCACTCGGCGATCCACCAGAGGGCCACCCAGAACGTCGCACCCAGCGTCGCGAACGCGGGCGCGCTGAGCCCCGAGGGGACCACACCTGCGTGGGCGAGGACGATGCTCGTGACTCCCACCAGCGGACCGAGCCACAGCGCGATGCGACTGGGCGACAACGACGGCATGCGGTCTTCTAGCACGCGCGGCGAGACGCTTGCGGTGAGCGCTTCGTCCTGATAAGGCTAACGATGATTAGCCGCGCGCGCGCGGAACACGCGTGACCTGCCCAGCCATCCCCGATCGGTCGTCCCTAGCATGCTCGCCTCGCTCTTCTCCGCGCTGGTCTCCCTGGTCGTCCTGGTCATCCTGCTCTTCGGCCTGCTGGTGGCCTGGAAGGGCGGTCGCGGGGCTGTGGTGTGGCTGCTCGACATCTACCGCCGCTTCAACCTCGCGGTCCTCGCGTTCCGGGGTGACACGCCCGCGAGCGAGGCGGAGCGACGCGTGGTCTCCGGTCAGGCCTGGGCCGAGTGGTGCGACACGCTCAAGTCCGCCGGCGCCACCCTCACGTCGCCGGGCTGTCCCACCAGCCCCTTCGACCAGGCGGAGGGCTATCGGTATCTGACGCGCCTGGTGCGCGGTTCGCTCGAGAACTACCTCGAGTGCAACGACCCGCACGCCCCCACGCTGGTCTCGTTGGCGAACGGCCTGCGCGACGCGCCCGTGAAGCTGGGCGCCGACAACCCCGACAACCTGTACCTGAACGCCAACCTCGACGCGCGCGAGACGTATCGCCTGGTGGGCATGCGCGGCACGGTCCCGTACCTGGGCCTCGGCATGCAGGCGGGCACCTACGGAGGTGCTGGCGGTCTCAAGACCATCGCGTACAAGGAGGCGGGCGCGGACGAGTTCGACGTCCGGGACGATGGGACCATCGAGCTGGTGCTCTCGGCCACTCCCCCTGCGAACGGCGACACCCGCAACTGGCTGCCGCTCCCCGCGCCCACGCCCGAGTCCACGCGCGCCATGCTCATCGTGCGGCAGACGTTCAAGGACCGCGCCACCGAGGCGGCGGCCGACCTCCGCATCGAGCGCACGAGCGGCCCGCACCGTCCGTCGCCCCTCACCTGCGCGCAGCTGGAAGACGCGCTCCGCACGTCGGGCATGTTCGTGGCGGGGGCCAGCATGATGTTCGCGCGCTGGGCGAAGGGCTTCCAGGAGCACGTGAACACGCTGCCCCTCTTCGACCAGAAGCGCTCCGACGACGCCGGTGGCGATCCGAAGATCCGCTACTACCACTCGTACTGGCAGCTGGGCGCCGACGAGGCGCTGGTCATTACGGCGAAGCCACCGCCGTGCCAGCACTGGAACTTCCAGCTCAACAACCACTGGATGGAGTCGCTCGACTACCGCTACTTCCAGGTGCACGTAAACGACCGCTCCGCGCACGTGAACCCGGACGACGGCTCCGTGCGCGTGATCGTCGCCCCTCGCGACCCGCGCGACTTGCTGCGTCCTGGCCTCACATACGACTTCATCGACACCTGCGGCCACACGCAGGGCCAGATGCTCTGGCGCTGGGTGCGCGTGGACGACGCCTGGGACACCGCGAGCGGCCGCCTCCCCCAGCCGGAGTGCCGGGTGGTGAAGCTCACCGAGCTGAACGCGCTGTAGCGTGACGCGCGAAGACGAGTGGCTCTTCGGCTGGGACGAGACCCCCGGGATCGTCTCCGTCTGGGCAGACGGGACAGGTCTCGCGCACGTCTTCCGGCGCATCCCCGAGACGCGGGCGCTGGTGCACGAGCAGGCCCGCTTCCGTCCTTGGATCCTGCTCGCGTCCCTCGAAGACCTCGCACACCTGGGCGGTTCCCTCGCGCCCACGCACGACACGCGCAGCGCCCCTTTCACGTACGAAGCGCTCGACGGGCCGGGCGCGCTCCGCTTCCGGGTGTCCGCGCACGATCAACGCGCGCTCCATGCTGCCATCTTGGCGGGCGCGTCACGGCGCCTCGGCCGCAGGCTCAACCACGTGCGCGAGCTCGGCGTAGAGGCGGTCTTCACGCTTCCCCCCGGAGGAGCAGTACTTGGTCTCCACGGGGCGCACCTACTTCCGCGACCTCCCGTTCGACGCGCTCGTGCGCATGCAGTTGGACCTCGAGACCACGGGGCTCGACCCGGAGACCAGCCGCATCTTCCTCGTGGCTGTCCGCGACTCGAACGGTGCCGCGACCACGTTGGAGGCCGAAGGGGAGGGCGACGCGGCCGAGGCCGACCTCATCCGCAGGCTCGCCGCCGTGGTGCGCGCGCAAGACCCCGACGTGATCGAGAACCACAACCTGCACGGCTTCGACCTGCCGTTCCTCGCGCGGCGGGCCCGGAAGCTTGGCGTCCCGCTCGTGCTCGGCCGGCTCGACGGGGTGGGCCTCTCGCGCAGGCCGTCGGCGCGCGGGACGAGCTTCGACGACGCGGGCGGCGCGTCCATGCGGCGAGCCCGCTACACCATGCCCGGGCGCGAGCTGATCGACACGCTCGACGCGGTGCGGCGGCACGACTTCGCTGCGCGCGACCTCCCGGGGCACGGGCTCAAGGCGGTCGCACGGCACTTCGGTCTCGCGCGCGACGACCGCCCGCTCATCCCGGGCGCGCGTGTGTACGCCACGTTCCTCGAGGACCCCGAGCGCGTCCGCGACTATGCGCGTGAAGACGTCCACGAGGCAGGCCAGCTGGCGCGGCTGCTGGGCGGTGCGGCGTTCGCCCTAGCGCGCATGGCGGCGCGTCGCTACGAGCGCATCGCCGACGCTGGGCCTGCCACAGGGGTCATCGACCCACTGCTGGTGCGCGCCTACCTGCGCGAAGGGAAGGCGCTGCCCGCCCACGAAGCGGGCGACGGCACCCTGCACACGGGCGCGGCGCTCCACCTCTTCGCCACCGGCGTGGCCGAGCGCATCGTGAAGGCCGACGTGGCGAGCCTCTACCCGTCGCTCATGCGGCAGTACCAGATTGGTCCGAAGCGCGATCACCTGGGCGTGCTGCTCACGGTGGTCGACAGGCTGGTCGAGGGCCGGCTCGCCGCGAAGGCACGCGCCCGTGCCGCGGCTCCCGGCTCGCCAGAGCGCCACACCGACGAGGCCCTGTCGGCGGCCATGAAGCTCATCGTGAACTCCGCCTATGGCTATCTCGGTGCCACCTCGCTCACGCGCTTCGCCGACGTGCACGCGGCCAACGAGGTGACCCGGCGCGGGCGCGAGACGCTCGCCATGCTGTGTCGCGAGCTCGCCCAGCGCGGCGTGACCTTGCTCGAGGCGGACACCGACGGGGTGTACTTCTCCGTGCCGGTGGCCTTCACGGAGGCCGACGAGCGCCGCGTGGTGTCGGAGGTGGACGCGCTGTTGCCGCCCCTCGTGAGCCTGGAATACGACGGCCGCTACCGCGCCATGCTGTCGCACGAGTCCAAGAACTACGCGCTCCTCGGCCATGATGGAGAGGTGCGCCTCAAGGGAGTGGCCTTCCGGTCGAGCCGCGCGGAGCCCTTCGGCGAGGCGTTCCTCCGGCGCGCGATCGGCGCGCTGCTGGTCTCGGACGTGGCGCATGTGCGCGAGGTGTACGTCGAGGTCGCGGAGGCCATCCGCTACAGGAAGCTCCCCACCCGGGAGGTCACGGCGCGCGTACGCGTCACCAAGACGAGAGCGCAGTATCTGGCTGCACGCGACACCCGCCGCGAGCACACATACGAGGCGCTCCTGGCGAGCGGTCGCCCGTTCCGAGTCGGCGAGAAGGTTCGCGTCTATCGACGCACAGGGGGACAGGCCACCGTGCTCCCGGACAGCGACGACGAAGTGGAGGCGCCGCGGGACTACGACACCGCCTACTACGAACGCCTCCTCCGCGACACGTACGCGACGCGCCTCTCGCGCGCGTTCACCCCCGAGGACTTTGCAGCCGTCTTCGCGGACCGCACCCAGCTCACCCTCTTCCCCCGAGTGCTCGCCGACGTGCGGCCCGTGCTAGAACGACGTCTCGGTCCCTCGGGGGCAAAGGAATCGTAGAGAAAGCATGCGCCAAACCATCGCTGGGCTCGCCACGTTCGTCCTGATGTCGGCCACGCTCGCCGCATGCGAGAGCGAGTCCGAGGCGTGTCGTTCGCTTCGGGTTCGTTGCGAGTCCGTGCTTCGGGCGCCCGGCGTCTACCCCGACTGGGAACCCATCTGCGCTGCGCCGTTCGATGACGAGCAGAGCTGCTCACGCCGCGCCACGCGCGCTGGCCAAGCGACCAACGCCCGCGCCGAGCGCTGGGTGGAAGGCGGGCGCGTGGGGACAGAACCCAGGTTCCCTCCCGGTGCCGAGTGAGAAGTGGTGCGTCCATGGTGCTCCTCAACGCTCCACGACGTCACGTGCGTGGGGGGCTGAGCGCCGGCGCCTAGCGCTCGGTGCCCCGCACGTGGCACGGTCAGCAGGTGAACAACCTCACCGCCGACGGCCACAACCTCATTCAGTTCATCTCCAGCCGCTACGGGCTCAGCCGCGACTCGGCGTACTCCATGTTGGTTGCAGTGAGCAACGGCGGCGGCACCATGGCGCAGTTCTACTGCCCCGAGCTGGGCAGTGGGCAGTGGATGCGCGGCGGGATGACCATGGTCAGCGACATGTTCAACCACGGCCTCAAGAACACCGTGAACAACCTGTGCGACGAGCTGTCCAACGCGCTCGCCACCCAGCAGATCTTCCAGCCTGCACCGGCGGGCCGCGGGGGCGGCGGAAGCCAGTGGTGGCCCGAGGACCTCGGCAGCCCGTCCAGCAGCGGATCACAGAACGACATCCGCTATGCGTTCTTTCCGCAGGCCCGCCGCCTCGCGGTGCAGCGCGACGGGCAGGTGAGCCTCTTCGACACCGAGGACCACAACATCGGCGGCGTCAGCCAGCAGCAGGGCGGCGGCAGCTCCCTCACCTTCACCAGCCAGTACGGCACCGTTTCCACGCTGAGCCTTCCGCTCATCTCCGGGCCGGGCTTCCAGTCCCACGCGGACAACAATTTCGCTGCACCTCCGGCGCATCCGTCGTTCGCTTCGGCCTCGCCCCAGCCGCAGTCTTCGGCCGCCTCCGGCCAAGGCCACGCCGAGATCCTCGCGCTCCTCGAAAAGCTCGGCCAGCTCCGCGACGCGGGTGTGCTCACCCCCGAAGAGTTCAACGCGAAGAAGACCGACCTGCTGAACCGCCTCTGACCGGCTTCCCCGGCGTGAACGCCTACCGTCTCGCAGGAGTCGCGCGCGCGCACGGGGTGATGGGACGTCCTGCCTCTGCCGCCGCGGCACGCTCGGCAATCTCCTCGGGGTCGCAGTGGAGATGCATGGCCCAAGCATCGGTGATGAGATAGTCGGTGCCAAAGCGGGCCGCGGCGCGCATGGAGTCCATCCCGGGTTCACCCACCGACGCGCCCCGCAGGCTCTCCGCAGCAGCGGACGTGTCTCCCAGCACCAGCCGTGCCGTGGCCACCGCTGGACGCGCATTGGGGGCGAGGCGCGTCTCATGTGCCTGCAGCCTGCGACGCAGTCGCTCGGACCGCGTCGCGTCGAGGCCCGCTCCATGCAGCACCTGCAGCAGCATCGCGCGCCGGTGCTCGTCGGCGTCCACCGTGGGGAGGGCGGCGTAGTGGTCCACGGCCGCGTCGAGGACATCGTCCGTCAGAGCCTGCGGTTCGGCCCTTCGCAGTTCCCCCACGAGGGGGTCGCAGCGCACCGCCGGACAGCTCGCAGGCTCCATGGCGAGCGCGCGCGCCGCAGCGTCCAGGTGCCACGTGCGCCACGCCAGCCTCTCCGGCGGCAGGCCCCTGCCGGGCTCGTAGTGCGGCTCCAACTCCAGCAGCCGGTGTCCCGCCGGGTCGTAGCGGAACCCGCGTGCCACAATCGCAGGGTCGGCATCGACGGTGCGTCCACCCCACACCGCTCGCAGGAGCTCGCCACGCGGCCCCTCGCACTGCAGCGCAGGGGGCGCGGTCCAAGGGCTTATCCCCGGATCGAGCGTCCGCCGCCGGAAGATCTCGGAGAGCGCCCGGTAGGGGTCGTCGCCTTCGCAGTATGGCTTCGCGAGCACCCGGACCACTTCGGCCACGTCGGTGTCCACGGCAACGCCGAACCGGAAGCAGTGGAGCGCGGCGAGCGCGCTCTCGGTTGCGCCATGGTCGCGGGCCAGACGCACCACCTCCGCGCGACGTGTGTCCTCGCCCCGCTCGTGCGAGCAGAACCAGGCCGTGGCGAGCGCGCGCTCGGTGTCGTGCAGCGCAGGCTGCCGCAAGCGTCCGAGCACCACCGCATCGGCTTCGCGACCGAGCCACGTGAGCGCTTCCACCAACAGCTCCCCGCGCTTCTCGGGGTCGTCCTCGGCCGCCAGCGCGGCTTCGTAGGCTCGGTCGAGCGGCGCTTGAGGCAGCAGCGGGAGGGGCTCGCTGCTCAGCTCCTGCCCGTCGGCGCCTCGGCGCAGGCGACGAGTGGACACGATCGGACGCCGGTCCAGGCGCTCGAGGGGCAGCGCCTGCACCTCGCGCCAGGCGTCGCCGTCACGCACCTGCCCGAGCAAGAATGCTCCACCGTCGTCGAACGTGGCGATGTAGCTCGGCTCTCCGTCGGTGGTGACGGTGGCGTGCTGGGTGACCTCGGGCGGCAGCAGCGACGCCACCACCAGGACCGGCAACAACACGAGGCACGCCGCGGAGTGGCACGAGCCACCGGTCCCGCCACGTGAGTGCGTGACGCGCTCCACGTTCACCACCACTTCGGGCGGAGCATGCAGGGCGCGCACGGCGGCGAGGGTGGTGGGATCCTCCACGAAGACGTCTTCGGCACGGCCGCTGCGCCCGCCGCAGCCCATGCAGGCGGTCACGAGCAGCAGGAGGAGGTACGTCAGACTGGCCCTGCGCCCGTCGCCGGCTGCACGATTCATCTCGCCAGGCTGCGCCTGCGGATGTGGGAAGTCTACCGGTCCGGCCTGCTAGTCCGGCGGGCTGTAGCGCCCGAGGGGGCGCTCGGTGCGGTTCTTGTTACGCACCCGAAATCTCGGCGAAACACATGGGTGCCACTCCCGGAAACGGAACCCGGAGGTAACTCGTGGAACGGAAATCGATCCGCGGCGCAGCCATGACTGCGCTCGCGTGCTTCATCGTGCTCGTGCCCCAGGCGGCGCTCGCACAAGACCCACCCGCCATCGACAAGGGGGACAACGCGTTCCTCCTGGCGTGCACCGGCCTCGTGCTCATGATGACTGGCCCTGGCCTGGCGCTGTTCTACGGCGGCCTCGTGCGGAGCAAGAACGTGCTCAGCACCATGATGCACAGCTTCGTGATGATGAGCGTGGTCTCGATGCTCTGGGTGCTCTACGGCTATGGGATGTGCTTCGGCGAGGGCAACGCCTTCTTCGGCGACCCGGGCAGCGCGTTCCTGCTCCGAGGTGTGGACGGCGTGCCGAACGCCGACTACGCGGGCACGGTCCCCGAGCTGACCTTCGCGCTCTACCAGATGATGTTCGCCATCATCACCCCGGCGCTCATCAGCGGCGCCGTCGCCGAGCGCATGAAGTTCACCAGCTACCTCCTCTTCACGGTGCTCTGGTCCACCTTCGTGTACTTCCCCCTCTGCCACATGGTCTGGGGCAAGGGTGGCCTCTTCAACTGGTTCTTCGACGCGAGCGTCCCCGTGCTCGACTTCGCGGGCGGTACGGTCGTGCACATCAGCTCGGGCGTCTCGGCGCTGGTGTGCGCGCTCGTCCTCGGGAGGCGCCGCGGCTGGCCTGACCGGCCCATGATCCCGCACAACCTGGTCCTGTCACTCACGGGCACGGGCCTGCTGTGGTTCGGGTGGTTCGGCTTCAACGGCGGCAGCGCGCTCTCGGCGGGCGAGGTGGCCACGAGCGCGGTGGCGGCCACGCACTTTGCGGGCGCGGCCGGTGGCCTCGGGTGGTGCTTGGTCGAGTGGTCGGTGCAGAAGAAGCCCTCGGCGCTCGGCGTGGCCTCCGGCATGGTCGCGGGCCTCGCGACCATCACGCCCGCCTCGGGCTTCGTGAGCGTGGGCTCGGCGCTGCTCATCGGCTTCAGCGGCGGCTGTGTCTGCTACCTCGCGGTGGCCAAGGTGAAGGCCAAGCTCCAGTACGACGACTCGCTCGACGCGTTCGGCGTGCACGGGATCGGCAGCACCATCGGGATGCTGCTCTGCGGTCTGCTGGCGAGCGCGGAGGTCAACCCGGCCATCGCCTCTACCTACCGCCCCGGCGGAGGCGCGGTGGTCTCGCTCGAGGGGTCTCTCGGCCAGATGGGCAACCAGGCCATCGGCATCGTCACTACGGTCGCGATTGCTGCGTCGATGACGTTCCTCATCTTGAAGGTGGTCACTCTGGCGACGGGCGGCCTCCGCGTGGACGACGAGGCCGAAGAGCAGGGCCTCGACATCTCGCAGCACGGGGAAGAGGCCTACAACAACTGAGCGTCGGACTTCGCGCGGCTCAAGGGACGGGCTGCGCGAAGACGTCGATGGCCACGTTGTCGTCGCCGGGGAACAGGTTCGAGGCCGCGGACTGGAACACCACGAGCTCGCCACCCGCTGCGATGGAGACCGAGTAGCCTGTGCCGCCGTTGGGCGCGCCACCCACGAGGTTCCCCCCGACGAAGGAGAACGTCATGGTGCTGCGCTCGAAGACATACGCATTGAGCAGGTCGTTCTCGTACTCGGGGAAGAGCACGTCGGACACGAACGCGACGCGGTCACCGTCCGCGCTGATCACGGGGCTCGCGCAGTTTCCCTGGGTGACGCCGGCGAGGTCGAAGTTGACGCGCGTGGTCACGCCCGTGTCGCGGTCGAGGACATAGAGGTCCACCTTCCCGAAGAACTCCACCGACGGGAGCAGGTTCGTGGCCGCAGAGGCATAGACCAGGTAGCGGCCCGTGCTCGACAGCGATGGCGATGTGCTCGCGCCGTTGCCCGCGCCCCCCAACGCTGCGCTGCTCGCTCGGGTGGTGGTGCCCGCCGCACGAATGTACACGTCGTCGTGAGCATCGGTCTCGGCCATGCCGTCCACGAGGTTCGTCGCGAGCGACGCGAACGCGATGGAGGAGCCGTCCCCGCTCAGCGCGACGCGGCCGCTCGGACCGTCGGCCTCGACCCCGCTGCTGCTCACGCTCACGCGCGTGGTCGTCCCGAGGGTCCGGTCCCTGAGGAACACGTCGGTCACCCCGTTCGTGTCGTTCGCCACGAGGTTCGTGGCGTCGCTCTCGAAGAGCACGAAGCGCCCGTCGTCGCTGATGCCCACCCTCCGAAACGGCGCGCCCACGTAGCTCGGGTCGATGCTGCTCGGTCCGTTCGCTTGCGCTTCGTCGCTCGACACGCTGACGCGCTCGAAGGTCGCGGTCATGCGGTCGTACACGAACACGTCGGGGACCGCGTTGGCGTCTCCTCCGGCGAGCGACGCGGAGCGGCTCGTGAACGCCACGAAGCGTCCGTTCGCCGTGATGACGGCGCCGCCGCTCTCCCCCTGGATGCCGAGGCGCGTGGTGGTCCCCGCGCTCCGGTCCCGCACGAACAGGTCACCAGCCGAGGGCATGCCGCCCGCGAGGTTGTCGGCCTGGCTCGTGAACACCACGATCTGACCGTCGCCGCTGACCGTGGGCGCCAGGCTCGGCCCGCTGCCACCGGTCGCGGGCACTCCCGCGCTGCGGCTGATGAGCTCGACGCCGCTGACGCTGGTGGACGTGATCTCGACTTGGAAGGTGCGTGAGTCGCTGGCGCCTTCGGGGTCCGTGGCCGTGATGGTGACCTGCGCTTCACCCACGCCGCTGGTCGCCGGAACGAGGGTCACCTGAAAGCCACCCGAGCCGTCCCCGCTCCCCGAGATCGTGGAGAGCGTGATGCCTGCGGCGGGTAGGTACGTCTCGTTCGAAGACGCTGCCTCGAGCAAGAGGGTCTCGGGCGCGAGGCCATCGTCATAGACGCTCACGCCGAACGTCGGCAGCGCGTAACCCGCGAGGGTGCCCGTGTCGGCGATGAAGCCCAGCGCAGGCGCGGCGTTCACGCGCAGGGTGAAGCTCCGTGACGCGCTCGCCACCCCATCCTGCACCGTCACCGTGATCGTGTAGGACCCGGCGTCGGCGGCGGTGAGACCGCTGATCGTGAGAGTCCGTGAGAGCCCGCTCCCGCCGATCCCGAAGACGCTCGGCGCGAGCGTGACGGGGGAGGGCGTGCCGATGCTCGTCCCGGTGACGGTGATGGCCGGCGTGTTGGTGGTGGCGCCGTCGATCCCGAGCGCGATTGGACCGAGGTCCGTCCCTGGGATGGCGACGGCGTTCGCGAGTGGGTCCAGGGTGAGCGGCTGCCCGAGGTCGGCTGCGCCGTCCGGGGGGGCCCCGTCCGCGTCTCCACCGTCGGGGGGTTCCCCATCCGTGGTCACGCCTCCATCGTGCCCGCCGTCCGTCGTCGCCTCGGTGGGACCCGGCCCGCAGGCGCAGGCCAAGAAGGCGATGACGAAGGAAGCGAATCGGGCAGGCAGGGGCATCGCGAGGCACTCCGGAGTAGGTGGCTACTCCTGGTCGGTGCGCCTCGGGTGGTTCCGTCACGAAATCGCAGCGGCGGCAGCGCGCACGGCTAGGGCACCGTGCCCGTGCCGGTGCTGATCACCGGGTAGCCGTCGGCGCTGGTGTACTGGCTCCAGATGGAGATCTCGTCGCCCGAGGCCAGCGGAGCTGGGCTCAGGCTCGTGGGGAACACCTGCGCGGTGCCCGCTGGAACCACACCGAACGTGACTGGGCCCGTGAAGTTGCCCATGTCCGCCGACACCATCCACTTGATGTCGCCGCCGCTGTCCACCGCCAGCCAGGTCGCGGGGTCGTTGGGCGTCCACGAGATGGTGTTGCCCGTCGCGGTCACGGTTAGGGTCACCGTGTCGTAACCCTCGTCGAGCGTGAAGTTGAGCGCGCCCTCCGGGCACACCGGCGACCAGCGCTGACCATAGCGGAAGGCGCTGCGTGTCGCGTCCACCTGGGTGGTGGCGTTGCCCCACAAGGTCAGCGAGCCGAACAGCGCGGTCGAGACCGTGAACGAGCCGTCCAGCCCCGAGACCGCCGTGTAGACGCAGTTCTCGAGCGCGGTCCCGCAGACCGCCAGCAGCTCCTCGCTCTCCACGAAGTCGTCCCACGCCACCACCAACGCGCCCGCGATGGGAGTCCCTCGCACGTCGCGTACCGTGCCGCTGATGGTGCAGATCTGGAGGTCCAGCTCGTTGGCCGCGGTGAGCCGCAGCTCGCCGGCGTCGGTGCAGTTACCCCCACACGTGCCCGCAGCCACGTCGATGTCCACGTTGCCCATGTCGTACACCTTGCCGTCGTTGACGACGCGCACCGACACGGTCTGGGTCTCGCCCGTGACGCCGTCCTGGTCCACGTCCTCCCCGGCGCCCTCGCTGCGCATGACCTCGATGCAGAACGAGCCGTCGGCGGCGGTCACCGCGGGTGTGGATGCGCCGTTGTACGACACGCCGCGGAGCGTGACCGTGGCGCCAGCCACCGGCGTGCCACGGGAGTCCACCACCACGCCGCTGACACAGCCATGCGACTCCACCGGCCAGTCCACGTTCCAGTACGAGAAGTGCGTGACCTCACCCTCGGCCGACACGGTGCCGCCATAGGTCAGCGCACGGATGGCGGCGAGGTCCGCTTCGGGGATCAGCGCCCCCGTGCCGTCCACGAGGTGGCCCGTCCCGTCTGCGTCCCAGGTGCCTGCCTCCTCGTCGAACGAGTAGAGCGGGACCTCGATGCGATCCGTCCCCGGATCCATGTCCACGATGATGCTCCAGGTGTCGGTCGGGACCGCCATGCGCACCGTGGCCGGCGCCGCGAGCGTGGTCACCGGGTCACCGTTGTCGTCCGTGAGGGCCACCGAGGCGAACACGCCGGAGATCAGCATGGCGCCGTCGCGCTCCTCGAAGCCACCGGGGAAGGCGTCGGCTTGCGCCACCGGGTTGAACACGGCGGCCGAACCGCCGAATCCTTCGGGCAGGCCCTCGAGCACGAGCTGCCGGCCCTCGAGGGCGCAGCCCGCCGCGTCGCAGGTCAGGGGCTCGAGCTCGGTCAGCGTCACGTCGAAGAGCGCCTCGCCGTAGGGGCCCGCCACCAGCGTGCGGAACTGGGGCGCGTAGCCGTCGCTGCGAATGCTCACCACCACGCGGTCACCTTCGCTGGCCGCGGTGGTCAGCGAATATGCGCCGTCCGAGTCGGTCGTGGTCGCGGACGACTCGCCGCCGTCGATGAGCCCATTGCCGTTGCGATCGACCGTGACCACGACGTCGGCGCCCGAGAGCGCGCTGCCCTGGCCGGAGCCTGATGACCCCGACACGCGCCCGTGGGCCCAGAGATCGGGCCCGTTGTAGACGCCGGCGTCGGTGCCGCCTCCTCCGCCCGAACCACAGGCGGTGAGCACCATGACCACGATCAACGCGCCAATCCGGCGTGCCACTGAACCATGAGAGAGCGAGCTGCGAAACATGGAGCCTCCGTTCGAGAAACCAACGCGGCGCCCAAGAGCAACGCTCGTGCCATGCGTGGATTTCGCGGCGTTCGGCGCCGTTCGGTCGCGTGTCGGTCCCCGCCCGCACCGTGCCTTGCGCGCCATGTCATCGGCGCGCACACCCGGCGCGACGCATGTGCCTCCGCGCTAGGCCCGACAGGAGAACGCGGTGTAGACCACGGTGGGGACGAAGCTCGCGGCGAGCGTCCCCAGGACCAGCCCAGCTAGTCCCAAGGCGCGAAGACCAGGGGAGCGGAAGAGCCGCTGACGCTCGAGAAAGCGCATCCGTGGGACACCCTCCGTTCTCCGTGCTCGCAGCACGCTCCCAGCGATCCCCATCGAGATCCCCAGCCCAAAGGAGACCGCGGGAAGCGCGGCGAGCCGCTCCCGACAGAAGTCGTCGGAGGCAACGAACGCAAGGGCGGGCGCGCTGACCGTCGCGATGATCCAGCCCGCCGTCTCGAGGTTCAGCGCTCGCCGAGTTCGGGGGCCGAGGCTCCCCGCAGACCGAAGCCGTTCGTTCGCCCGGTCCGGCCCACGGGCGTCGTCACTCGTCGGGTCGTCCGCCACGCCGCCCTGGGCCAGCGCAGGACTGCACATCATGAGGGCTGCGAGCAGCTCGCCCAGGACGACAACCTTCAGCACGCTGCGGGATCCCCGCTCCCATCGTCCCGGACTCATGACGACTCCTCCTTGCCGTTCGAGCCCACGGGCGCTCCTGCCCGCGTGCGCGATGGATGATGCGCGAAGCTGGCACGGCCGGTGGGGGCGCGCCAGCGGTGCCGGGCCGGTGCACGGACGGCAACGCTCGTCAGGGCGCAGTCAGCGTCAGGGTGGTGACGCCCGTGTCCGGCGCCACCTCGGTGGTCACGCGCAGCGGCAAGAAGCGCTGGATGACATCCAGGTTGGTGCGGCTGTGCAGCGTGAGGGGCACGGTGCGCAGCGCTCCACCTCCAGCCAGGGCCATGGGCAGCAGCAGCTGGTCCGCCAGGTGCGGACCCACGGGCACGCCCGCTCCGAGCAGCGCGCGCGCTTCGGCCACGGCCTGGCTAGCCACCGCCTCCGACGAGAGCTCACGCCGCCCGAACGCGGTCACCAGCTCGCGCGCGGTGTCCGACGCCAGCTCGATCATGACCACGTTGCCGGGCCCAGGGGACTTCACCCCCATGCCGCGACGCTGCTCCACGGGGACGTCGAGCGCGTCGCCCATGGTCGCGAGCTCGCGCTCCGCGATGGTGAAGGGCAGGTTGGCCACCAGCGCGCGCACCTCGGTCACCCGCAGCGGCCCGTCGTCCACCAGCGAGATGGGCGTCCACGCTTCCACGGGGGAGACGCGCAGCACGAAGCGGCCACCGCCCGCCGGGTAGAACCCATGGCGGTCGAGGCGCACCTCCACCTGCGCGCCCATGCGCTGCAGCAGCGGCACGAACACGCGCGCGAAGAAGTCATAGGAGGGCGCGCTCATGGCGTGGGTGCCGCCCTCGAACACCACCTCGCTCGGTGCATCTGCAAGCAACAACATGGGCAGCACCGTCTGGCACACCAGGCACGCGCTGCCCGCCGTCCCCACAGCGAAGTGGTACGTGCCCCCGCGGATGGCCCCCGGGGTGAAGCGCAGCGTCTGGCTGCCGAGCTCGTCGCCGTCCACGCGCGCGCCACACACCTCGGCCGCTGCGCGCAGCGCCGTGAGGTGCTGACGCAAGAGCCCGGGCTTGCTGCGCCCCGCGCGCACGTTGCTGAAGCGCACGCTCTGGCCGGTGATGGCCGCGAGCGCGAGCGAGGTGCGGAGGATCTGACCCCCGCCCTCGCCCTCACTGCCGTCGATGTGAAGCTCGCTCATGACTATCCCTTCACGCACAGCACTTGCTTGAGCGTGTGCACCACGTCCACCAGATCCTGCTGAGCCGCCATCACGGCGTCGATGTCCTTGTACGCCATCGGGATCTCGTCGATGACGTCCTCGTCCTTGCGGCACTCCACGCCTTCCGTCGCGCGGATCTGGTCCGCCACGGTGAACTGCTTGCGCGCCGCCGTGCGCGACATGCTGCGGCCCGCGCCGTGGCTGCAGCTGCAGAAACTCTCGGGGTTTCCCTTGCCGCGCACGATGTAGGAGCGCGTTCCCATGGAGCCCGGGATGATGCCCAGCTCGCCTTCCTGCGCACGCACCGCGCCCTTGCGGGTCACGAGCACGTTCGCGTCGTAGTGCTTCTCGCGCGACACGTAGTTGTGGTGGCAGTTCACCGCCATGGCCGTGGTGCTGAACTCCGGCAGGTCCGGCGACGCCCGCAGCGCACCGAGCACCGCCTGCATCATGAGCTCGCGGTTCTGAGCCGCGAACTCCTGGGCCCACGACACGGCCTCCACGTAGTCGTCGAAGTGCTGCGAACCCTCGCTCAAGTACGCCAGGTTGGTGTCCGGCAGCTGGATGAACCAGCGCTCCATCTCGCGCTTGGCCAGCTCGATGAAGTGCGACCCGATGCGGTTCCCCACGCCACGCGAGCCGCTGTGGAGCATCACCCACACCTGCTGCGTCTCGTCGAGGCACACCTCGATGAAGTGGTTGCCCGTCCCGAGCGTTCCCAGGTGCGACACATGGTTCGCCTGCTTCAACGCCCGGTGCTTCTCGCACAGCGCGTCGTAGCGCGGTAGGAGCTTCGCCCACGCGGCCTCGGTGGCCGCGGGCGGGTTGTGCCACGCGCCGCGGTCACCGCGCGCTCCGTGACCCGTGCGCCCGTGGGGGACCACCTTCTCGATGGCCGAGCGCAGCGCGCCGAGCCCGTCGGGCAGATCCGACGCCGTGAGCGTGGTCTGCACCGCCATCATGCCGCAGCCGATGTCCACGCCCACCGCAGCCGGGATGATGGCCTTGTGGGTGGCGATGACGCTGCCCACCGTGGCCCCCTTGCCGAGGTGCACGTCGGGCATGGCCGCCACCCACTTGTGGATGAATGGCAGGCTCGCGATGTTGGCCAGCTGCTGGCGCGCGGCGGGCTCCATGGCCACGCCCTTGATCCACGCCTTCACGGGGCGGCCAGGGGTCTCGAGCACTTCGTAGTTTCGTTCGCTGTTCGTCATGGTCGACTCTCGGTTGGAGGATGCCGACCGCTAGAGCAGGCGCCGTGCCAGCTGCGATTCCTCGGTAATCGCACCTAATTCGTCAAGTCCCTTCGTCTGCGACGATATCAGGAGATAAATCTCTATTCGCATCGCGACGGATGAATCCGGCGCGGGCGTGGATCGTTTTGCCCGCACCGGACACCAACGACGCATGAGCCACCGCCGCACCCACCCACGATATAGTCGGCCATGCGTCTGACCGCCTCGGCTGCTCTCGCCGTGCTGTTCACCGCGCTCTCCCTCTCGGGCGCTGGCCCAGCCCATGCCCAGGCCCAGACCGAAGAGGAGGCCGCGCGCGTGCGCCTGGCGGCCGCATACGCAGCACAGCCAACACTCTCCAACGGCTGCTCACTGGCCGAGGCCGAGCGCCGCGCCGGCCTGGTGGACGACGCCGCTCGCCGCCTCGATGCCCTGCTCGAGGCTGCCCACATGGCACCGCCGCCCGACGATGACGAAGCCCGCGGCACCCTCTCGGCGTGCCGCTTCAACCGCGCCCGCATCTACGAAGACCGCGGTGATCTCCGCGCCGCCTACCGCCTCCTGTCGCAGGCGCTCGCCACCCCGAACGCCACGCGCCGCCGCATCGTGGAGCAGCGTCTGGTGGATGTGGGCGCCCGCCTGGTGACCGCCAACGGCTGCGCCGCGCTCCCCTCGCGCTTCTCGTCGGAGGCGCTGCTGCGCTTCGAGGACAACGCGGTGCTGCGGCGCTGCGTCACCGCCGCGCGCCGCGCCGCGCCGTACTGCGAGCAGATGGCCACGAGGGAGATCCCCGACACCACGGGGCGCTACGGCTTGCGGCGCCCCGACCCCAACACCGAGGTATTCGAAGAAGACCACATCTTGGTCATCATCGTCAGCGGTGCCTCCCGGACCATCGCGTTCGACTGCCCGCTCGCGGGCGAAGAAGAACAGCTTGGGCTAGTGCGCTACCACGACGTGGGGCGTGTGCGTGTCCTCGAGGTGAGTACGCAGTCGCGCGTGAGCTACGCCTGCGACGACTGCGAAGATGGAGAGGACTGCCGCTGCTTCGACGACTCCGAGACGCGCTACTTCTTCGGCGCGCGCGGCGAGCTGCTCCTGGCGCTGATCCCCGCCGGGGTCGACGCCGGAAGCATGGCCGCGTGGCCCCACGACGCCCCCGAGCTGCGTGACGCCACGGAGGCCCCCACCACGGTGGATGGCAGCGTCCTGGTGGTCAACGGCCGGCGCCTGCGCATCGTGCGCGGCGCGCTCGTGCCGGCTCCATGAGCCCAGCACGCTGGCCATCACGCAATCCGCTCGGATAGGCTCCTATCCATGAAGCGAGTCGTGTTCGGGTACTACGGCGCCACCCTCGACGCGGGCGGGCGCAGCGACAAGCGCTGGCAACGCTGGCGCCCCAGCGTGTCCCTGTGCCAACACGACGACCTGCTGGTGGACCGCTTCGAGCTGCTGCACGACCGGCGCCACAACAAGTCCTCGGCCGACTTGGCCGCCGACATGAAGGCCGTCTCCCCGGAGACGGAGGTGCGCCTGCGCGAGGTGGACTTCCGCGACCCGTGGGACTTCGAGGAGGTGTTCGGCAAGCTGCACGAGCTGGCGCGCACGTACCCCTTCGACCAGGAGCGCGAGGAGTACCTGGTGCACATCACCACGGGCACTCACGTGATGCAGATCTGCTGGTTCTTGCTCACCGAGTCGCGGCACTTCCCAGCGAAGTTGCTGCAGACGTCGCCCTCGCGGCGCGGCGATGGCACCGAGGAGGGCGACCCCGCGGGCACCTACCGCATCATCGACCTCGACCTCTCGCGCTACGACAGCCTGGCCAAGCGCTTCGGCGCCGAGCGCACCGAGAGCCTCGACTTCCTCAAGTCGGGCATCAAGACGCGCAACGCGGCCTTCAACCAGCTCATCGAGGGCATCGAGCGCGTGGCGTTGCGCTCGCGCGAGCCCATCCTGCTCACTGGGCCCACGGGCGCGGGCAAGTCTCAGCTGGCCGCGCGCATCTACGAGCTGCGCAAGTCGCGCGGCCTGGTGAAGGGCCCGCTCGTGGAGGTGAACTGCGCCACGCTGCGCGGCGACGGCGCCATGAGCGCGCTCTTCGGGCACGTGAAGGGGGCCTTCACCGGCGCGGCCTCGGACCGCAAGGGGCTGTTGCGCGCCGCCGACGGAGGCACCCTGTTCCTGGACGAGATCGGCGAGCTGGGCCTCGACGAGCAGGCCATGCTCCTGCGCGCCATCGAGGAGAAGCGCTTCCTGCCCGTGGGCACGGACAAGGAGGCGCGGTCGGACTTCGAGCTGATCGCCGGCACCAACCAGGACCTGGGCGCTGCGGTGGTGGCGGGACGCTTCCGCGAGGACCTCTTGGCCCGCATCCAGCTCTGGACGTTTCAGCTGCCGGGTCTCGCCGAGCGCCGGGAAGACGTGGAGCCCAACCTCGACTACGAGCTGGGCCGCGCGACGGAGCGCCTGGGCACCCACGTGACCATGAACGCCGAGGCCCGCGCGCGGTTTCTGGCCTTCGCGGCGTCTCCGCGAGCGAGCTTTCGCGGCAACTTCCGAGACCTCAACGCGGCCGTGCTGCGCATGAGCACGCTCGCCTCGGCAGGGCGCATCGACGTTTCCCATGTGGATGACGAGCTCGCGCGTCTCGAGCAGGCCTGGCACCGGCCCGCGGCCCAGCGCACCGACGCGAGCGTCTTGGACACCGTGCTGAGCGCGTCTCAGCGCGCCGACCTCGATCCCTTCGACCGCGTTCAGCTCGAGGAGGTGGTGCGGGTCTGCCAGCGCTCGCGCTCGCTCTCGGATGCGGGGCGCGCGCTGTTCGCGGTGTCGCGGACCAAGAAGGCCTCCAGCAACGACGCCGACCGGCTGCGCAAGTACTTGGCGCGCTTCGAGCTGCGCTTCGAGCACTTGGTGGCCTGAAAAGAGCGAACCCCGCCCCGGCGGTGAAGCCGAAGCGGGGAACAGGGGGTCAGCGGAGCGACCGGGGGATGGATGGCGCCGGCCGCGCGCTTCCCTTAGATCAGTACCGCGAGGGCGGCGCTGGCGAAGAGGGTGAGGGTGAACGCAGCGGTGGCGAGCAAGTCCTGCTTTTCGGCTCGGCGCCACGCGTCGTCCGCGGGGAAGGGCTGCTTCGGGGTCTCCACATGGGCGGGCTCGCGGGTCCAGGAGCCGACGGCGTTGTCGGGGACCACGCGGGTGGCGATGTCGATGAAGCTGCGATTGGGGATGCCGTAGTGATTGAGGTACATCGTGTGGGTCATTTTTCGGGCCCTCCGATTGGTGGCGGCGAAAGTGTGCCGCACCCGACGCTAAAGCATGTGCCGTGCCAACTTCGCGCCTCGCGTTGCGTGATACACGGATTAGCATTGCGATTACGAATGTTTACACAACCGTGACAGTTTGCGCTGTCTTGGTGTGACACACGAAATTCACGAGTAATTCGATATGTTTCCGGCTGCACACCGGCAGGCCTATCGCTCACCAGGGTCCGGAAAACCCCGTGATTTCGCGGGGGCGCTGGGAGGCCGACTGTGACGCCCGGGACACACCCAGGGGGGCTCGAGCCCGGCGCAAGGGCTGCGCAGGTAGGTAAATCGCTTACAAAAGTGCACAGCGGATTGCGCATTTGACGCGCAAGCGATTGCGCACTGCGTCATTCTCGCGCCGCGTCATTCTTGCGCTCCCCCCGCCGAAGTGGGGTCATCCGCCGATCAACTTCCAGAAACGGTGATATGCTCGCGCGCCCGCGCTGGCGCGGACCTAGAACATGTTTCATCGTGCGGGAGCCGACCGGCTGCCCAGCCAACGATTTCGACGCCCCCCGGGCCAACTGAAAGTCAGAGCGAATGAACATTCACGAGTATCAGGCGAAGGAGCTGTACCGAAAGTACGGCATCCCGGTGCCGCAGGGCATCCCCTGCATGTCGCCGGAGGAGGCCGTTGCGGCCGCCAAGAAGTTGATCGCGGACACCGGCAACGAGTTCGTCGTCGTCAAGGCCCAGATCCACGCTGGCGGCCGCGGTAAGGCCGGCGGCGTCAAGGTCTGCAAGGGCATCGAAGCAGCCACGGCCGCGGCCCACGACATCTTCGGCAAGGTGCTCGTCACCCCGCAGACCGGCCCCGAGGGCAAGAAGGTCCAGCGCCTGCTCGTCGAGCAGGGCCTCGCCATCAAGAGCGAGCTGTACCTGGCGCTCGTGGTGGACCGCGAGACCAAGAAGATCGCAATCATGGCCTCCACCGAGGGCGGCATGGACATCGAGGAGGTGGCCCACAACACCCCCGAGAAGATCCACATGGTGTACTTCCACGCCGACGCCGGGCTCCAGGACCACCATGTCCGCAAGTTGGCGTTCGCTCTCGGCCTCACCAAGGGCGAGCAGAAGAACTTCCACGTCCTGATGACCAACCTCGCGAAGTGCTTCATCGCAGAGGACTGCTCCATCGCCGAGATCAACCCGCTCATCCTCACGAAGGACGAGCAGGTGCTCGCGCTCGACGCCAAGGTGAACTTCGACGGCAACGCCGGGTTCCGCCACGAGGCGTACTGGGACTCCGTTCGCGACCTCTCGGAGGAGGCGGCCACGGAGACCGAGGCGGCTGAGGCCGGCCTCAGCTACATCCAGCTCGACGGCAACATCGGCTGCTTGGTCAACGGCGCGGGCTTGGCCATGTCCACCATGGACACCATCAAGCACTTCGGCGGCGAGCCGGCCAACTTCCTCGACGTGGGCGGCGGCGCCAGCCAGGAGTCGGTCACCAAGGCGTTCAAGATCATCCTGCAGTCGCCCAGCGTGCAGGGCATCTTCGTCAACATCTTCGGCGGCATCATGCGCTGCGACGTCATCGCCAACGGCGTGGTCGCGGCCAGCAAGGAGCTGGGCCTCAAGGTGCCGCTCGTGGTGCGCCTGGCCGGCACCAACGTGGAGCAGGGCAAGGAAATCCTCAATAACTCGGGTCTTCAGATCGTCGCCGCCGACACCATGGCGGAGGGCGCAAAGAAGATCGTCGAGCTGGCAAAGGGCGTTTGAACGATGAGTATCCTCGTCAACAAAGACACCAAGCTGATCGTTCAGGGGATCACCGGCAAGACCGGGCAGTTCCACACCGAGCAGTGCATCAAGTACGGAACCAACGTGGTCGGCGGCGTGACGCCCGGTCGCGGCGGCAGCGAAGTCCTGGGCGTGCCCATCTTCGACACCGTGGAGCAGGCCATGGCGGCCACCGGCGCCAACGCGAGCTGCATCTTCGTGCCGCCTCCGTTCGCGGCCGACGCCATCCTCGAGTGCGTCGAGGCGCAGATGCCCCTCGCCATCTGCATCACCGAGGGCATCCCCGTCATGGACATGCTCAAGGTGCGCCGCATGCTGGACGGCCAGAAGGCCACCCGGCTCATCGGGCCCAACTGCCCGGGCGTCATCACGCCGGACGAGTGCAAGATCGGCATCATGCCGGGGCACATCCACAAGAAGGGCCGCATCGGCGTCGTGTCCAAGTCGGGCACGCTCACCTATGAGGCCGTGGGTCAGCTCACGGCGCTCGGCATCGGTCAGTCCACCGCGGTGGGCGTCGGCGGCGACCCCATCGCGGGCACCGACTTCATCGACATCCTGGCCATGTTCGAGGCGGACTCCGAGACGGATGCCATCATCCTCATCGGCGAGATCGGCGGCAACGCGGAAGAACTCGCGGCGGCCTGGATCAAGGACAACTTCACCAAGCCCGTGGCCGGCTTCATCGCGGGCCGCACGGCCCCTCCGGGCAAGCGCATGGGCCATGCCGGCGCCATCATCTCGGGCGGCAAGGGCACGGCAGATGCCAAGATCGAAGCGCTCGAGGCGGCTGGCGTGAAGGTCGCACCGACCCCTTCGGACATGGGCACCACGCTCGCTTCGCTGCTGAAGTAGGGCAGGAATGCAAGGGCCCCCGAGAGCGCCACTCTCGGGGGCTCTCGCATTCCGTCCATAGCTAGCGACCACGGCCACGTCGACGATGCCGTTGACGTGAGCGTTGTCCTTGACGGCGACGGCGACGGCGACGGAAGCACCTTCACTCATGGGGCGCGGCCGCGTTCCATATCGTCCACGTGTGTTTGGTAGTGCCGGTGGCGCAGAGGTCGTCGCCGTCGCCGTCGCCGTCAAAGTTCACGTCAACGCCAACGTCTATCGACTCGTCACAAGTCCTGGGTGGTGACCGGCAAGCCGAATCGGCTTCTGGGAAGGCGAATTGGGGCACCCCCGGCTGAAGCCGAGGGCAGCAAACTACGCATGGATAGTCCTAAAGTCCCCGCCTGTCGGCGCGGACTACGTGGCTGGGAGCAGGGTGTGCTCTACCCAAGGGACCCGGACGCAGCCGTTCCAGCCGCCTCCCTCTGTGGGGTCCGGGTAACCTTGGTAGGCCGGTCACCAACCTTTCCACCAGTTAGTCCCCCTCGCGGGGACTTTCAGGTGGTCCGGGCCTGGTTTGCTGCCCTCGGCTTCAGCCGGGGGTGCCCAAGTGCCTTGAAACATGTTGGATTCCTCGACAGCCAGAGCCCACGAAGAACCTCCCAGACCTTCCCTCGGTCGCCATCGACTTGTGACGAGTCGATAGACGCCAACGTCATCGAAGCGTCTGGGCAGCCCTCGTTACACCAGCCCCCGACTCGGCACACTCCCCTTGGCCTGCCGCTGTTCCAGCTCACGGATCGCCTTGTCCAGCGCGCGCGACACACACGTCTGATCACGGATGCGGGCCAGCAGCGGCCACACAGCGCGCTCGCCCTCGAGGATGTGCATGTCCAGCTCGGCGCGGCTGATGTTGGCGAAGGTGCGCAGCAGCGCTCCGGCCCGGAGCCGAGGGTGGATGTCGATGTCACCGCTGTAGCTCTGGTCGGCCAGCGAGTGAGCCAGGTCGAGCGGGCGGTAGAGCGGGGTGTGCTGGGCCACGCTGCGCGCCATGTGCAGCTGGTGCGTGAGCTGCACCCGCAGGGTGCTGGCCGCCATGCCCGCCACGAAGGGCAGGACGCCGCGCCGACGCGTGACCCGCCGCACCGGGGCCACGTGGGGGTTCACCTGGCTCACGATGAAGTGGTTCACGTTGTGCAGGCGACTGATGCGCCGCATGGGCAGGTCGCCCTTGAACGACCCGTCGATCCACAGCTCGCTCGGCATGTAGGGGACGTCACGGCCGTCCGGCTGACGCTCCATGAGCGTGGCGGGCGGGAACGCTCCGGGCACCGAGCTGGACGCGATGGCGGCGCTCAGCAGCGTGACGTCCGGCGTGGTCAGGTGGTTGAGCACCCGCGGCTTCTGGCGGGTGCGCGTGGGCGAGATGCTCACGTTGACCGCCCGCCCGCTGCGCTCGAAGGCCTGCGCGAAGGTGTAGTCGCCGTTGTTGTGCTTGATGACCTCGCTCAGGCGAACCGGGTCGTAGACCGCCTTGTCGCGCAGGGCGTCGGTCACGGGCTTACGTGACAGCGCGTCGGTGCGCAGCAGGCTCCAGTCCGTGAACAGCTCGCGCAGCTCGGCGTCCGTGCGCGAGGCGATGCCGCAGGCGACCATGGCACCCATCGACGCCCCGGAGAGCACGTCGGGCAGGAGGTCGTGCTCGAACAGGCACTTGATGACGCCCATGTGGAAGAAGCCGAGGCTGGCGCCGCCCGAGAGCAAGAGCGCCGAGCGCCCGAAGCCATGGGCCGCGCGCTGGAAGCGGGCCAGGGTCTCGTCGGGCGGGAGCCCCGTCTGATCCGGATTCGACAGGTAGTCGATGGCGAGCAGGCACTCTTCGTAGAACCGCTCCACCACGTATTTGGTGCCCAGCGGCGTGCGTTCGTAGAGGCGGGCGTCGGCGAGCTCGCCCAGGTGGCGATACAGCGCCTCCTGCAGCAGCTTGGTGAGCTCGGCGGCGCGCCGCTTCTCGCGGGCCCGCTGCAGCAGCGTGGTGTGCTCCTGCAACAGGCCAGCGTCGTAGACGTCCGACGCCGAATCGCGGCGAAAGGCCTCGATTTCGTCCGCATCGGCTGCGGCGCGCGTGCGCTCGACCCACTGATCGTACGTCTCGGGGTCGCGGGTGGTCAGCGGGGGCATGCGGCCCGAAGATAACAGACGCGCACGATATGTTCGGGGCCAACGGAAGAGATCATTGAGCGTCGCGCTTCGGGGTGCGATAACACGGACTCGCGTTGGGCCCATGCCCGCTAGAGGAGTCACGTATCCACATGATGAAGCGAAGTTCGGCGATCGGGGTGGTCAGCTGTCTTGTCCTGGGTGCATTCGGCGCCAGCTGTGCGTCGGGTGGCGCCCCGCGACCGCGCCTCCCAGCAGAAGAGCAAGCCTTGCTGGAGCTCATGCCCAACGACGCGTTCCTGGGCGTGCGCGTGGACATGCGTGCGCTGCGGGCCACGCCGCACTGGCAGGCGATCGAGGAGTCCATGACGGCGGCCGGCGCGCCCGAGGACACCCAACGCTACTTCCGGGACACGGACCGCATGGTGGCGGTCATGGGCGGCTTCATCGACGCCCCGAGCTACCCCGAGCCCGACCCGGAGGCCGAGTTCGTAACGCCGCCCGCGTGGGTGCCCATCGCCCAGTGGCTGCACGGTAAGCTGCCGCGCGCGGTGGCCGTCATCGAGGGCGAGGCCGCATCGCTGTGCGACACCGCGCTCGAGGGGCAGGAGCGGCGAGAGGTGCGCGGCTATCAGCTGGGTGTGCTGAACGGTGTGGCCATGCTTCGGCGCGATCGCATCTGCGTGGTGACGCTCGAGCCCGTGCTGGACTCGCTGCTGACGCAGGAGCCGGGGCCCGCGTCCGACGTGCTCGGCATGCTGGCCGCGGCTGGGCCTGGTGAGTCGGCGCCCATCCTCAGCTACGTCGCCGACTACGCGGCGCCTGGCTATGCGGCATGGGTGGAGCAGCACGGGGAGCGCGCGCGGGCCGAGCTGGACGAGGCGCGGGCGCGTCGTCGCGAGCAAGAAGCGGCCCGCACGGCGGCGGTCGCCGCGGGTGAGGCCGCAGACCCCAACGCCAATCCCGTCCCGGAGTTCGGCGACTTTGCGTCGCAGATGGACGAGATGATCAACCAGACCGTCGTCCTGTTCCTCGAGGTCTCGAAGATCACCATGCGCGGCATGGTCTCGTCGACGGTGCGCATCTCCCACAACGAAGGCGGCTACGACTTCCGCAGCCGCGTGACCATCTCGGACGAGGACCGCTCCATCATGTGGCGCGAGCTGCTCCGCATGTACCTCGAGATCGCGACTGCAGCGGTGCAGATCTACGACATCCCCGAGGAACCCCGTGAGGTGCTCACGGCAGCACTGCGCGCCATTCGTGTGGAAGAGCGGTCCGACGGATACGAGGTCGTGGCGCGCGCGAGCGACACGCGCGTCAGCTCGCTGATCGCCTATGCGCGGCGGTCCAGCTCGGAAATTGCCCCGGCCATGACCGACGTGGGCATCGAGTCCCCGTGGGAGCTCATCAGCCAGATCGACCGCTCCACCTACGAGACCCCGGCGGAGGTCGTGCTCTCGCTCGAGCCCAACGTGGAGCGCATGAAGGGGCTGGACGACCGCGACTCGCGCAAGCGCGGCCTGCTGGCGCTGTCCGGCGCGTACTTGTCGCTGGGGCGCTATCAAGACGCCATCACGCTGCTGAACACCAGCATCGAGGGCGACCGGGCGCACGCCGAGAGCGTGGAGTACTACCTGCGGCCCGACGTGTTCTCCGGGATGTGTGGGCTGGCGGCCGGGTTGTGCGAGCACCACCTCGAGTGGGGCTTCGCCGAAGAGGCCCGTGTGGCGGCTTCCATGGCGGCCGACCAGGGCCAGAGCTGCACCGACGTGTCGTACGCCGCCTTCACGTGCATGCAGGTGGCCGAGGCGCGCCTCGGTCGCGGGGAGCAAGCGCTCGCGGACCTCGAGGGCCGCTCGTGGGGCGACGTGGACGTCACTCAGTTCGGGGCCGCGCGCGCGCAGGTGCTGGGCGTGCTGGGTCGCTGGGACGCGTCGTTCGAGGCGGCCCGTGGCACGTGCGTCGGGCCGCTTTCTGCGAGCAGCTGTCCCGGCACGTTTGCGCACGCGCTCGAGGCGATGGCGCGTGGTGGCACCACCCTCGCGCAGCACGACGTCTCGTTCGAGAGCGTGCGTCAGAGCTACCCGGGGGCAGCTTCCGCCAACCGCTGGGACGACTCGGTGGCCTCCATCGCGGCAGTGGGCGACTGCGCCCGACGCGTGCGCATCGCACCCACGGACACCGCCACGCTCGCGGCCTGCAACACGGCACAAGAGGTGAGCGTGCGCCTGCACGGCAGCGCCCACGCGCGCACCGCCATCGCCTTGATGCTGCTCGCGGCCGCGCGCTCGGCTGCGGGCGATGCCGCCGGCGCCACGACTACGCAGCAAGAGCTCGATGCGCTGCGCCCGTCGCTCGGGCCCCAGCACCCTGCCAACCAGCCGCCGCCGCCGCCCGTCACGCGGCCGCGCCCACGTCCGCGCGCGCGCTGAGCCATGCTCCCGCTGCTGACGCGCGCCGCCGCTCGTGAGGCCGACCGGCACGCCATCGAAGGGATGGGCGTGCCGGGGGTGGTGCTCATGGAGAGCGCGGGACGCGGCGCGTTCGAGGTCATCGCGCGCGAGCACGCGGCCTCGCTGGAGCGCGTGCTGCTGGTGGGCGGGCCCGGCCAGAACGGCGGTGACGCGTGGGTCGTGGCGCGGCACTTGGCGCGGGTGGGGCACACACCGCGTGCGCTGCTGGTGGTGCCCGACGGAGAGCTCGGTCACCTGGCCGGCGATGCGCGCATCAACTGGCACGTGCTCGCCCCGCTGGGCATTGCCACCACGGTCATCGCGCCAGAGCAGCAAGATGTGCTGGCCGACGCGCTGCGCTCCGCCACCTTGGTGGTGGATGGTGTCTTCGGCACGGGGCTGGCGCGTGATGTGAGCGGCGCGTGGGCGGCGGTGCTTCTGGCTATGAACGCGGCGTTGGTGCCCAAGGTGGCGCTCGACCTGCCGAGCGGCGTGGACGCCGACACGGGTGCCGTGCTGGGCACTGCCATTCACGCCACCACCACCATCACCTTCGGCGCGCACAAGCGGGGCCTGGTGCAGCGTCCGGGGCGCACGCATGCCGGGCGCGTGTGGGTGGCCGACATCGGCGTGCCCGTGGGCCGCGACGCGCCCGATCACGTCCTCGAGGCCGCCGACCTTCGCGTGCTGGTGCCCCCACGCACCCCCGACGCTCACAAGGGCAGCGCCGGGCACGTGGCCATCGTGGGCGGTGACGCGGGCAAGACGGGCGCGGCGTTCCTCGCCGGTCTCGGGGCACTGCGGGGTGGGGCAGGCCTCGTCACGCTGGTGGCGCCCGAGGGGGGCCGCGCCGTGCTCGAGCACAAGACCGTGGAGCTGATGACCGCAGCCCTGCCGCAAGACCAGGAGGCCGCCCAGCGGCTGCTCGCCGACAAGCGCGCGCTCGTGGTGGGCCCGGGGCTGGGGTTCTCGCCACCGGCGCGCGCCCTGGTGACCGAGCTGCTGCCACGGCTCGCGCCGCCGTGCGTGCTGGACGCCGACGCGCTGACCCTGCTGGCCGAGAGCGCGGGGGGCCTCGCCGAGCTGCGCAGCGCGGCCGGGCCCCGTGTGCTCACGCCCCACCCGGGCGAAGCAGCGCGGCTGTTGGGCGTGGACACCGCGTCCGTTCAAGCGGGGCGCTACGCGTCCGTGGAAGCGCTGGCCGCGCGCAGCGGTCAAGTGGTGGTGCTGAAGGGTGAGGGCACGCTGGTGGCGCAGGCCGGCCGGGGTCTCTGCGTGTGCACGCACGGCACGCCCGCCATGGGCACGGGTGGCACGGGCGACGTGTTGGCCGGGCTGATCGGCGCGCTGCTGGCCTCGGGGATCCCCGCGTTCGAGGCCGCCTGTGCCGGCGTCCTGCTGCACGCCCTGGCGGGCGAGCGCGCGGCCACGGGGGACCGCGGGCTGCTGGCATCGGAGCTGGCGCACGCCGTTCCGAAAGTGCTCGCGGAGCGCTGACCAGCTGACAAGCTGACACGGGGGCGTGGGCGAGAGTGGACAAGCTGGCGCTCGCAGCCCCCGTGAGAGCGCGCCCTCACTCCGCGTGAGTCGTTTGATTTCAACGGCTTGGGCGCGTGGCGAGGGCCTGGCACCGACCTTGCTCTAGGTGCTGGCATGCAGACCTCCACCACCGCCCTCCGCCTCGTCGAGAACATCGACCGCTCTGACTACGACGCGTCGATTCGCCCGCACGTGCCCGAGCTGTACGGCACCGCCGTGCGCCTCACCCGCTCTCGCACCGAGGCGGACGACCTGCTGCAGGACACGCTCGCCCGCGCGTGGGTGTTCTGGCACCGCTTCCAGAAGGGCACCAACGCCCGTGCGTGGATGCACCGCATCCTGATGAACACCTTCATCACGGGCTATCGCCGCCGCCGCCGCGAGCGCGAGATCATGGAGCGCGTGGCCCTCGAGGTGCACACGCAGCCCAGCCACGAGGTGGCGCTGCCGCTCGAGCCCGCCGCCTCGGCCAAGGACGCGCTGGGCGACGAAGTGCGCGCCGCGCTCGAGACCATTCGGCCCGAGTTCCGCAGCGCCGTCGAGCTGGTGGACGTGGAAGAGCGCTCCTACCAGGAGGCCGCCGAGCTGCTCGGCTGCCCCATCGGCACCATCATGTCGCGTCTGCATCGAGGGCGGCGTGCGCTCCGCGAGCAGCTGCGCGGCTACGCCTTCGAGGAGGGCTACGTCAGCGAGCCCAGCCCGGCGATGGCCTGCTGACGCGTCCGCGCGCTCCGGCGCCGCTCGTAACGACCGTCGTGGGCCCTCGACTCTCACCCCACGAACAGAACGTTGACGGAGTGGCGCGGCCCTTCATACTGGCCGCCAATCGGACTCGGAACGGAGCAGAGCGAAGATGGCGAAGACGTACGCGGACCTCCTGCAAGAGGCCAAGGGCCAGATCAAGCAGGTCACTCTCGAAGACCTCAACGCTCGCATCAGCGCGGGTGAGAAGATCACGCTCGTGGACGTGCGCGAGAAGGACGAGTGGCGCCAGGGGTTCATCCCGGACGCAGTGCACCTCCCGCGCGGCTTCCTCGAGATGCAGGCCGGCTCGAAGCTCCCCAACAAGGACGCGAAGCTAGTGGTCTACTGCGCGGGTGGCGTGCGCAGCGCGTTCGCGGCGAAGGCCCTCCAGGACCTGGGCTACACCGACGTGGAGTCCGCCAACCCGGGCTACGGCCAGTGGAAGGACAAGGGCTTCCCCATCACGTCGCCGTTCGCCTTCACGGACGAGCAGCTGGACCGCTACTCGCGCCACTTACTCTTGCCCGAGGTGGGCGAGAAGGGGCAGCAGAAGCTGCTGGAGGCGCGCGTGCTGCTTCTCGGCGCCGGTGGTCTCGGCGCTCCGGCGGCGCTCTACCTGGCTGCGGCCGGCGTGGGCACGCTGGGCATCGTCGACGGCGACCACGTGGACGCCAGCAACCTGCAGCGGCAGGTCATCCACGGCATGGATCGCGTGGGCACGCCCAAGGTGGAGTCTGCGGCCAAGACCATCCGCAACCTCAACCCCGACGTGAAGATCATCCCGTTCAACGAGCGCCTCGACAGCAGCAACGTCGACCGCATCTTCGACATGGGCTGGGACGTCATCGTGGACGGCCTCGACAACTTCCCCACGCGCTACCTGGTGAACGACGCCAGCATCTGGAAGAAGATCCCCGTGGTGCACGGCAGCATCTTCCGCTTCGACGGGCAGGTGACCACGTTCATCCCGCACGACGGGCCGTGCTACCGCTGCTTGTATCCGGAGCCGCCGCCGGCGCACCTCGCGCCCAGCTGCGCCGAGGCCGGTGTTCTCGGCGTGCTGCCCGGCGTCATCGGCGTCTTGCAGGCCACCGAGGCGGTCAAGATCATCCTCGGGGTGGGCAAGCCGCTGAACGGCCGCCTGCTGCAGTACGACAGCCTCGACATGGCGTTCCGCACCTTCAAGCTGCGGCACGACAAGACCTGTCCAGTGTGCGGTGATAACCCCACCATCACGAGCTACATCGACTACGAAGGCTTCTGCGCGGGCGTCTGACGAGACGTCACGGGTGGTCCGACGACCTCACTCCCCTTGCAGCGTGTCTGGCTCGGGGGAGTCGAGGTCGTCTTCGTTCGGGTCGCTCGAGAGGTCGTCGGCGTGGAAGGGGTCTTCGCCGTCGATGTCGCCTTCCGGGCGAGGGTCAGCGGGGTGCACGCGGTCGGCGGCGGTGACGGGCAGCTCGCGCAGGCGCTCCACACCTGCTTGCATGATACGCCGCACGGCCTCGGCGTCGGGCTCGAGCAGCGCGGCGCGCTCGGCCTTGGTGGTGGCGGCGTCCAGCGCCTCGATGCTGACCTTGGGCTGGTACAGGTCGTAGCGCAGCTTGAACGCCTCGATGGGCGTGAACGGGACCCACGGCACCGAGAGGATGCCCGAGCGGTCCAGCTGCTTGCGCCAGCGCTGTGGGAGCCAGCGGCCCAGGCTCTGCACGGCGTCCTGCGGCAGCGTGAGCTCGGCGGACCAGGCCTCCGAGCCTTGATGCGAGGCCACCAGGATGGGCACGCCCGCACGCACTGCGATCTCCACGAACCCGTGGCTCACGAAGGGCTGGATGTCGAAGCCGTTGCCGAAGGCGCAGTGGTCGCCCTCGGGCGCCACCATGAAGTCGTTGTAGACCCCCTCGCGTAGCAGCCGCACGTAGTCCGCCGTGTCCATCACCTCTTCGGTCTGCGTGATGAAGCGCGCCAGGTGCTTGACCACAGGCAGGTCGTAGAACGCCTTCCAAGTCACGCCGAAGTGTCGCCGGTCGCCTGCGCCGATCTGCTCGATGAAGCGCAGGTAGCCCGCCACGATCAAGATCGGACCCGCCGCAGGGCCGTGGTTGAAGGCCATCACAAGCTGCGGGTGCCGCGCGAACACCTCACGCATGTCGGCGCCCTCGGGGTCCACCAAGAAGTGGCGGAAGAGGCGCGGCGCCAGCATGCGGCCAACGTGTTCGTACGAGCTGAGCGGCTTCACGTGGTCGGTCATCGAGCCGCCAAGATACGTGCCCGCGGGGCGGGGGGAAAGCCCACCGCCGCGTGACTCAGCCCACGGGAGCCACCGCGCGCAAGAACGCCAGCAGCGCGGTGTTGGTGGCCTCGGGCGCCTCTTGCTGAACGAAGTGGCCCACCCCGGGGACGATGTGGCTGCCCACCAGGTTGGGCAGGCGTCGCGTCATGCCGGAGATGGACTCGGGGGTGACGATCTTCAGCACGGGGTCGCGCTCGCCGCAGAGGAAGAGGGCAGGGCACTCGATGGGCACGCGTCCGTAGTCGGGGTCGTGCTCCCAGTCGAGGTCGGTGACGCGATAGCAACTGAGGCCGCCGATGAAGTGCGCCTCGACCGGGCCTCGCGTGTACTCGCTCACGTAGACGTCCATGTCGGCGTCGCTCAGCCACGGCCACGGAAGCGGCGGCGCGGCCTCGAGCACGTCCAGGTAGCCGGTGCCCTCGGCGGGGAAGCGCGACCAGTCCAGCAAGCGTCCGGCGCCGCTCAGCGCGTGGAAGAGGCGTGTCAGGAACTCGCGTGGACGCGCGCCCAGCTCGGCCTCGGCGGGGCCCACGGTCTGGAAGTAGTGCATGTGGAAGAAGTGGCGCTTGGCGATGGCCGCGTAGCCTTCGCTCGGACGCTTGCCGCGCTTCTTGCCATCCGCTGGAGGTTTCTCCTCCGCAGTGCTGCCGTCCGCGCGGGCTTTCCCCACTGCGGTGGCGCCCTCTGCGCTGCGCTTGGCCCCGCCGTCTTCGTCCTTCGCGCCCGCGAACTGCACGCCGTAGGGAACCGCCAACGACACCACACCCGCGACACGCTCGGGGTGATGCAGCGCCATGCAGAACGCCGCCTTCGCACCGAAGTCGT
Organism: Sandaracinaceae bacterium; assembly: GCA_016706685.1. Classification (NCBI taxonomy): domain Bacteria; kingdom Pseudomonadati; phylum Myxococcota; order Polyangiales; family Sandaracinaceae; species Sandaracinaceae bacterium. The sequence continues at coordinate 153,180 of JADJJE010000011.1, read as the reverse complement.
GGCCCACGAACACCGCACGCTCGGCGCCCAGCGCATCCAGCACGGCGGCCAGGTCATCGGAGACCACACGCGCTTGGTACGCCTCGAGCGCCAAGGGCCGGTCGCTCTGGCCGTAGCCCTTCATGTCCAGCGCCACCGCGCGATAGCCCGCCGCCGCCAGCGCCGTGAGCTGGTGACGGTAGCTGTAGGACAGCCCCGGGAAGCCGTGGCAGAGCACCACCAGCGGACCCGCGTCCCCCGCCACGAGCGCGCTCATGTGGAGGTTGCGCTCGGGCAGGTGCAGCAGGGTCCGCGTCAGGGTCATGCGCTTCGGCTTCCGGGGTGGCGGCTCACTCTTCGGGCAGCATGGCGTTCAAGCGCGCCACCGCGTCGATGTAGCCTTCCACGAAGTCGTACACGACTTTGCCGGCGGGCTTGCGGGTCTTCATCATGCCCACCACCTGGCCCACGGGCGTGCCCAGCAGATCGGCGGCCTCGGGGGTGTTCACCGTGTTGGCGTGGCGACGGATGCGGCGCTCGGCCTCGGCCGTGAGCAGACCCTGGAGCGGCATGGGCAAGTAGCCCGGGCAGTCCTTCTCTTCCCACGCCTTGGTGTACGTGGTGATGAGCTGACGGGCCGGCTTGCCGCTGATGCAGCGCGACCGGACCGTGTCGGTCTCGCTGGCCTTGAGCATCTTCTCCACGAGGGCGTCCTCGCAGTCGGACTCGTTGGTGGTGAGCCACACGGAGCCGCACCAGATGCCAGAGGCGCCGAGCGCCATGGCCGCCGCCAGGTGGCGGCCGTCACCCATGCCGCCTGCGCCCAGCACGGGCGTGTCGCCGACCGCGTCCACCACCTGCGGGATGAGCGACATGGAGCCGATCTCACCGGTGTGGCCGCCGGCCTCGTAGCCCGACGCGATGATGATGTCGACGCCGGCTTCCTTCTGCTTGAGCGCCTGGCGCACGCTGCCGCACAACGCGGCGACGAGCACGCCTTCCTTGTGGGCACGCGTCACCACCTCTTCGGGCGGGGGCCCGAGCGCGTTGGCGATGAGCCGGATGGGGTGCTTCATGCCGATGTCCACGTGCGCGGTGCCGGCGCTGAGCGACCAGCCCAGCAGCGTCTCGTGGGTGTTCTCCACGTTGGCCGGGATCTCGGGCACGCCATGCTTCTGCAGCAGCTTGATGAGCCACTCCTGATGCGCCTTCGGGATCATCGCCTCGAGCTGCGCCTGGCTGAGGTCGCCCTGCTCGCGGCCCTCGTACTTGTACGGCATCACCGTGTCGAGGCCGTAGGGCTTGCCGTCCACGTGCTGGTCGAGCCAGGCCAGCTCGAGCTCGAGCTGCTCGGGGCTGAACGCGACCGCGCCGAGCACGCCGAGGCCGCCCGCGCGGCTCACCGCAGCGACGACGTCACGGCAGTGACTGAACGCAAAGATGGGGAATTCGATGCCTAGCTTCTCACAGAGTTCGTTCTTCACTCGTGCCTCCAGCGCGCTGGTGCGCTCATGTATACAGAGTGTATAGAACGTGTTCTATGCGAAGTCAATAGGCACCCGATGCCTCGCCGTCATCCAAGGAGTGGCCGAGGCTCGGGGAGCGCTGGGGTTCAGCGGCCGAAGGGGTTCGACACGTCGGCGGTGGCCTCGCGGTCGGGCCCCACGCTGATGATGCCCACCTTGCAGCCCACGAGCTCTTCGATGCGCTCGATGTACTTCCGCGCGGTCTCCGGCAGGTCGGCGCGCACGCGGCAGCCCGAGATGTCCTCGCTGAAGCCGGGCATGCTCTCGTAGATGGGCGTGCAGCGCTCGAGGTCGTCGTACGGCGGCACGCTCAGGCGCTCGCCGTCCAGGTCGTAGGCCACGCAGATCTGCAGGGTGTCGAGGCCGCGCAGCACGTCCAGCTTGGTGAGCGCGATCTCGGTCATGCCGTTGACGCGCACCGCCAGGCGCAGGGCCACGGCGTCCATCCAGCCGCAGCGCCGCGGCCGGCCCGTGGTGCTGCCGTACTCCACGCCCACGTCGCGCAGCCGCTGCCCGGTGGCGTCGTTCAGCTCGGTGGGGAAGGGCCCGCCGCCCACACGCGTGGCGTAGGCCTTGGCGATGCCGACCACATGCGAGATGGCCGTGGGCCCCATGCCCGCACCCGCGCAGGCGCCGCCTGCGATGGCGTTGCTGCTGGTCACGAACGGGTACGTGCCGTGGTCGATGTCCAGCATGGTGCCCTGCGCGCCCTCGAGCAGGATGCGCTGGTCCTTGTCGACGGCGTCGCCCACGATCTGGGCGGTGTCGCAGATGGCGTCGCCGAGGCGCGCCCCCATGGCCAGGTAGGCCTCGAGGATGGGCTCGATGGCCGGCACCTCGCCACCGTGTGCTTCGATGACCGGGCGCCACGCCGCCAGGTTGGCCACGAGCTTGGGCTCGAGGCGCGCGCGGCTGCGCAGGTCGCCCATGCGCACGCCGCGCCGGCCGACCTTGTCTTCGTAGGTGGGCCCGATGCCCCGCTTGGTGGTGCCGATGGCGTCGTCGCCCTTGGCGGTCTCGCGCAGGCCATCGATGAGCTTGTGTTGCGGCAGCACCACGTGGGCGCGGTCCGACACCTTGAGCCGCGACTGGCAGTCCACGCCGCGCGCCTCGAGCTGGTCGATCTCGCGCAGCAGCACCTCGGGATCCAGCACGGTGCCCTGGGCGATGACGCACTGGCCGTCGTGCAGGATCCCGCTGGGGATGAGGTGCAGGATGAGCTTCTCGCCCTTCACCACGAGGGTGTGACCGGCGTTGGCACCACCGGCGTAGCGCACCACGAGATCGGCGTACGGGGTGTAGATGTCGACGACCTTACCCTTACCCTCGTCGCCCCACTGGGCCCCTACAATAACCAAAGCAGGCATCTGACTCGTAGCTCCTACAGCGCCGCGCCGCTCGCCACGTGGGCGAACGAGGTCAGCAAATGGATCAGGTCCGGGCGCCGACAGCGACGCGCAGGGTGGCGCCGTCGCGGACGCGAACGACACGATGCGAGCGAGCGCCCGCGATGACGACCAGAGGGTAGTCCCAGCTGGCCGCGTATTCGAGGGCCGGCTTCTGCGCCCCCTCCACACGGGAGGCTGGCACGCCGAGGGAGCGCAGCTCGGTGGCGAGGGCGTCGGCCAGCGCCGCATCGCCCGCCACGACCAGGCGCAGCGGCGACTCGTCCAGCAGGCTGTTGCCCTGCGCGCGCAGGGCCCACGCCACGTTGTCCACGTCGAAGGCGAAGCCGGTGGCGGGGGCGGGCATGCCGAAGCGCGCCAGCAGCGTGTCGTAGCGCCCGCCGGTGCCCAGCGGCGCGCCGGGGCCCTCGGCCAGCAGCGTGACGCTGACGCCAGTGTAGTACGAGTGGCCGCGCAGCTCGCCGAGGTCCACCGTGACGGTGGCGCCGAGGCCAGCGCTGCCCACGCGGTCCACCACCTCGCTGAGCTCGCGCAGGGCGTCGGCGATGGGGCCCTTGGGGAAGCGCTTGCGGGCGATGGGCAGGATGCTGACGTCGCCGTAGAGCTCCGTGAGCGCCAACACCCGGGTGCGCTCGCGAGCGGGCACGCCGGCTTGCTGCAAGCGCGCCTCCACGGAGAACGCGTCTTTCTGGGCCAGGGCATCGGCCACGCCAGCGCGGGCGGTGGCAGGCACCAGGTCCAGCACGGTGGCGGCGATGTTCACGTGCGCCAGCTCGAACTGGTGACCGCGCAGGCCCACCTTCTGGCAGGCGTCATCGGCCACACGCAGGACCTCGACGTCGGCCCCCGCGTCACCCCAGCCGATGCACTCGATGCCGGCCTGCAGCGTCTGCTGCCTGCGTCGGGCGCGGTGCCGCATGCGGCGCACCACGGTGCCCTCGTAGCAGAGGCGGTGGGGGGAGGGGCGGTCCGACAGCCGCGTGGCCACGATGCGCGCCACCTGCGGCGTCATGTCCGGGCGCAACAGCGCCACCTCACCGGTGTGCGGCTCCACGAAGCGCATGAGCTCGCGCCGGTCCACCGAGTCGAGCCCGCGCTCCAGCACCTCGGCCAGCTCGAAGGGCGGCGTGATGACGCGGTCGTACCCGTAGAGGCCGAACACGCGCATGATGGCGCTGCGCAGGCGCTTCAGGCCAGTGGACGTGGGCGGCACCACGTCACGCATGCCGCGCGGCGGTGCCAGGGCCATGCCGTCCGGATGCAAGACCGCCCCCTCGGACCGCGGTCCGAGCTCGTCGCCGACTGTGGCCGGAGGAGGCGCCTTGCGGGGCATGCTGATGATCTCTCTAGACGCTCAGAGCCGGACGACGAGCACGGACTCGACGTTGGGGATGGCGCGCACGGCCTCGAGCGCGTCGGCCGGCACGTCGCCGTCCACGTTCCAGAGCGCGAGCGCTTGGCCCTTGGCTTCGTCGAGGCCGACCTGCATGCGCGAGACGTTGATGCCCCGCGCGCCCATGATGGTGCCGATGGCGCCGATGACGCCCGGGCGATCCTGGTTCTTCATGACCAGCGTGGTGCCGCCCATGACGGCGTCGATCTCGTAGCCCTCGAGGCCCACGAGACGCGGCTCGCCGCGCTGACCGATGGTGCCCGTGGCCGTGTGGATGCCGTGCTCGCCCGTGACCGTGACGCGCACCGTGGTGGTGTAGCCGCGCGTGTCCGAGTCGCGGATTTCCACCAGCTTGATGCCGCGCTCCTGCGCTTCGAACGGGGCGGAGATGGGGTTGACCGGCTCCTCCAGGTGCTGCTGCAGGAACCCGGCGAGGGCGCCGCGCGCGATGGGCGTGACGCCCAGCTCACCGGCCACACCCGTGCAGGTGACGCGGAACTCGCGCACGTCCACCGGCTCGAGCTGCCCGAGGAGCGCGCCCAGCTGCTTGGCCAGGTTCACGAACGGGGCCAGTTGTTCCGCGGTCTCGGCCGGCAGGGCAGGGACGTTCACGGCGTTCTTCACGACGTTGTCCTTGAGGTACTCGGCCACCTGCTGCGCGATCTCCACGGCCACGCGCTCCTGCGCCTCGCTGGTGGACGCGCCGAGGTGCGGCGTGAGCAGGGCGTTCTCCACGCCGAGGAGGGGGTGGTCCTTGGCGATGGGCTCCTTCACGAACACGTCGAGGGCCGCGCCGCCGAGCTGCCCGCTCTCGAGCGCATCCTTCAGAGCCAGCTCGTCCACGATGCCACCGCGCGCCGCGTTGATGAGCATGGAGCCCTTCTTCATCTTGGCGAAGGCCGCCGCGTTGAAGAGGTCTTTCGTGTCCGGCGTGAGCGGCACGTGCAGCGTGATGAAGTCCGAGCGCTCCAGCAGCTCGTCGAAGCCCACGAGCTCCACGCCGAGGCTGGCGGCCTTCTCCTTGGTCATGACCGGGTCCATGCCGATGACCTTCATCTGCAGGCCCTGGGCGCGCGTGACCACGATGCGGCCGATGTTGCCGAGGCCGATGACGCCGAGCGTCTTGTGGGTCATCTCGCGACCCTCGAACTTGGTCTTCTCCCACGCGCCGGCCTTCATGGAGGCCACGGCCTGGGGGATCTTGCGCGCCAGCGCCGTCATCAGCGAGATGGCGTGCTCGGCGGTGGTGACCGCGTTGCCGGTGGGCGTGTTCATGACCACGATGCCGCGCTTGCTGGCAGCCGGGATGTCCACGTTGTCCACGCCGATGCCGGCGCGACCCACCACGCGGAGGTTGTCCGCGGCCGCGATGACCTTCGGCGTCACGGTGGTGGCCGAGCGGATGATGAGGCCGTGGTAGTCACCGATGACGGCGCACAGCTGCTCTTCGTTCATGCCCGTCTTGTACTCGACCTCGAGGCCGGGAATGCCGCGCAGCACCTTGAGCCCCGCGTCGCTGAGTTTGTCGGATACGAGGACTTTCACGTTCGCCATGGTCACTCCTTCTGAGCACGCGTAAGGCTGGGTTCAGAGGCCGGACTGCTAGCAGTCTGACCCCCTTGGGTCAAGCGTGACGCGCGTGGATTCGTGCGCTCTCCGTGGCCCTCGCAACGCGCGAAAACGGCCGATTCAGGCGTCTTCGTCCGGCACGCACACGCCCAGGTGCGCGAGCAGGGTGAGAACCCGCATGCCGCGCGCGACGTCACGGCCGTCGGGGTCGTCGATCGCCGCGATCAGGTCTTCGGCGCGACGCGGCTGCCGCAGCAGCGTCAGGGCCATGTTCACGGGTCCAGGCACGGCGCCGGTGGCGAGGGCGCGGGGCAGGGTGCGCGCCAGCACCCAGCGCCGGGCGCCCGCAGGATCGCCGAGGTCGGCCGAGTCCAGCCCGTGCAGCAGGCGCCGGCGCGTGGACTCGAGCAGCACCTCCCAGGGAGACGACGCCAGCGGGAAGCGCTCCCCCGGCGCCGTGGCGCCGGGGTAGAAGCTGAACACCCCGCTCGACCAGAGCGCTGTCTCGAGCAGCTTTTCTTCCACCTGAGCCGCGATGTGCTGGAAGAGGTGCACGGGCTCCACCAGCCCGAGCGCCACCAGCGTGTCGCCCAGCTTGCCCTCGAAGCGCGGCATCACCGCCAGCGCCATGTCGAGCTCGCCGCGAGACACCACCCCGCGGGCCACCAGGTACTCGCCCAGCAGCTCGCCCGCCATGTTGCTGGCCACCAGCACCGGCGCCCCGTCCACGACGTAGATCTCTTTGCGGACCGCCCCCTGCTCGGCCAGCCACAAGCCAGTCTCGCCGTTGAGGATGGAGCGCCCCAGCGCGGCCACGATCCCGCCTTCTTCGGCGGCGATGCTGGTGGCGGGATGCAGGCCTGGGAGCTGATCGCGCGTGACCGTCCCGAGCGAGCCCGGGCGCGCGTGCCGCAGGAACTCGGGGACTTCGCGCAACAACACCGTCTCGCCCGTGGGCAGGCGCAGCTGATCGCTGGCCTGCAGTTGCCCGAGCGCGATGGACTCCACCACTTCGGCGTAGGTCAGGCTGAAGCGCCACGTGTCGGCCACACAGATCGCGTAGTCGCGCGGGACGTCTAGCGGGGTGGCCGCGCCGGCCGGCCACGCGTTGCTGCCCGGGATGAGCGTCTCGCGTTGGTCATCGGCCAGCGGATCGCGCGTGGGGAAGAAGCGCCCTTCACCGCGCGGGACCTCGCCTGCGGCAACATCGAAGTGAGGAGTCTTCTCGTGGTCCGGCAGGGGCAACGGGTACTCGCCGGTCACCTTCAGGAACTCTCCGGTCGCATGCGCCACCAGATCGCCGAACTGCTTCCGGGCCGGGGCGTCGGTCTCGGCGACGTGCGCGCCGGCGATGACCGCGTCCAGCACGGCGAGTGCCTCCATGGCAGAGTGCGGCCGTGCATCGGGCGCAGCGGCCAGCAGGTGCACCACGAAGGCGCGCAGGGGCTCCGGCAGGCTCTTGGCCGTGGACGCGAATTGGTCGATGTTTCCGTCGCGGATGGCCAGCAGGATGGCGAGCTCGCTGCCCCCGCGGAAGAGGGGCTTGCCTCCCATGAGCAGCTCGGCCGCGATCACGCCCACGGCGAACAGATCGGTGCGCACGTCCAGCGCGGCGCCCGTGACCTGCTCGGGCGCGAGGTAGCCCAGCTTGCCCATGCGTCGGCCGCTGTGGCGCGCGGGTATGTGCGCGTGCAGGTGGCTCTGCGCGATACCGAGATCGCCCAGCTTCACGTCCCCGTGCACGGAGAGAAGCACGTTGGAGGGGCTCACGTCGCGATGCACCACCCCGAGCGGCAAGCCATCGTCGTCTCGCGCCTCGTGGACGGCGGCGAGGCCCTTCAAGATCTGGCGCACCACATAGACGCAGGTCTCGAGCGGCAGGCCGAGGCCCTGGTGCTGCACCCAGCGCAGCAGGCGCCACAGGTCGCAGCCGCGCACGTACTCGAGCGCGAGGTAGGGTTGCCCGCCCGCCTCACCGAAGCCCAGCATCTGCACCACGTTGGGGTGGCGGATGTGGGCGCCGAGGCGCGCTTCCTCTTCGAACATGGCCAGCGCACCGGGCTCACTGGCCAGGTGCGGCAGCATGCGCTTCACGCAGATGACCCGGTCTTCGCCGGCTGGGCGAGGCTCGATGGCCCGGAACACCTCCGCCATTCCCCCGACCGCCACGCGGTCGACGAGGCGATACGGGCCGAAGCGCGCATCTTCGGGAGAGTCGGCGGGTGGCATCACGGTGCCGCCACTATACCTGAGAGGGCGTCCGTTCTGGCTCGAAAGTTCGCACCGGGAGGCTGCGACAACTTGCCACACGACACACGACACAGCCGGCGATCGTCAGGCAGGAAAAAACATGGTGATCGAGCGCAACGAGTGGGCACGAAACACCAGAGATCCAAGGCTATTCCGAGCAATGGTCGGCCTCCCTTCGCTGGCGGGATGTCAGTCCGACTTGACTGACTGGGACGGAGCAGCGATATACGGCCCGCCGACTGGCCCCTGCGCGCGCAACCCCCCGTTGTCACGCGTAGAAATGGACCCTAGCTCGACACGACGACCCCCCGTGGTCATGCCCCTCCCCGGTACACGCGGACTCCCTTCGGGTGCCGCTCTGACCGCACAGACCAAGAGAAGGTAAGCGCACGAATGACCCCCTCCCAAAAGAGGTGGTTCGGCGCGGCGGCACTGGCCCTGGCAGTGCCGGCAGGTTGGGCCTGGATTCGCCTGACCTCGCAACGCTCCGAAAACCTCAGCGAGTTCCATGGTGCCCGGCTCGGTATGACCGCGTCCGAGCTGCGCCGTGGTTTCTCGTTGCCGGGAGAGTTCCGAGTGCATTCCGATGGCGACGCGGACGGGGAACTTGCAGTAGAGTGGGCGCCGCCCGCGGGCGAAGAGGGCTCTTCCTACTTCTCCTTCGTGCGCTTCGAGTTTCATCAAGGCCTGCTCGTGGCCGTTCGCGCGGACACCGAGGACCCCTCTCAGGCCGACCTGGCCCGCACACAACCTTTCGTGGCCGATGCCGCGGCGGTCCTTCACCGTCACGTCGAAGTCCACAGCTCCGATTCCACCGCTCGCGTCCGGATTACCCTCCTGTCACGAGATTGCCCGACCCACGCCGAGGAGGTGCACCAGCTGACAGGGCTCTCTGCCCGCCAGCCAGTCACCTCGTCCGAGGAGCCGCCTTCTTCTCACTAGGGCGAGCCGCCGCTGACGCGGAGGCCAACCAACGAACGGCATCATGCAGATCTTTCCTCGACACCTGAATCTCTTGCCACTCGTGATCGCGGGTGCAGCCACCGTAGGCGGTGGCGTGCTCACGGGCGCGATTTGGTACTATGCGGCGCCCGACAACCTCCAGGTTGGCTACGCGCCCGAGCAGCCCGTTCCGTACAGCCACCGCCTGCATGCAGGCGAACTGGAGATGGACTGCCGCTACTGCCACGCCAACGTCGAGCGCTCGCACGAAGCGATGGTGCCGCCGACGCAGACGTGCATGGGCTGCCACACCCAGGTTCTCCCGGACTCGGAGCGCCTCGCGCCCGTCCGTGAGAGCTTCGAGACCGGTGCGCCGGTCGAGTGGGTGCGCGTCCACCAGGTGCCGGACACGGTCTTCTTCGACCACAGCGTGCACCTCGCGGCCGGCGTGGGCTGCGTGACGTGTCATGGGCGCGTCGACCAGATGGAGGTCGTGCAGGTCGACCAGCCCATCAGCATGGGCTGGTGTCTGGACTGCCACCGCGATCCCGGGCCCGGCCTCCGGCCCCGCACAGAGATCACCAACATGGATTGGGCGCCAGACGAGAACTGGGTGGCCCACGTGGATGAGGTCAATCCCCCGACCCACTGCTCAGGGTGCCACCGATGAGTCGCCGCAAGTCATACGAGTTCCAAGACGCCCCTGCCCAGGGGAAGCTGAAGGTCTGGCGCAGCCTCGAGGAGCTCGACGCCCTCCAGGCCGACGAGACCGCCGCCCGCGCCCAGATGAAGCGTGACGCCGAGGCCGAGCGCCCCGGTGGCTTCCTCGCCGTGGACGGCCTGCTGAAGAAGACCGGCAAGGCGCTCTCCGCGCCCGTGTCGCGTCGCAGCTTCATGCAGTACAGCACCGCGGCCGCTGCGGCCGTGGCCATCGAGGGCTGCGCACGTCGCCCCGAAGCCAACATCCTGCCGTACGCCCAGTCGCCCGAGTCCCTCGTGCCCGGTGTGCCCTCGCACTTCGCGACGGTCACGCAGCGCAACGGCGACGCGCTCGGCATCGTGGTCACCAGCCACGACGGTCGGCCCACCAAGGTGGAGGGCAACCCGCTCCATCCCTCGAGCCGTGGCGCCTCCGACGTCCGCGCCCAGGTGGCGGTGTGGGACCTCTACGACCCGGACCGCGCGCATCAACCCACGCTCCGGGGTGACGACGGCCGCACGGCAAAGACCTACGCCGAGTTCGACGAGGCCTTCGGCACGCTCATCGGCGGGCTGGGCACCGGCGCCGGCCTGCGTGTGCTCGCTCAGGCCACCAACAGCCCGTCCATGGTGCGCATCCGCGCGGCCCTGGCCGCGCGCTTCCCGGCCGCCAAGCTCTACACCTACGACTCGGTCAACGACGACAACTCGCGCGAAGGCACCCGGCAGCTGCTCGGCCAGCCCATGCACGTGCACTACGAGCTGTCGCGGGCGCGCACGGTCCTCTCCCTGGACTGTGACTTCCTCGGCCTCGAGACCGGCTCCGTGCGCAACGGCCGCGGGTTCGGCCCCGGCCGCGCCATCACCGCGCCCGACTCGGCCATGAGCCGTCTCTACGTGGTGGAGGCCACCCACTCCATCACGGGTGGTTCCGCCGACCATCGCCTGGCCCTTCCGGCCACGCGTGTGGATGCCTACGCGCGCGCCCTCGGGGCAGCGCTCGAGGTGCCCGGTGTGCAGGCCGCCGCCACCGACGGCATCCCCGCCGAGTGGATTCGCGCCGTCGCGGCCGACCTCCGTGAAGCTGGTCGCGGAGCCGCCGTGCTGGTGGGCCGCAACCAGCCCGCGCACGTGCACGCGCTGGGTCTCGCCATCAACGCGCACCTCGGGGCCATCGGCTCCACGGTGCTCACGAACGCCGTGCTGGACGCGGAGCAGCCGCGCAGCCTCGAGAGCATCCGTGCGCTCGTCAGCGAGATCGAGGGCGCCAATACGCTGCTCATCCTGGGCGGCAACCCGGTCTACGACGCGCCGGCGGACGTGGACTTCGCGGCCCTGCTCGGGCGCGACGGACTGACCTCCGTCCACCTCGCCCACGGCATCGACGAGACGGGCTCGCTCTGCACCTGGCAGGTTCCCCTCGCGCACGAGCTCGAGACCTGGGGCGATCAGCGCGCCGCCGACGGCACCGTGTCCATCCAGCAGCCGCTCATCGCGCCTCTCTGGGGAGCGCGCAGCGCGCTCGAGCTGTTGGCCCGCGTGGCGGGTGAGCGCAACTGGCGCGGTCACGCGGTGGTGCGCAGCACCTTCCGTTCGGCCACCAACCCAGTTTCGTTCGAGCGCGACTGGCGCGCGGCGCTGCACGCGGGTGTGGTGCGCGGCTCCACGCTCACGGCCGAGACGCCCGCCATCGACGCCAGCCTGCTGACCGCTGCGCTCTCGCGCACGGCGGCCACCGTCGAGGGCATCGAAGTGCAGTTCGTTCCGGACGCCGCCCTGTGGGATGGCCGGCACGCCAACAACGTGTGGGCCCAAGAGCTGGCCGACCCCATGACGAAGATCGTCTGGGACAACGTGGCGCTGGTCTCGCGCGAGTTCGCCAACGAACTCAACGTGCGTCCCCAGGACCTCATCCGCATCAGCAAGGGCGACCGCAGCGTGGAGCTGCCGGTCTGGATCCTCCCGGGCCACGCCAATCAGAGCGTCACGCTCACGCTGGGCTACGGTCGCACGCAGGCGGGGCGCTACGCTGCCGTGGCCGACCATCGCCCGGCAGACAAAATGGGCGGCGGCTTCCGGGTGGAGGCCCTGCGCGACAGCGAGAGCTTCTACTTCGGCTCTGGCTTCACGGTGGAGAAGGCCACGGGCCACTACAACGTCGTCCAGACGCAGACCCACGACAACATGGAAGGTCGCCCCATCGCGATCGACGCCACGTTGGACCAGTACAAGGAGGAGCCGCAGTTCGCGTCCTTCCGTACCGTCGAGTTCGTGAGCACCGACCCGCTCTGGCGGCAGGTGAACTACGACGACCAGCGCGTGCAGCCCACCGACAGCACGCTCCCCGCAGTGCTCCACAAGTGGGGCATGGTCATCGACCTCAGCTCCTGCACCGGCTGCAACGCCTGCGTGGTGGCCTGCCAGTCGGAGAACAACATCCCGGCCGTCGGCAAGTACGAGGTCGAGCGTGGCCGCGAGATGGCCTGGATGCGCATCGACCGCTACTTCGTGGGCGAGGACAGCAACAATCCGCAGATCGCGCTCCAGCCCGTGGGCTGCCAGCACTGCGAAGAGGCGCCCTGCGAGAATGTCTGCCCGGTGAACGCCACCGCTCACAGCCCCGAGGGCTTGAACGACATGGCGTACAACCGCTGCATCGGCACGCGCTACTGCGCGAACAACTGCCCCTACAAGGTGCGCCGCTTCAACTACCTCGACTGGCACGTCCGCCTGGACGAGCTCATCGACGAGCAGACGGGTGTCTCGGCCATCCCCGGCCTCGGCTTCCGCGCGGGTCAGGACGTCGCGAACTTCCCCGAGGAGCGCAAGCTGGCGTTCAACCCGAACGTCACGGTGCGCATGCGCGGTGTCATGGAGAAGTGCTCCTACTGCGTGCAGCGCATCCAGGGCGCACGCATCGCGGCTCGCCGCGAGCAGCGGGTCATGCGCGACGGCGACATCGTCACCGCCTGTCAGTCCGCCTGTCCCACCGCGGCCATCACCTTTGGTGACCTGAACGACCCCGAGAGCCGTGTGGCCCAGCTGGCCGTGCGCGACCGTCGCTACAAGCTGCTGGCCGAGCTCGGCACGCAGCCCCGCACGACCTTCCTCGGAAAGATCCGCAACCCGAACCCCGCGTTCCCCGCCACCGGCGGACGTGATGGCGAACATGCAGCTGGCGAAGGCCAGGAGGCGCACGGATGAGCGACGACAAGCCCATTGTCGAGATCGGCGAGACCTATCTCCTCCCGCAAGGCACCACGGTCCACGACATCACGGAGGCCGTGTCCCGTGTCACCGAGAACAAGGCGCCCCGCGGCTGGTGGATTTGCTTCCTGCCCTCGGTGTCCCTGCTCGGCCTGATGACCGCCGTCATCGCGTATCTGCTCGCGATGGGTATCGGCGTCTGGGGTAACAACGCGCCGGCCTACTGGGGTTGGGACATCACCAACTTCGTGTGGTGGATCGGTATCGGCCACGCCGGAACGCTGATCTCGGCCATCCTCTTCCTGTTCAGGCAGAAGTGGCGCACCAGCATCAACCGCTTCGCCGAGGCCATGACCGTCATGGCGGTGCTCTGTGCCGCCATGTTCCCGGCCCTGCACACGGGCCGGCCGTGGTTCGACTACTACCTGTTCCCGATCCCGAACCAGATGCAGATGTGGCCGAACTTCAAGTCGCCGCTCATGTGGGACGTGTTCGCCGTGAACACGTACCTGACCATCTCGGTCATCTTCTGGTTCGTCGGCCTCATCCCGGACTTCGCCACCCTGCGCGACCGCTCCGAGACCATGCTGCGCCGCCGCATCTACGGGTTCCTGGCTCTCGGCTGGCGCGGCTCGCACCGCGGCTGGCAGCACTACGAGCGCGCGTACCTCATCTTCGCGGGCATCAGCACGCCGCTCGTGCTCTCGGTGCACTCGGTCGTGTCCTTCGACTTCGCCACCTCGGTCATCCCCGGCTGGCACACCACCATCTTCCCGCCGTACTTCGTGGCCGGCGCCATCTTCTCGGGCTTCGCGCTCGTCATGACCATGATGCTCATCGTGCGAGCCGTGTTCGGCATGCACAACCTGGTGAACATCCGGCACCTGGACTTGATGAACAAGTTCATGCTCGGCACCTCGATGATCGTCGGGTACGCCTACGCCATGGAGTTCTTCATCGCGTGGTACTCCGGCAACCCCTACGAGCAGTGGGTCTTCCTCCACAACCGCGCGGGCTTCGCCCAGACGGATAGCCTCGGCAACTGGGGCCCTCTGTGGTGGAGCTACTGGGCCATGATCGGCTGCAACGTCCTCGTGCCGCAAATCTTCTGGTTCCAGAAGTGCCGCACCAGCGTGCCCATCATGTTCGTGGCCACCATCCTCATCAACATCGGCATGTGGTTCGAGCGCTTCGTCATCATCGTGACCTCGCTCACCCAGGACTTCCTGCCCAGCTCGTGGGGCAACTTCCACCCCACCTGGATCGACGTGGGCCTCTACCTGGGGACCTTCGGACTCTTCCTCACGCTGTTCCTCCTCTTCGTGCGCTGGATCCCGATGATCGCCATCGCGGAGCTCAAGGCGACCCTGCCTGGCGCCCATCCCAACCTTCACCACGGCGACGAGCACGACCACGCGCATGCGCATGCGTCGGCCGAGCCTGCCCCGGCGGAGTGAGCCATGTCGGACCACGATACCCCTAAGAAAGAGCCGAAGATCGCCGAGAAGAGGCCCGCCCTCTACCTCGCCGAGTACGAGACGCCCAACGCCGTGGCCAAGGCCGCGATGAAGGTGCGCGACGCGGGCTACAAGAGCTGGGACTGCCACACGCCGTATCCGCTACACGGGCTGGACGACGCCATGGGGCTCGTCCCCACCAAGATCGGCGTCATCAGCTTCATCTGCGGCCTGATGGGGCTCATCGGCGGCGCGCTGCTCATCCAGTACGCCAACAACTGGGACTACCCCATCATCATCGGTGGAAAGCCGCCCGGTTCGTTCCCGTCCATGGTGCCCATCCTGTTCGAGTGCACGGTCTTGCTCACCGGCTTCGGCACGCTCTTCGGCATGCTGCACCTGCTCAAGCTGCCCATGCACAACCACCCCATCTTCGAGTCGGACCGCTTCGCCGCGGCCACCGATGACAAGTACTTCATCTCGATCGAGGTCAAGGACGCCAAGTTCGACCTCACGAAGACCCGGGCGCTGCTCGAGTCGACGCACCCGAGCCACCTCGAGCTCGTGGAGGAGGAAGTCCTGTGACTCTCCCGCTCAGCAAGCACATCCTGGTCTCGCTGCTGGTCATGGCGGCCCTCATGGGTTGCCGTGGCCAGACCACGCAGGACACGCCGGTCGTTCCCATCCGGAACATGTACAACCAGCCCCGCTACGACGCGCAGGAGCGCAGCGCGTTCTTCCAGGACGGCCGCACCATGCGTCCGCAGGTCGACGGCACCGTGTCGCGTGAGGACGACCCGAACCTGGGCGTCGCCACGGGTCGCGCCGACGACAACGCCGAGTGGGTCCTCGAGGTCCCGCGACAGGTCGTGCAGCGCAACGGCGGCGGCGCGTCGTTCGTGGCCCGCGGTCAAGAGCGCTACACCATCTACTGCGCGCCGTGTCATGGCGACACCGGCTCCGCCGAGGGTCCCGTCGCGCACCGCGTGGCGCGCCTGAACTTCAACGCGATGGTTCCGCCCACCTTCCACGACGAGCGCCTCCGCGGCATCCCGGATGGCCAGCTCTTCGCCACCATCTCCCACGGCATCCGCAACATGCCTGCCTACGCGCAGAGCATCCCCACGGATGATCGCTGGGCTATCGTTTCCTACGTGCGCGCCCTCCAGCTCAGTGAGCAGGGCCGCCCGAGCCGTCCGGAGTGAGCGCTGTGGCCCACGAACCCAACCAACAAGACTACCGTCTCCCCGCCGACAGCTTCCTCGCCACCACTGCATGGAAGGTCTCGGCCGCCCTCGCGGTGGTCGGCCTGCTGGGCAGCGTCGCCGGGTTCGTCGCAGACTCGAACCGCTTCGGCTACAGCTACCTCTTCGGCTTCTTCGCCGTCACGACGCTCATGCTCGGTGCCATGTTCATGGTGCTCATCCAGCACATGACGGCGGGGCACTGGGGGGTCACCAGCCGCCGCATCTTCGAGGTGTTCATGGCCGGTGCGCCGGTCATCTTCGTGCTGGCGCTGCCCATCCTCTTCGCGGTGCAGGCGGGTGCCTTCGGCATGTACGACGAGTGGCGTCTGGTGCACGAGCACGGCGGCGCCCACGCTGAGGGCGAGGCCGAGGCCGAAGAGCACGGCGCGTTGCAGCTCGGGGCCAGCGTGGCCCAGGCCCAGGAGCCCGAAGCTGCAGCTGCTCCCGACGAGGGCGCCCCGGCCGAAGGCGAGGCCGAAGCGGGTCACGGCGACGAGCATGGTGAGGCGCACGCGCACACCCCGCAGGAGCAGCAGCTCCATCACAACACCCTGCTCGGCAAGTCCGGCTGGTTGGCCGAGGGCTTCTGGGCGTTCCGCGCGGTGGTCTACCTGCTCGCGTGGTGTCTCATCGCGCTCTTCTACTTCAAGACGTCGACGCGGCAGGACCAGACCAAGGACAAGCAGCTCACCCCCAGGATGCAGAACGCCAGCTACCTCAGCAGCTTCGTGTTCGGCCTCACGCTCACCTTCGCGTCCTTCGACTGGGTCATGAGCCTCGAGCCGGCGTGGTACTCCACCATCTTCGGCGTCATCATCTTCGGCGGGTCGGCCATCGCCATCCTCGCCACCGCGTGCTTGTTCGGCATCCACATGCACCGCAACAACCTCGCGGGTGGGGCGGTCAACGGCGAGCACATCAACGACCTCAGCCGCCTGATGTTCGGGTTCATCTGCTTCTGGACCTACGTCCAGTTCTCGCAGTGGATGCTCATCTGGTATGCCGGCATCCCCGAGGAGGCCACCTGGTTCCACCGCCGCTGGCAGGGTGGGTTCGAGTGGGTCTCCTTGACCCTCATCTTCGGTCACTTCGTGGCGCCGTTCTTCCTGCTCATCTCGCGGGTCCAGAAGCGCAACCTGGGCTGGCTGCAGAAGATGTGCGTGTGGCTCTTGGCCATGCACGTGGTGGACCTCTACTGGTTCGTCATCCCGCAGGCCAACACGCCGGCGCATCTCGACTCGAGCGTGGTCTACGACCTCGCGGCGCTGCTTCTCTGCGGCGGAGTCTTCTTCACCTTCGTGCTGAAGGGCCTGGCGCGTTTCCCACTGGTTCCAGTGGGCGACCCCCGCCTGTCTCGCAGCCTTCACCACCACCAGACGTACTGAGGCTCGAGATGGGTTACGATACGACCGGAACGAACGACAAGGCCATCATCGGCGTGGCCGTGGCCTCTGCGCTCACGCTCGCCGGGCTGATCCCGCTCTTCCACAACTACTTCGCGTGGACGATCGAGGCACGCCAGGCCGAGGCCATCGAGCAGGGCAGCTACCCTCGCTGGGTGGTCGAAGCCGATGGGGTCACGCGCCCCATCACGGCCGAAGACGCTGCTGTCTATGAGGGTGCGGGCCGTGTGCGCCGCGCCACCGTGGCCGAGGTCGACCGCCTCGAGGCGCAGGCGCGACTCGAGACCGGCACCCTTCCCATCGAGCAGGCCATGGGCCAGGTGGCCAACGGCCAGCGCGGCAACCTCCGCCCGGTCCAGAACGAAACCCTGGACGCCGTCCAGGGCTGGGCCGCCATGGAGAACGCCGAGGGCGTCGCAGCTGCCCGCCGTGCCGTGGAAGAGCGCGCCGCTCGTCGCGCCGCGGCCGAGGCCGAAGCGGCAGCCGCCGCAGCCGCCGCTGCTGCTGCTGCCGAGGCGGCTGCAGCCGAAGTGGTCCCCGGTCGCCCGCGCCCGCGTCCCGCGCCTGCTCCCTGATCCTCTCGCCGCCCTCTCTCAACTCCAGTCCCCCTCATGACCACCTCGCCCCACCTCCTTCGCGCCCCACGCTCCACGGCCTATGCCGTGTGTGCGCTGGCGCTCGCGTCGAGCGGGGCGTGGGTGGTTCCGGCGGCGGCGCAGGAGTGGCTGCCGAACGAGAACGGGGCGCGTCCATCGCGGGCCGCGCCTGGCATCGAGCGCATCCGCGTCAACGAGCAGCTGGACCAGCAGCTCCCCATGGACCTCGAGTTCACCGACCACACCGGTCGCCAGGTGCGCCTCGGGGACTACTTCAGCGCGGGTAAGCCCGTGCTCCTCACCTTCGCCTATCACACCTGTCCCACGCTCTGCTCCATGGTGCTTGACGCGACCTCGCGCGGCATCATGCAGGCGGAGTGGTCCCCCGGTGTCGAGTACACGGCAGTGACCATCAGCATCGACCCGGACGACACGGTGGCCCAGGCCGCCGCCAAGCGCGCCGAGCTGCTGGAGACACTGGGCAAGCCCGCCGCCGAGCGCGGCTGGCACTTCTTGGTCGGAGACCAAGACGCGATCACGGCGGCCACCGAGGCCGCTGGGTACCACTACTTCTACAACGCCAACCAGGAACAGTACGCGCACCCCGCGGCCATCATGTTCCTGACCCCCGAGGGGCGCTTCGCGCGCTACCTCTACGGCCTCGAGTTCAACCCGAACGACTTCCGCTTGGCCCTCCTCGAGGCGTCCCAGGGGCGGTCGATCTCCACCACCGAGCACTTCCTGCTCTACTGCTATGCCTATGACGCGAGCGCCAACACCTACACGGTGATGGCCATGAACGTCATGAAGCTGGGCGGTCTGATCACGGTCTTCGTGCTCGGCGGTTTCCTCACCTTCTTTTGGCGGCGCGAGCGTCGCCGTGCCACCTCCGAGTCGATGCGGGCTGCCCAGGACGCCGAGTCCATCCGCATTGCACTCGACGCCCAGCCCAACCAGGTGCGAACGTCATGAACCCCAGCGCGAGCGATCAACTACCGCCGCAGATGTCGACCCTCGCCCCGCAGGTCGACTCTCTCTTCTACTTCATCTACTACGTCAGCCTGATCTCGTTCGTGCTGATCGTGGGAACGATGGTGTTCTACGTCATCAAGTACCGGCGCAGGCCGGGCGTGAAGGCGCAGCCCTCGGGACACAACAACGTGCTCGAGGTCGCTTGGACCGTCGCGCCCGTGTTCCTGCTGGTCTACCTCTTCCACGCGGGCTGGCAGGGCTACGTCTTCGGAGCCGTGGCTCCGTCGAACTCGCTCGAGATCCACGTCACCGGCAAGCAGTGGACGTGGGACTTCACGCACATGCCGAGCGGCGCTCAGGAGTCCAACGCGCTCACGGTGCCCGTGCACCAGCCCGTGCGCTTGACCATGTCTTCCGCCGACGTGCTGCACAGCTTCTTCGTGCCGGCCTTCCGCGTGAAGCGCGACGTCGTGCCCGGCATGTTCACCACGCTGTGGTTCGAGGCCACGCACACCACGGCCGAGGACGAGCCGCTCACCGTCTTCTGTGCCGAGTACTGCGGTTCGCCGCACGGCCGCGACGCCGCGGGCAACCCAGTGGTCACCGCCGAGAGCAGCGTGGCGCCCAACGGCAACCACAGCAGCATGTTGGCCACCCTGCGCGTCACCACGCGCGAGGCGTACGACAGGCACGTGGCGCAGCTCGACGGTCCGCCCGCCGAGTGTGAGGGCAACGCCGACCCGATGGCCTGCTGGGGCGAGCTCCTCTCCCAGGAGATGGGCTGCATGGGCTGCCACAACACCACGGGTGCCGCGGGCGGTATCGCTCCCACCTGGCGTGGCCTGTGGGGCAGCAGCCGCGCCTTCACCGACGGCAGCACCCGCGACGCCGACGAGAACTACATCATCCAGTCCGTCATGGAGCCCCAGTCGCAGATTGTGCAGGGCTTCGGTAACGCCAACATGCCGGTCTACAACCCGACCGAGAACCGCAAGCTGGCGCTCGTCGCCTTCATCCGGTCGCTCGCCACCGAGGGTCAGTGAACCATGTCTACTGAAGCAACCACCGCCCCCGCAGAGCACGGCGCCCACGCGCACGACGGCGACCTGCCCAACTACCTGACCCACGAGCGCGGCATCAAGAGCTGGGCCACCACGCTGGACCACAAGCGCATCGGCCTGATGTACCTCGCGTCCATCTTGGCGGCGTTCTTCTTGGGCGGCATCATGGCGCTCCTGGTGCGCACCGAGCTCCTGTTCGCGGGCCGCACCATCATGAACGTGGACACCTACAACCAGGTGTTCACGCTGCATGGCGCCATCATGGTGTTCCTCTTCATCATCCCGTCCATCCCGGGCGCGCTGGGCAACTTCTTCCTGCCCATCATGCTGGGTGCCAAGGACGTGGCGTTCCCGCGCCTGAACCTGGGCAGCTTCTACATCTACTGCTTCGGCGCGGTGTTCCTGGTCATCGGCATCGTCGTCGGCCACGTGGACACGGGCTGGACGTTCTACACGCCCTACAGCTCGCGCGCGGACTACTCGGTCATCTGGATGACCATGGGTGTCTTCATCCTGGGCTTCTCGTCCATCCTCACGGGCGTGAACTTCATCGCCACGGTGCACACCATGCGCGCCCCCGGCATGAACTGGCGCCGCCTGCCGCTGTTCATCTGGGGCATCTACGCCACGTCGGTCATCCAGGTGCTCGCCACCCCCGTGCTCGCCATCACGCTCCTGCTCCTCACCATGGAGAAGGCGCTCGGCATCGCGGTGTTCGACCCGGCCATCGGCGGTGACCCGGTGCTCTTCCAGCACTTCTTCTGGTTCTACTCGCACCCGGCCGTGTACATCATGATCCTCCCGGGCATGGCCATCGTGAACGAGCTCATCGGCACGTTCAGCCGCCGCAAGATCTTCGGCTACATGTTCGTGGCCATGAGCTCCGTGGCGCTCGCGCTGCTCGGCTTCCTGGTGTGGGGCCACCACATGTTCACGTCGGGCATGAGCGAGTACTCGACCATGGTCTTCTCGGCGCTCACCTTCTTGGTGGCCATCCCCTCGGGCGTGAAGATCTTCAACTGGGTCGCCACGCTCTACCAGGGCAGCATCTCGCTGGCGTCGCCCATGCTCTACGCGCTGGGGTTCATCGCGCTCTTCACCATCGGCGGCGTCACGGGTCTGTTCCTGGGCACGCTGTCCACGGACATCCACCTGCACGACACGTACTTCGTCGTCGCGCACTTCCACTACGTGATGGTGGGCGGCACGGTGTTCGGCTTCATCGGCGGCCTGCACTACTGGTGGCCCAAGATGACCGGCAAGATGTACGACGAGAACTGGGCGCGCGTGGCTTGGGCGCTGGTGTTCACCGGCTTCAACGTCACCTTCTTCAGCCAGTTCGTGCTCGGCAGCCAGGGCATGCCGCGTCGCTACTACGACTACCTGCCGCGCTTCCACAACCTGCACATGACCAGCTCGGGCGGGGCCTACATCCTGGGCGTCGGCTTCACCGTCATGGCCATCATGTTCATCAAGTCGCTGCGCAGCGGGGCGAAGGCTTCGGAGAACCCGTGGGGCTCGGCTGGCTACGAGTGGCTCACCACCACACCGCCGCATCCGCACAACTTCCACGAGCAGCCCGTCATCACCCGCGGGCCCTACGACTACCACCTCTGCACGGACCTCGAGCTCTTCGAAGGACACCACAAGGACTTTGTGGCTGAAGACGCGAAGTGAGTAAGGGCGAAGCAAGCACCATGGCAACCGACACACACGCCGATCACGCGCACGACGACCATGGTCACCATGGGCCGGCGTACCTCGCGCACCACTTCGACTCGCCCGTCCAGCAGTTCGATGCTGCCAAGCTGGGCGTCTGGGCCTTCCTGGCGCAGGAGATCCTGTTCTTCAGCGGTCTCTTCGTGGCCTACGCCCTCTACCGCACGTCGCACCCCGAGGCCTTCTCGGTGGGCTCGCACCTGCTGGACCCGATCATGGGCGGCATCAACACGTGCGTGCTGCTCATCTCGAGCTTCACGGCCGCCATGGCCGTGCGCTACGCGCAGATTGGCGAGCAGAAGCGCGTCACGCAGATGCTGGTCATCACCATCCTCTGCGCGTTCGGCTTCATGATCATCAAGTACTTCGAGTACACCCACAAGTTCCACGTGGGGTTCCTGCCCGGCAAGTACTTCCTCTGCCCCAACTTCAGCTTGAACGCTGCGGGCATCTGCACGGTGCCGCCGGACCCTCACGGCCTCGCAGAGCTCAGCGACGCGGTGATCAACGCGTCCAAGGCGGGCGTCGGCTCGGTGGTGGACGGCGTGGCCGTGAACTACCCGTACCATCTGCGCAGCTTCTTCGGCATCTACTTCGTGATGACGGGCGTGCACGGTCTCCACGTGCTCATCGGCATCGGCGTCATGGTGTGGATCATCCTGCGCAACGAGCGTGGCGAGTTCTCGAAGGACTTCTTCACGCCCGTGGACCTGGTCGCGCTGTACTGGCACTTGGTCGACCTCATCTGGATCTACCTCTTCCCGCTCCTCTACCTCATCGACTGAGACAGACCCATGAGCAACGCACACACCCACGATGAGCACGCCGGGCACGATGACCATGGCGACCCCTGCGGCGACGGCTACCTCGTCCACGCCCACATCACCCCGGTGAAGACGAACCTGATCGTCATCAGCATCTTGTTCGTCCTCACTGGCCTCACGGTCGGCGTCTATTTCACGGACCTCGGCGAGGCCAACCTCGCGGTGGCCCTCTTGATCGCGTCCGTGAAGGCCACCCTGGTGGGCACGTGGTTCATGCACCTCAAGTACGAGAAGGCGTTCAACATCTCGTTCTTCCTCGGGGCGCTGCTCTTCATGTCCATCTTCTTCGGCTACACGTCCAACGACACTGGCTGGCGTGGCCGCGTGGACGGCATCAATGGCACCCAGCAGGATGCGCGCACGGGCGCCTACGCGGCGGGCAGCGCCATCGGCTACGAGCAGGGCGAGTTCGTCGCCATCCCGGCCGCTCCGGGTGGCCATGGCGAGGCCGAAGGCACTGAGCACGAGGCCGCCGCTGAGTAGGACCCTCACGGGGCCTCTCGCCACTCGAACGCAGCAGCCCCCCTGGCTGCTGTTTTCGTTTGCGCTGCTGGTCATGAGCGTCGCGTCGGGCTGCGAGGGCTGCCTCAAGCGCCCGCCAGTCGAGTCCGTGGAGCGGCTGGCCTATCCCGCCTGCGAGGGCGTGAGCGAGCTGCCAGAGGGGCGCGTGCTCGCGTCCGGGCACCTGCGTTCGGGGCCGCTCATGCGTGACCACGCCGTGGTGGAGCGCTGGGAGCTGCGTGAGCGTGCCTGCCTGCGCGTCATGACCATCCGCCAGGAGTGGCCCATGGGCATCAGCGACGTGGAGGTGGTGTTCGACCAGGACTACCGACCGCTGCGTGTGTGGAAGCGCATGAGTATGCCCAGCGTCCCCGGCCAACGGAGGGCGCCGCCCGACACGCGGCTCTACGAGCTGCGCACCACACCGGCCACCATGAGCCGCGCCTCCGAGGAGGGCCGCGACTTCTATGCCTTCCGCGCCCCGAGTCCGGTGGCCGTGGTGGGGCCGGGCAGGGCGCTGCTGGGCGCCTGGATTCGGCAGCACCTGGACCTGGCCGAGGGCGAGACCGTGCGGGGCCCCGTGCTGGACTTCCGGCGCCCGGTGGAGCGCATCGAGACCATCTCGCTCCGTCGGGAGGCTGACGCCGTCATGCCGGACGTGGCGGGGCCCAGCGGCCACGTACGGGTCTACACCGTCTTCGGGCGGGAGTCGGTGTTCACCGACGACGAAGGCAACGTGCTGGGCGACCTGGCGGGCCTGCGGCCGCACGCGCTGTTGACCACGCCCGAGCCTGCCGAGCTGCCGAGCGACGAGCCTCCGGATCCGCTGGGCACGCCGTAAGGCGAGCGGGGGGGCCCGGTGACCCCGGGACCCACGGCTGAAGCGCTTCAGCCTGATGATTCCTACACATCTTGCTAGGAGCCCGATTCGCCTGGCGGCAAGGTTCTATGGGCACCCCGGACTGAAGTCCGGGGCAGCATCCCGGGCCTGGATCAATTGCGGAAGTCCGCCCCCTGCCGGGCGCGGACTGCGTCGTTCAAGGTCGGATGGGTCTCGGGTTCGGCGTCATCCACGGCTTGGAACTCAACCGTTCTCCTGCTGGAACTGCCCAGTCCGGGCCCGTTAGGGGCTGGACTTCCGCGCCTGTCAGGGCGCGGGATGCTGCCCCGGCTTTCAAGCCGGGGTGCCAATGCCACTTGAAACAGGACCGATTCATGCTGACCAGAGCCTGCCAAGACTTGTGTTGAACCCACGGCTGGAGCGCTTCAGCCTGAGGACTGGGTGCCCGCCTACTCCGCGTCGGACTCGCTGCGGCGCCCGCGGCCCCGCAGGATGGGCTCCCACACCGGCTGGCGCTCGTCGCCGTCGCAGCCGCGGTCCGCCTCGCGCTCGGCCACCAGCTTGCCGCACTGCCGCGCCAAGACGGCCAGCATCACGCCGGCCACCACGTCCACGAACCAGTGCCAGCGCAGGAACATGGTGGCGATGACGATGTTGGCCGAGAAGAACGCGAGGATGAACCACACGTAGCGGTACGGATTGGTGTGCCGCCAGCCGTAGGCGTGCAGCGCGAAGAACATGGGGTAGGCCGTGTGAAGCGACGGGAAGATGTCCAGCTGCGCGCCGGCGCTGGCCACGGTCACCTCGACCTGGTGCCACCAGAAGCCGCCGTTCAGAGGCTCGAAGTCCAGTGTGGCCACGGGGCCTTTGCCCGGGACCAGCGTGTAGACGAAGTGGCCCACCGTGGCCACCGCGAGGCCCCCGATCATCATCTCGATCTGGCGTCGCCCGGAGTCCAGGAAGAGCGGCGGGATGAGGCACAGGATCATCAGCGCGAAGTAGCTGTAGTAGAAGAACGACACCCACTCCACGATGTGGAGCTGGTTGAACTGCTGAAACCAGATGGCGGGCGTGGTTCCGAAGAGGGCCTGGTCGAGCGCGTAGAGGTGGCGGTCCACCAGCGCGGGCTGCAGCGCCGGCAGCAAGAAGCGCATCTGGAAGTACGAGAGGACCACCGGCACGAAGATGCCCACGCGATAGAGCAGCGAGCGCGCGGGGCCCGGCTTGAGCACCTCGCCGCGGGCGATCAACAGCGCGGCGGCCGTGGCCGAGAGCAGCGCCACCCCATAACGGATGGCCATGTCGCGGTCGTTGCTGTGCGGCGCGACGGACACACGCAACAACATGTAAACGTGGAACGCGAGCGCGGCGAGATCTTGCAGCGCGAGGTTCTGAAGGGCTGTACTGGCCGCTTCTCGAACGCCGCGCGGGCTGTAGGCGTCGGGCTGATGCATGCGTGCTCGTGATGGTCCGCCCGGCACGTTCCTCCCAGGCGTGCCGCTATGCTGGTCCGAAACAGGGCGCTTGGGCAACTCGAAGTTTCATTACGGTGACGTGTTGGTCACGACTCTTGTTTCAAGAGGGATGCGGGGTGCGTCATGGCGGCGAAAGGCAACCAGCGCGAGCAGCCCCAGGAGCACCGCCCACCACAGGGTCGCGAGCCGGATCAGGATGGTGATGGCGCCTGCGCTCCCACGGGTGATCGCGCTGCCGCCCACCTCGAGCAGCGCGCCGGTCATGCCCACTTCGGTGAGGCCCACGCCCCCCGGCAGCATGGCCAGGGCGCCTACGATGGTGGGGGCGGCGTAGGCGAAGATGGCCGCGAGCGGGGCGATCGTCAGCCCGGGAAACCCATGCACCAGCACGAACAGCGCGGCGCACTCGAGGCTCCACGAGACCACGCCGAGCGCGCTGGTGGTCAGCAGCGAGCCGGGCCGCAGCATGGTGCGTAGGCTGTCGAGGGCCACGTGGGCTGCGGGGACGGCGCGGCGAACACCCGGCACGTGGCCCGCGACCCGCAGCGCCAGATCCCCGATGGGACGCACACCGATCAGAGCCAGCAGCGCGAGGACCGTGGCGCCACCCGCGATGGCGGCGCCCGTGGCCGAAGGAAACGCGAGGCTCCCGATGGCAGCCAGCGTCACGAGCGCGATCAGGTCCGTGATGCGCTCGGCCAGCACGATGGGCGCGGTCCGAGCGAGCGGCACGCCGTCCGACTCGAAGAGCAGCATGGACTTGAACACCTCGCCCAGCTTGCCGGGGGTCACGCTCATGACGAAGCCCGCCAGGAACACCCGCGCGCTGCGCGCCCACGGCACGCTCACGCCCACGCAGCGCAGGTAGTACTGCCAGCGCAAGAACCGCAGCCCGAAGTTGGAGCTGGCCAGCGCGAGGGCCACCGCGAAGTAGCGAAGGTCGAGGCTTCCGAGCGCCCGCCCCAGCTGCCGCGCGTCTGCGTAGAACGTGAGGCCCGCCATGACCAGCGCGCCGAAGAGCGTGCCCCACATGACCTTGCGCACCACGCCACGCGTGGACACGCCCACGTGCACCACGTCCACGTGCTCCGACGACGACCCGCCGACCACCACGTCAGTGTCCGCGGCGCGCACGAGTCATCCGACGAGTCAGCACAGCACCCCCGACCACCGTGGCGAGCCCGCCGAGACACCACACCAACCAAGCCGGCACCGCCCAGCGTCCCCGCTCGATGACGTCGGCAGGCCGCACCTCTACATAGCGCTCCCCGGTCACCGGGTCCGTCAACACCGGCGCGCCAGCTGGCGGCGTCTCGCCCTCCACGTTGCCAGCCGGATCCTGTTCTCCCGCCGCCTGCGCCGAAGCCACCCCCGGCACGACCAGCTGCGCCGTCCCACCCACGCTCACCAAGAGCCCAAGGACAACCATGACCGCAACACCGAGTGAGCTTCGCCGCACGCGCGCAGCCTGACACGGTGAGCCGGCCCCGTGCCACAGCCCCGTCGAGCCCCGTCGAGCCCCCCTCCTCGGGCGACAAGCCGAATCCCACCTGGGCTCACCCGCGTGCATGCCCAAGGACGTCAGCCACCGCCGGGGCGGGGGCGGGGGGTCAGCAAGGGCGTGGGGGGACCCGGAAATCAAACGCAGCGCGCAGCGCGAAGTGCCGATTTCCAGGGAGTCCCGACAGGACGCGCCAGCGCGTCCGTGCCCGCCGCGACCCCCGCCCCCCCCCCGGCGGATCCATCACCCCACCGTGCATTGACCCCGGACACCCAGCTCCGATACGGTGCGGAGCCCTTATGGACCCGCAGACTCCCCCCGAGAGAATCCCGAGCGTCGCGTCCGGTCCAGACGACTTCCTGTACCACCTCTACCGCGGCAGCGAGCTGCTGCTGAGCGACCGGGTGGTGGAGGCCAAGGGCGAGCTCGAGAAGGCGCTGGGCCTGCAGCCGCAAGACTCGAAGAGCCAGGACCTCTTGGCGGGGGTCTACTTCCGCCTGGGGCTGTATCCGCGCGCCATCGAGATCTGGCAGCAGCTGGTGCGCTCGTTTCCTCGCGACCCCACGCTGCGCGTCAACCTGTCTCTGGCCTTGTTCAAGACCGGCCAAGCCGACGACGCGCTCTACCACGTGCACGAGGCGCTCCGCATTCAGCCCGACCACAGCAAGGCGTGGGGCTACATGGGGCTCATCCACTGGCGCCGTGGGCAGCTGGAAGAGGCGCGCGGTGCGTTCCTGCGCGGCGGCCAAGCGTCCATGGCGCAGCGCATGGAGCAAGAGCTCGAGCGCCTGGGTCGCGGCACCGGCGAGTACCGCGTGGCGCCCCCGCAGCCCGAGGAAGAGGCCGCGCTGGTGGACAGCCTGCCCGGCCAGCCCGTGGTGCCCGAGGAGCTCCCGGCCATTGCCGAGCGCCGGCGCGCGCTCGAGCAAGCGGAGGCGCTGGCGGTGGAGAGCACCGTGCGCGAGACGCTGCACGACGCGTCCGCGCTGCTGGGTGGGCCGCCCGTGGTGCCCAGCCTGGACACCATCGTTCGTCAATGGACGGCGACGTTCCCCACCGACAACGGCATCGCGCTGGGCGCGCAGGGTGAGCTGCTGCTGCACGCGGAGCAGCGCCTCTACGTGCGTGAGCTGAACCTGACCGCGGTGCGTGGCGCGCTGCAGTCGGAGCCCGTGGCCCGCCGCGCCCTCGGGGCAGACCTCCAAGAGACCCTCGGTGGCGAGCAGCCCATTCGCCGCTGGCAGGGGCCCGTCAGCGCCGTGGCGCACCCGCGCGAGGGTGAGCGCTTTGTGGTGCTGGAGGTGGGCGCGGCGCGGCTCTTCGTGCGCGAAGACCTGGTGGTGGCCTTCGAGGAGGGCCTGCAGTTCGAGAGCGCCACGCTGCCGCTCGGTGCGGCCAGCGGCGCCTTCTTGCAGCTCAGCGGAGCCGGGCGCGTGGCCCTGCTGCTCGAGAAGCTGCCCACCGGAGTGGCCGTGCAGGACGACAGCGTGCGTCTCGCGCCCGAGCGCCTGGTGGGCTGGACCGGGCGCTTGTTCCCGAGCGCGGATGGTGCGCGGTTGGTGTTTCGGGGCGAGGGCGTGGTGCTGGTGCGGTGATTGGCGCATCAGGCTTCCGGCGCATGATCCCACGCATGTCGGGCGAGCGCCGATTCGCCTTGCTGCAAGGTTCTATGGGCACCCCGGACTGAAGTCCGGGGCAGCATCCCTGGCCTGGATCAATGGCGGAAGTCCGCCCCCTACAGGGCGCGAACTGCGTCGTTCAAGGTCGGATGTGTCTCGAGTTCCGCGGCATCCACGCCTTTGCGCTCAACAGTTCACCTGCTTGGAACTGCCCAGTCCGGGCCCGCCAGGGGGAGGACTGCGTGGCTGGCAAGACCCGCCGCGTTCTACCGATGGTCCCGAGATCACTCGAGCTTGGACCCGAGAGGCCGCTGGTTTTCGTGAACACAGTCCTCCTCCGAAGGGGGAGGACTTCCGCCTGAGTCCAGGCCTGGGATGCTGCCCCGGGTTTCAACCCGGGGTGCCCAATGTCCCTCGAATCATGCTCGAAATCGTCGGTGGGTCCTCGAACCTCTCACCTGACCCTGAGCCGATGCGTTTCAGGTCTCTACTCGAGCTCGCGCTCGATCAGGATCTCTCCGCACTCGCACGCCGCGCTGCACTCGATGGTGAACCGTGAGGTGTCGCCGTCTTCGTCGAGGTCACCCTCGGCGATCAAGCGCGAGCTGCCGTCGCCCACGCTGATGACCCTGTAGCTGAAGTACACCGGATCGAGAGGGGCGAACCGGAGCGCGGCGAAGCCGGGGTCGGTGGTGAAGTCCACGACCTGCTTGTCGGCCACTGGCGTCTCGGGCAACGGACCAGCGCTCACGGTGGGCTGGCCCTCGGCGCAGCGCGCCCGCACGCTCTCGCGGAGCTCGCCGAGCAGCACGGGGGCCTCGGCCGCCTTCGAGCCCTTCACGAAGCGGATGAACGCCGGGATGGCCACGGCGGAGCCAACGCCCGCGCAGCACACGAAGAGGGGCACCATCAGCGCACAGCCGACGATCACCTTCACGCTGGTGCTCATCTTGGGCTTCGGGGGTGCGCCGGCCGGCGCGACGGGATCGGGAGTGGGGAAGTCCTGGCTCATGGCGGGAGCGTACCAGGCCTACTGCCCCGTCACGCTCGCCAAGCTGGGAGGCGGCTGCTAGGGTCGCACCGGACGGAACGAGCCCCATGGCCAACGAGAAGCGCACGCTCAAGCCCAAGATCCGGAGCAGCATTCGGGCGGACGCCATCAACGTCCCCAACCTGCTGACCATGGCGCGCGTGGTCATGATCCCGCTGGTGCTCTGGCTCATCGCCGACGGCACGCCGGCCGCCTGCTTCTGGGCGGCCATGGTCTACATGGTGACCGCCATCACGGACGCCCTCGATGGCTGGCTGGCGCGCCGCATGGGCCTCATCAGCATCCTCGGCAAGTTCCTGGACCCGCTGGCGGACAAGCTGCTGGTCATGGCGTCGCTCGTCTGGCTCGCGTACCTGGGGCGCCTGCCGCTGCCCGGTGTCATCGCGGTCATCATCATGGAGAGCCGCGAGCTCGGGGTCACCGCGCTGCGCACCATCGCGCTGAGTGAGGGCGTGGTCATGGCGGCGGGGCAGGGTGGCAAGGAGAAGACGGCGCTGCAGATGGTCGCCATCCTGCTGCTCATCGTCTACCACCCGTACCAAATCAACTTCGGCTTCACCACGCTGTGGGTGGACATGGGGCAGGTGGGCCTCGCCATGCTGTACCTCAGCCTGTTCTTCGCCATCACCAGCGCGGGCGAGTACATCAAGCTGTTCGTGGAGGCGGTGGAGGCCAAAGAGCACCGCCTGGCCGAAGAGAGCGAAGCCGAGGAGTAGCCGTCGGCGCGCTTGGCGCACTGGCTACAGCTGCGCCGCCTGGAAGCGGTCTTCCGGCATGCCGCTCCAGCTCTCGGGGTCTTGCGGACCCGCGGCCTTGCTCACGTCCACGATGAAACCCGTGAGGTGCGCCATGCCGGACACCTGCTCGATGCGGTCGGCGCCGTCGGCGGCGAGCACGTTCACGTTCACCCCGCGCGTGCGGCTGGCCACCGACATGCCCGTGGCGTGCTGGTGCCCCCAGCCGTGCGGCAGGGCGCAGACACCCGGCAACAGCTCCGACAAGAGCTGCATGGGCACGCGCACGGCGGCCG
Organism: Sandaracinaceae bacterium; assembly: GCA_016706685.1. Classification (NCBI taxonomy): domain Bacteria; kingdom Pseudomonadati; phylum Myxococcota; order Polyangiales; family Sandaracinaceae; species Sandaracinaceae bacterium. The sequence continues at coordinate 122,912 of JADJJE010000011.1, read as the reverse complement.
TCTTGGTGCGCACGTCCACCATGTCGCCCGCCTCGAGCCCGCGCTTCGCCGCGTCATCCGGGTGCATGTACAGGTAGTTGGTGCCGCCCTCGATGAAGTCCTCGATGTTGTGCGTCCAGCTGTTGTGCGTGGTGATGGCGCGCTTGGTGATGAGCTTGAGCGCGTCGCGCTGCGCGTACTCCTGCGCGAAGGTGGCCTCGAGCTTCTTGGCTTCGGCCACCAGCGGCGCCGGCGCCAAGTCCATGCGCCCATCGGGGTGAATCACGCGCTTGCCCAGGAACGAGCCTGCCTCGTGCTCCTCGCGCTCGCGCCCGTGCGTGTGCTTCAGCAGCGACTCGAAGCTGCCCTGGCGGGTGATGCGCAGCAGCAGGTTGAGGATGCCCTCCTGCGGGATGGCCGGCTGTAGCGAAGGGTGCTTGCGCTGCTGGCGCCGAATGAGCGCTTCCAGCAACAGCTGCAGCGGCTTGCCCTTGAACAGGCTCACGCCCGCGGCCTGCGCGATCTGCGTGTAGATGGTGGCCTCGTCGCGTTGCTCTCCCTCGGGCGGGATGACCTCCCGCGTGGCCTGCAGGTACGGGCGCGACTGCATGCCCAGCAGCAGCGGGAACACGAAGGGCAGGTCGGGGCGCTGCAGCGGCGACGTGCACGGCAGCACGTAGTGCGCGAGGTGCGCCGTCTCGCTCATCTGGATGTCCAGGCAGACCAGCAGCTCCAGCTTGGTGAAGGCCTCGCGCAGGCGGTTGGCGTTGCTCATGGTGATGAGCGGGTTGCCACCCGTCACGAACAGCGCGCGCACCTGACGGTCGCCGGGCGTGAAGATCTCGTCGGCCAGCACGCCGCCGGGCAGCGCGTCGTTCACGGCCTCGAAGCCGCCAATGCGCCCCTTGTGGCCGCTGAGCAGCATGCCGGTGCGCTTGCCGAACGCGGCGAAGTCGAAGACCCCCTTGCCCACCAGGGTGCCGCCGCTGCGGTCGAGGTTGCCGCTGATCGCGTTGATGGCCTCTTGCAGCCAGAACGCGAGCGACCCGTGCGTGCCCATGTTCACGCCGGTGGAGCAGTAGAGTGCCGCGCCCTTGGCCGTGCGGTAGGCCGTGACCATCTCGCGCAGCTTCGGCGCAGGGACATGAGTGACCGCCTCGGTGCGCTCGGGGCTCCAGTCCTTGGCCAGCGCCGCGAGCTCATCGAAGTGCTTCATGAAGTGCGCGACGCGGGTGCGGTCCACGCCCCCCTGCGCCAGCAGCTCGTGCAGGAACGACAGGTAGAAGAACACGTCGGTGTTGGGGCGGATGCCCACGTACTCGCCGGCCACGCGCGCCGTCTCGGTGCGCCGCGGGTCCACCACATAGAGCTTCGCCCCGCGGGCCTCCATGGCGCGCAGGCGCTTGATGGGGTTGCTCACTTGCAGGAACGACCACTTCGAGATGGCCGGGTTGGCGCCCACGATGATCAAGCACTCGGTGCGGTCGATGTCCGGGAAGCTCAGGCTGAAGGGGAAGCCGTAGAGCTGCTTGCTGACCGCGAACTTGTTGGCGCAGTCCTGCGTGGCCGACGCGTACAGGCTGCCCGAGCCCACGCCCTGCATGAAGCCCGCCGCGAACACGGGGTGCAGCACGCCGAAGCCCGCTGCCGTGCCCACGTACATGGCGATGCTGTCGGGGTGGATGCCGCGCAGCTGCGCCACCTTGGCGCCGATCTCGCGGATGGCCTGCTCCCACGAGATGCGCTCGAACTTGTTGCCCACGCGCTTGAGCGGGTACTTCAAGCGGTCCGGCGAGTCGTACATCTTGTGCTGCTTGAGGCCCTTCACACAGCCGTAGCCGTCGGTGGCCACGTGGTCCTTGTCGGGGCGAATCTGGACGACGCGGCCTTCGTTGGTGGTGACCTCGAGACCGCAGAGCGACTCGCAGATGCGACAGAACGTGTGGTGGGTCTCGGTCATGGGGGGTGGCTACAGGCTATTAGCCCTTAGCTGGCGGGTCAAGGGACCGTGCGGAAGGTCAGTGCGCCAGCGAGCGGATGCCGGCCTTGTGCACCTTGCCGGGAAGCTCGCGGCCCACGATGGCTTCGGCCACTTGGCCGGCGCGCCACACCTTCTCGAGGTCCACGCCGGTCTCGATGCCCATGCCCGACAGCGTGTAGGCCAGATCCTCGGTGGCCAGGTTGCCCGCGGCGCCGGGCGCATAGGGGCAGCCGCCCAGGCCGCCTACGGACGAGTCGTAGGTGGTGATGCCCATCTCGAGGCCCACCAGCACGTTGGCCAGCGCCGTGCCGCGCGTGTCGTGCAGGTGCAGCGCGATCTTCTCCGCCGGGATCTCGCGCAAGAACACCTCGAGGATGCGCCGCGTCTGGAGCGGGGTGCCCACGCCGATGGTGTCTCCGAGCGACACCTGGTAGCAGCCCCGCGAGAGCAGCTCTTGGGCGATGCGCAGGGCCGCCTCGGGATCGACGGGACCTTCGTACGGGCAGCCCCACACCGTGGAGACGTAGCCGCGCACCGCCATGTGGCTGCGCAGGGCGGGGGCGATGACCTCCTCGAAGGCGCGCAGCGTCTCGGCGACGCTCTTGTTCACGTTCTTGCGGTTGTGGGTCTCGCTGGCGCTCAAGAACACGGCCGCTTCATCGATGCCGCCGGCCAGCGCGCGCTCGAGGCCGCGGGCGTTGGGCACCAGGGCCGAGAACGTCACATCGGCCGGCTTCTCCACCATGCGGCAGACCTGGTCCGCGTCGGACATCTGCGGGACCCACTTGGCGGACACGAAGCTGGTGACCTCGATGCGCTTCAGGCCGGCGTCGATCAGCGCCTCGATCAAGCGCACTTTCGCGTGGGTGGCGACCTGGGCGCTCTCGTTCTGGAGGCCGTCGCGGGGGGAGACCTCGTAGATGGAGACGGACGCCGGGAGGGAGTCGAAGATGGCCATGACCGCAATGTCGCGTCATTTGGTTCATTCCGCAAAGCCTCGTGTGGTAGATAGGCCGCTTATGGGACCCCTCGCCGCATTCCTCTTCGCCACGCCCATCTTCGGACTCTCCCTGCAGCTGGACCCCAGCTACCTGGCGACGCAGCAGCAAGCGCTGCCCGCCATGAGCGCGTCCGTCGCCGACCTGGACCTCGCGTCCGAGGTGCTGGCCGACACCGAAGACGGCGCACCGCAGAGCAGCATGGCCGAGGACATCGCCCATCGGCGCCGCATGGGTCGCATTCACCGCGCCTTCGGCATCGGCACCTGGGGCGGCATGACGCTCGCCACGGTGTTCGGCATCATCCAGTACCGCAACCTGTATGCGGGCACCACGGCCGGGCGGACCCCCTGCGGGCGAGGCGACGCCACCTTCGGGCAGGACGCGTGCAGCGGGCTGCCTGCGCCACACCTCGCCACCGTCATCGTCACGTCGGCGCTCTACTACACCACCTTCGGCCTGAGCTACGCCATGCCCGACCCGCTGAACGTGTCCGAGGGCGACGGCGACTATGCGCGCCGCCTGCGCACGCACAAGCGGCTGCGCTGGGTGCACTTCGCGGGAATGGCCGCGCAGATCATCCTGGGCATGGTCTCCTCCAACTCCGAGGCCTTCGGGCTCAACCGCTCGGAGGACTACCGCGCGCTGCAAGTGCTGAGCACCATCCACTTGGCCATCGGCCTGACCACGTATGGAACCCTTACATACGCCGGCGCTCTGATGATACGCTGACGCCATCATGGCAAAGCGACCCCAGAGCCTCGACGAATTCTGGCCCTACTACCTGTCCGAGCACCGCTCGGCGGCCTCACGCCGGCTGCACTTCGTGGGCACGGCCGGGTTCATGACGGCCATGGGCGTCAGCGCCGCCATGAACCCCGTGCGCTTCCCGCTCGCCATCGCGGCGGCCCTGGCCATCGGCAAGCACGGCCTCGGGGCCGAGCGCGAGGCGCGCCCGCTCAAGCACGTGGCCGCCATGATCCTGCTGCCCACGCTGGCCGCGCCCCTCACGTTCCCGGCGGGCGTGGTGTTCGCTTACGCCTGCGCTTGGGTCGGGCACTTCAAGATCGAGGGCAACCGCCCCGCCACGTTCCAGTACCCGCTCATGTCGGCCGCCAGCGACTTCCGCATGTGGGGCCACATGGCGATGGGGCGGCTGTGGTCGGGTGACCCGCTCGAGGAGCTGGGCTTGGAAGAGCCGCTGCTGCACCCGGCGGATGTGCAGGGCGAGGCTGCTGTCGCGGCGGAGTGAGGGGGTCGCTGTGTCCACGTGGGCGTGGGCATTGACGGCGACGGCGACGGCGACGAATTCATGGCACCCCGCCGTGGACCTGAGTCGATGCGGTGGTGGACGAGGGTGCGCGTTCAGCGAAGGTCGTCGCCGTCGCCGTCAACGCTCAGGACAACGACAACGTTGACGTTGACGTTGACCACGCGCGTCGCGACCGGCGATGGCGCTGCTTCAGTCGCAGCTGGCCGCGTCTGGTGCCGGGACCACCGGCGTCCGGCCCGCCGCGAAGTCTTCCAAGAAGCAGCGGTACTGGTGCTTCGGGCCCGTGGTCTGGAACATGACCTCGTGGCCGTCTTCGATGCCGTCCTCGGGGTGCTGGGTGACCACGGCGGTGACCGTGGCGCTGCCCACCGTGCGGTTGGCGCTGGCGGGGTAGGCGATGCTGGTGCGGTCCACCAGCGGGAGGGCGTCTTCGATGCTGGTGAAGACGGCGGAGCGCGGGTCGGTGGACTCGAGCGCGGGGCCGGCTAGGTCGAGGCCCAGCGGCATGCTGAGACCGTTGGCGATGGAGGGCAGGATGTAGGTGTCTACGATGCCTTGCATCATCAGCACGTGGCGCGGGGCGTCGCTGGCTAGCGGCTGGTCCACCACGCGCTGCGCATAGACCTGCGGGTCGGCCGGCTCGCCCGCCCACTGCAGCAAGAGCCCCAGCACCGGGTCGTGCGCGGTGATCTGCGCCGTGGCGCGCGTGTAGCCCACGATCAGGCGCGCGATGGGCAGCACCGGCAGCGGCTGCTGCTTGTAGAGAATGTTTTCGATCCAGCTCCCGCCCGCGCCGCTCAGCAAGAGAGCGCGAATGCGAGGCTCGATGGCCGCCGCGAGGGGCCCGATGGTGGCGCCCATGCTGTGCCCCATCAGCGCGAGGCGGCCCGCGTCCAGCGTGGCGGGCTGCGAGGCGCCTGGGCATGCACTGGTGTCGATGCTGATGTCGCCCACCAGGTTGGCCAGGATCACGAGCTCCAGTGCCGACTGGCGGATGTTGTCCCGCATGGCGGGTGGGTTGGTGATGTTGAAGATCAGCAGCTGCTCGTCACCGCCGGTCACGTTGCGCAGGCCGCCATGCGGCCCGTCGATGCTGATGCCGGCCACGCCCACCGCCGCGAACTCCTGCGCGGGCCCAGTGCCGGGCACGAGCACCATGCCGTCGGCGTCGCGCACTCCGCGATCCACAAGCGGCCGATCGCCTCCGCCGCCCGTGCGCACGAAGATGGAAGTGGGGTAGCCGTCGGTGCCTGCGGCCACGCGCGGAATGGTCACGAACACGCGCGCCGTCTCGGTGTGGTCCAGCACCAGCTCACCGAAGCTGCCGTGCACCCAGCCGCCGCCGGTGGGCCGATAGGGAGGCTCGCCACCCTGGAAGACGGGCATGTCCACGCTGGCCTCGTACACGCAGTAGGTGTCGAAGACCTCACGCGGGGTGAAGCTGGACAGCACCGGCAAAGGGTCGGCGAGCACCTCCTCGCGTGCCGCCACCAGCTCGTACGTGGGGTCACCGGTGCGGAATGCGGTCATGCCGACGATGCGCGCGAGTGGCACCTCGGCGTCCCGCAGCGCCGCGGCGGCGGTGAGGTAGTCGGCTGCGTGGGCCGCATCGAGCCCCCGTGGAGCACGGCCAGCCAGCACGTCACGCAACGCGGTGGGTCGCCCGAGCGGCTCGTCGGTGGCGGTGACCACGCTGTCCAGCACCACCGCCACGTAGAGCGTGTCCGCGGCGAGCGGGGCCCCTTGGTAGGGCAGGATCCCCACCATGTAGGGCGCCCCGAAAGTCTGCATGTTGGCGGCGCTGTCGACGGCCTCGACGGCGATGGGGTGATAGGGTCCCAGCACCCCGTCGCTCGACACGGGCGCGAGGAACACGGAGCTGGCAGCGGTGCGGCTCTGTTCGACGCTCGGCAGCGTGGCCGCGTCGATCAGCGCCGTGCTCTCGAAGTACACCGCCGAGGAGACCCCGGCGCCCCGGTAGTAGTCCGTGTCGATGACGTCGAGCATCGCGCGCACGAAGTCGTTGTCTCGCGGGTTAGGGAAGCCCGTCATGTCGGGGAAGCCGTTGGTGAAGCGGTGTGCGCCGGGGAAGGGGGCCGCGTAGAAGTCCGTGGGCGGCGCCTCGAAGTCCATCCGTAGGTGGGGCGCGTTCTCGTCGAATGGGGCCGCCGAGCCACAACCGGCGCCCGCGACAGCGAGGGTCACCAGCCAGCCGAGCGACGCGAGGGCCCGTCTCGGCCCCGTCCTGCGGCCGGCGGAGAGGACCTGGGCAGGGGCAAACGCGGTCGTTCTGGTCATGACTCCATGGTACCCGCTTGGCTCATTCGAGGCGCAGGGATTTCACGCTTGAAACCCGAGACACGCCGCCGGTACCATCGCGAGCCCACGCCGCCTCCACGGGCCGCGTGGCTTAGGCTTGAAGATCTTTGCGTTTTCGGGGTTCTGTGGTGCGCCCCGAGACGAACCCACGACAGATGTACGCTGTGGTCCTCGGCGCATTTCGCCAGGCCTACGGCATAGGAGAGCCGATGTCGGCGCTGACCGTCTCGAACTACCTCGGCATGTTGCAGGACAACCCTCACGACGCGACCGCGTACGAGGGGCTCAAAGAGGCCATCGCGAGCAAGGATGCAACGCGGCTCGGCGAGGCACCGCTGCGGTTGATCGAACTGGCGCGCGGGCGGCATGACCAGCGTGGGGAGCACCAAGCGGCCGCCTGGCTCATCGACGTCGAGATCGGGATGTCGGATGACGACCCCGAGTTCCAGCTCGCGCTGTTGAAGGAGCTCGGCCGCATTCGCGCCGAAGAGCTCATGGACTCGGCCGGCGCCGTGGAGGCGTTCTCGCTGGCGCAGTCGCTGCGCGAAGAAGACGAGACGGCCGAGCAAATCGAGCAGCTGGAGGCGGCCGAGAAGAGCTGGCGCGAGATCGCGGACCGCTTCGTCACCGAGGCCGAGGACGCCAGCGACCCCAGCCTGAAGGCGTCCATGCTCGTGCGCGCGGCGGCGCTCTCGTGGCAGTTCCGCAAGAAGGGCAAGACCAAGGAGGTGGACACCCTCTTCGCCAAGGCGCTCGAGGCCGAGCCCGGCAACACCCGCGCGGCCCGCCTCTACGCCATCACGCTGCGCGACCGCAAGAAGTTCGACGTGCTCGGCCCCATGCTCATGAGCACGGCCGAGAACGCGCGCAACCGCGACGAAAAGGTGAGCCTGTACATCCACGCGGCGCGGGTGTTCGAGCGCGAGACCCAGGACCGCGACAACGCGGCCACGTGCTACGAGCGCGTGCTGGACTTCACGCCGGGCCAGCCCGATGCGCTCACGTTCCTGGTGGAGTACTTCACCGAGAAGGAGCAGTGGGACCACCTCGTGGCGCTCTACGAGGACGCGCTGCGCTCGCGTCAGAAGCTCGAGAGCGAGCAGGGCATCCTCATCCAGCTCGCCATGGTGCACTGGCGCATCCGCAACTCGCCCGAGGAGGCCGAGCCGTACTTTGCGCGCTTGCGCAAGACCGATCCCACCAACCCCGGCATGCTCACGTTCTATCGCGAGTACCTGTCGCAAGACGACCCGCGCCTGCTCACCATCCTCTCGGACGCGCAGCGCGTCGCCGGCGAGGGCCAGAAGCTCACGCTCGCGCTCGAGCTGGCGCGTTCCGCGCAGCTGGGTGACCACACCGAGCGCGCCATCGATGCCTGGAAGGCCGTGCAGCGCCTCGAGCCGAGCAACCTCGAGGCCGTGGAGGCCCTGCGCGACCTGTACCGCAAGGGCGAGAAGTGGAACGCGCTGGTCGAGGTCATGCGCGCCGAAGTGGACGCGCTCAGCAGCACGGACCTCGAGCAGGCCGCGCGCAAGCTCGGCACGCTGCGCGAGATGGTCACCATCTATCGTGATCACCTCAAGCTCGACGTGATGGTCATCAACACGTACACGGCCATCCTCACCGAGGTGCCGGACGACGCCGAGGCGCTCGACGCGTTGTCGACCACGTACGAGTCGATGGGTCGCTGGAACGACCTCATCCGCGTGCTCACGCAGCGCGCCGACGCCAGCACCAAGACCGCCGAGCGCGTGCAGCTGTACTCGCGCGTGGCGTCGCTCTGGATCGAGCGCTTCGCCAACTACAACCAGGCCACCAAGCCGCTCGAGAGCGTGCTGGAGCTGGACCCGGAGAACCGCGGCGCGCTGGCGCAGCTCAAGGACATCTACTCGAAGAAGCGCGCGTGGTCGTCGCTCTACGAGGTGCTCAAGAAGGAGGGCAGCCTCGCCAGTGATCCGGCGGCTCGCCTGGCCGGTCGCATCGAGCTCGCGCAGATCGCGGGGAGCGTCTGCACAAGCACGCGGACGCCATCGCGCTTTGGAAGGAAGTCCTGGCCGACGCGCCCGACACGCCGGGCGCGCTCGACGCGCTCGAGAAGCTGGCCGAGCGCGAGAAGGACTGGGACTCGCTGGCCGAGGTGCTGGAGCGGCGCATCAGCGAGGCCGGCGACGACGCCGAGCGCATCAAGCTGCTGCAGAAGCTCGGGCCCATCCACTCGGAGCATCGTGGTGATCCCGCCGCCGCCGCGCGGGCATGGCAGCGCGTGCTGGTCATCGAGCCCAAGAACGGGCGCGCGCTGCGCACGCTGCGTGAGGCGTTCATCGGGGCGCGTGACTGGGTCGGCCTCGAGTCGCTCTACGCCGACGCCAACGACTGGGAAGGCTTGGTGGAGGTGCTGGGCAACGCCGCCGACCGCACCGACGACGTGGAGCTCAAGAAGGAGCTCAGCTTCCGCGCCGCGAACCTGTACGAGAACCAGATTGGGGAGCCGCACCGCGCGTTCCGCAACTACGAGCGCGTGCTGTCGGTGGACAGCGAGAACGTGGAAGCGGCGAAGGCGCTGGCGCCCATCTACGAGAAGGAAGAGAAGTGGCCCCGCCTGGTGGGCATGCTGGAGCTGCTGGCCCGCAACACGGACACCTCCGGTGACGGCGGCCTGGCGCGCCGCGAGCTGCTCGAGCGGTTGCGCATCCTGTGCCTCACGCAGCTGGGCGACACCAGCGCGGCCTTCCGGCACGCCACCGAGGCGTATCGCCTGGCCCCGAGCGACGTGGACACGCGCACCGCCGTGGCCGAGACGGCCGAGCGCGCCGGTGCTCATGCGGCGTTGGTGGAACTCTATCGCGAGCGCCTGAAGGCCGCGGACGTGGACTCGGCCGAGAAGACCGAGCTGCGTCGCCGCATCGCGTCCATCGCGGGCGAGAAGCTTGGCGCCACGGGCGACGCCATCGTGGAGCTCAAGCAGATCCTCGACGAGGACCCGCGCGACGTGGAAGCGCTGGACGTGCTGGGCCGCCTCTATCGGGTGGAAGGCAAGTCGGCCGAGCTGCGCGCGCTCTACGACCACCGCCTGGCGCACACCGAGGCGCCGAGCGAGCGCTGGGTGCTGCTCTCCGAAGTGGCCGAGTTGGAAGAGCATCTGCTCGAAGACTCCGAGGCCGCCGCGCGACGCTACCGCGCCATCCTCGAGATCGACGACATGGATCCGGACGCGCTGCGCGCGCTGGATCGCCTCGCGAGCGCCGCAGGGCGCTGGGAAGAGGTCAGCACCATGCTCGAGCGGCGTCGCCAGATCGCCGAGCCCAACAGCGCGGAGGCGGGTCAGCTCGCGCTGCGTCACGCCGACGTGCTGCGCACTTTCCTGGGCAAGCCCTCGGAGGCCATCGACGCCTACGCCGTCACGCTCAAGACCGACCCGTCCAACGAAGCCGCGGTGCGGGGCCTCGAGGCGCTGGTGGAGGGCGACGACGGCACGTTGGCGTTGCGCCTCGGCCGCGTGCTCGAGCCTGCGTACACGCGCAAGGGCGAGTTCCAGAAGGTCAACGACATCCTCACGCGGCGTTTGGCGGGAGCCACCGACGAAGAAGAGGTGCGCTCGCTGCGCTTGCGTCTGGCCGAGCTGGCCGCCACCGAGCTGGGTGACGCCGACGGCGCCTACCGTGCGCTCGAGGCCGCCTTCCTGGACCGCCCGGCCGACACGGACCTGTGGGACCGCCTCGCGGGCGCCGCCGAGCAGGCCAGCAAGCACGAGGAGCTGGCGCAGGCGTACTCCACCGCCATCGAAGCCGGCGGGCTCAGCAAGGTGGACATCCTCGACCTGGCGCGCCGCACGGCCGACCTCTACGAGGTGGTGCTCAACCAGCCCGACAACGCCGAGCCTTTCCACAAGCGCGTGCTCAGCGACGACGCCGTCAACGAGCGCTCGTTCGTTGCCCTGAAGGAGCTGTACACCAACCGCGAGCGTTGGGACGACCTCCAGGCGCTGTACCGCAACCGCATCGCCGAGACGCTGGACGCCGAGCAGAAGCGCGAGCTGCTGCTGCAGGTGTGCTTCCTCTTCGAGGAGCTGCTCGAGGACTTCCCGAAGGCCATCCAGTACTACCAGGAGGTCATCGAGCTCACGCCCGACCACGCGCCCACGCGCAAGGCGTTGGACCGCCTGTACCGGCGCACGGACCGCTGGCGTGACCTCGCCGCGTTGCGCCGCGAGGACCTCGACCGCGCCACGGGCACCGAGCGCGTGGACATCACGTTCGAGCTCGGCGAGATCGCGGAGACGCGCCTCGACCAGCCGGTGCAGGCCGTGGACTTCTACGAGCAGGTGTTGCTCGACGCGCCCAGCCATCAGGGCGCCCAGCAGGCGCTCGAGCGCCTCATCACGGAGCCCAGCCAGCGCCAGCGCATCGCGGCCATCCTGGAGCCGCTCTACACGGAGCAGGGCTCGTGGCAGCAGCTGGTGCGTGCCCTCGAGGTGCAGCTCGAAGACGTGCGTGACCCGGGCGCTCGCGTGGCGCTGCTCACGCGCATCGGTGAGATCAACGAAGAGCGCCTGCGCGACGTGGACCGCGCGTTCGGTGCCTACGCACGAGCCGTCACGGCCGACCCGGCCGAGCGTGGCAGCCGCGAGGTGCTGGCGCGCCTCGCCACCATCCGTGACGCGCAGCGCGAGCGTGCCGCCGTGCTGGAGAGCGCCATCGAGAGCGTCAACGAGCCCTACCTGTCGGGCGAGCTGTTGCTCGAGGTCGCGCGTCTCTGGGACGAGCAGGAGGCCGACCCGGTCAACGCCGAGCGCGCCTACCAGCGCTTGATCGCGGTGGACCCCGAGAACCCCGACAACGTGGTGCCGGCCTCTCAGGCCCTCGAGCGCATCCACCTCGGGGCCGAGAACTTCACGGCGCTCGCGGAAGACCTTCGCCGGCAGATTCGCTTCGAGCAGGACCCGTCGCTGCGCGCAGGCCTGTTGCTGCGCCTGGCCGAGCTGCTCGAGACCACGCTCGAGGACCGCCCGGGCGCCATCGAAGCCCATCGTGAGCGGCTCGAGAGCGCTCCGGACGACGTCTCGGCGCTGCGCGCGCTCGAGCGCCTCTACGAGACCGAGTCGCAGTGGCAGAACCTGGTGGGCGTGCTGCAGAACCGCGACGCGCTGACCGAAGACCCCGATGAGCAGCGTGGCATCGCGCGTCGCATCGGAGAGGTTTACGCGCGGCGCCTGGGCGACCTGGACAACGCCATCGTCGCCTACAACGACGTCATCGGTCGCTTCGGCCCGGACGCCGAGTCGTTCGACGCGCTGGTCAAGCTCTACGGCGAGACCGAGAAGTGGGACGACCTGCTCGAGATCCGCGAGCAGCAGCTGGACCTGGTCAGCAACCCTGCCGACATGGCGGAGCTGCGCTTCGCGGCGGGCGAGCTCATGCGCACCCGCACCCAGCAGGTGGACCGCGCCATCGAAGCCTACGGCGAAGTGCTCGCCGTGGTCCCGGGCCACCCCGGCACCATCAACGCGCTCGAGGAGATCGTCACCGATCCGAACGGACACGCCCGCGTGGACGCCGCGCGGGTGCTGGTGCCGCACTACCAGGGCAACGCGCTGTATGCCGACCTGATCAACGCGCTCGAGGTGGTGGCCGAGTGCGACGACCCGACCGAGCGCCTGGCTGCGCACCGTCAGGCCGCCGAGGTCGCCGAGATGGGTCTCGGAGACACGGAGCAGGCCTTCACGCTGATGGGCCGCGCCGTGCGCGCGGGCCTGGCCGAGGAAGACCTGGGCGCCATGGTCAGCGACTTCGGTCGCCTGGCCGAGCGCGCCGAGCAGTGGCGCCCCTACGTGGACACCCTGCGCGACATCTCGCCCGACATCATGGACAGCGACCTGCAGGTCAACGTCATGATGACCGTGGCGGCCACCTCGCGTGATCGCTTGGCGGACCTCGACACCGCGCGGCAGTACTACCGCAAGGTGCTGGAGCAGCGCCCCGACTTCGGCGCTGCGCTCGACGCGCTGCAGGCCCTGCAGGCCGAGGCGGGCGACTACCCGGCCCTGATCGACACGCTGCGTCGCAAGGTGGAGGTGGCCGAGACCGCTCCCGAGCGCGTGGCGCTGCTGCTCGAGCAGGCGCGCATCTCGGAGGAACACCTCGAAGACCTGCGCTCCGCCATCGAGGCCCTCGAGGCCGTGGTGCTGGAGGACGAGCGGCACGCCGTGGCGTACGCCAAGCTCGAGAGCCTGTACGCGCGCACCGAGCGTCACTCCGACCTCGCCGCCATCCTGGAGCGGCAGATCGAGGTGGGCGCGGGAGATCCCGTCGGCCTCCACTACCGCCTCGGCATGGTGCAGGTGAACTCGCTCGACGACGCCTACAGCGGCATGGAGAACCTCGAGAAGGCGCTCAAGCTGGATGGCAACCACGAGCCGAGCATCGCCGCGCTGAACGCGCTCATGACCAGCACGGAGCACAGCGGTGCCGCCGCGCGTGTGCTCGAGCCCGTCTACCTCGCGCGCATGGAGTGGCCGAACGTCCGCGCGGCGCTCGAGGCGCGTCTGGCCTCCGAGAACGAGCTGGACGCCCGCAAGGGGCTGCTGGGCCGCATGGGCCAGCTGCACGAGGACTACCTCGAAGACCTGGACGGGGCCCTCGAGGCCTATGCGCGGCTCTTCAACGAGGACCCGCGAGACCGCAGCGTGTGGGACACGCTCACGCGCATGACCAACGTGCTCGACAAGTGGGACCGGCTCGGGGAGGTCTACGCCAAGGCTCTCGACGAGATCTCGGTGGACGACGAGGACACCGCCGAGCTGTGCATCACCACGGCCCGCATCTTCGACACGCGCAGTGAAGACCCGAAGCGCGCGGCGGCCTACTTCGCCCGCGCGCTGCGCTTCGACCCCACGCGCGCAGACCTGTTCGCGGCGCTCGAGTCCGTCTACCAGCGCACCACGCAGTGGCAGCCCCTGATGGAGCTCTACCGCGAGCGGGTGGACCTCGCCGACACCGACGCGGAGCGCGTGAACGTGCTGCACCGCGCCGCCACGGTGACCGAGACCAAGCTCGCGGATGCCCCGGGTGCCACCAAGCTGTACCGCGAGATCCTCGAGGTCTCGCCGGAGGACGCGGGGGCCATCCAGGCGCTCGACCGCTTGCTGGGTGACGCCAACCAGTTCCACGAGCTGGCGGATCACCTTCGCTACCGCGTGGACACCGCCCGCGGCACGCCCGAGGAGGCCGAGCTGCGCCACCGCCTGGGTGTCCTGCAGGCCACCCGGCTGAACGACATCCGGGGCGCCATCGACACCTTCGAAGAGGTGCTGATGTCGAACCCCACGCACGCGCCCACGGTGTCGGAGCTGGAGCGCCTCGTCATGAACGAGGAGCACCAGCGCCGCATCACCGAGGTGCTCGAACCCATCTATCGGCAGCAAGACGAGTGGCGCAAGCTCATCGCCATTCTCGAGGCCCAAGCGGCCAACGCCGAGACGCCCGATGACGCCGAGCGCATCCTGGGTGAGGTCGCCACGCTGCACGAGCAGCGCGGTGGCGATGCCGCGATGGCGCTCGAGGCCTGGGGCCGTGCATTCACCGCCGCACCGCACTCCACCGAAGCGCGCGCCCAGATCGACCGACTCGCCGATCGCGTGCAGGACTGGGCCCAGGCCGTGGCCGCCTACGAGCGCGCCATCGATGCTTCGGAAGACCCCGTCAACGTGGGCGAGTTGCTGGCGGCGCTGGCGCGCATCCAAGACGAGAAGCTCGGTGACCCGCGCGCGGCCATCACCACGTACGAGCGCCTGGCGGAGCACGACCCCGAGAGTTCGGACGCGCTCAACATGCTGGAAGGTCTCCACACCATGGTGGGTGACTGGACGGGCATGGTCGACGTGCTCAACAAGAAGACCGAGCGCAGCTTCGACCCGCTCGAGCGCGCCGAGTACCTGCGGCGTGCCGGGTCGGTGCTCGAGGAGCTGTTGGCCAACCCGGCCGGGGCCATCGAGTCCTACACGCGTGCCACCGCCGAAGACCCGAACGACCCCATCGCCTACGAGGCGCTGGACTCGCTCTACTCGAAGGCCAGCAAGTTCACGGAGCTCAGCGACGTGCTCGGCCGGCGTGTCGAGGTGGAAGAAGACCCCGAGATCAAGATCGAGATCGGGCTGCGCCTGGCGCAGCTCGAGGAGACGCAGCTCAGCCGCCCGCAGCAGGCTATCGACGCGCTGCTGGGTGTGCTCTCGCTGCAGGATGGACACCCCGACGCCGTGGTGAGCCTCGCGCGCCTCTACGAGCGCCAGGCCATGTGGCCCGAGCTGCTGGACATCCTGCGCGTGCAAGCCGAGCAGGCGGGCGCTCCGGACCTCAAGGTCGGGTTCGTGCACCGCGCGGGGTCCGTGCTCGAGCGCGAGCTGGACGACGTGCTCGAAGCGCTCGAGATGTACCGCAGCGCGCTCGCCATCGACCCCGCCCACGGGCCCTCGCTGGACGCGCTCACGCGCATCTCGCAGCTGGCGGACTATCGCGAGCAGGCGGCCGAGATCCTCGAACCGCTGCTGCGCGCGCAAGGGCGGCACGACGGTCTCGCCGCGTTGCTGCAGCTCCGTGCCGAGGGCGCGGGTGACCCCTTCGAGAAGAAGACCATCCTCCGCCAGCTGGCTGAGACCCACGAGCAGGGGCGTGGCAACGCCCACGCGGCCTTCGACACCCTGCGCCAAGCGCTGGCCGAAGACTCGAGCGACGAGGACGTGCAGAACGACATCGAGCGGCTCGCGGGCTCGCTCGGGCTGTGGGCAGCCGCGGCCGACACGTTCATGGCGCGCGCTAGCGCCTCGCTCGATCCCCTGGTCGGGCGGGGCCTCTTCGTGCGCACGGCGCGCATCGCGGAGGAGCACCTCGGTGACGATCATCGCGCCGTCACCGCCACGCAGCGCGCCCTCGAGCAGGTGGGCGACGAGCCCGAGCTGCTCGCCACCCTGGACCGGCTGCACGAGAAGACCCAGAACTGGAGCTCCCTGGGCGAGGTGCTCGAGCGGCGTGTGTCCTCGGCGGATGATCCCCAGGAGCGCATCGCGCTCTTGTTGCGGCTCGGCGCGCTGCGAAATCAGCGCTTCGAAGACCTGCGCGGCGCCTTCGCGGCGTACCAAGAGGTGGTCGAGACCGAGCCGGGCAACGCCGTCGCGTTGGGTGTGCTCGAGAGCCTCACCGACAACCCGGCCCTGGCTACCGACGTGGTGGACGTGCTCGACACGGCCTATCGCGCCGAGGGGCGCAACGACAAGGTGCTGGAACTCTACGACATCCGCATCCGGCTCGCCGACAGCGATGGCGAGCGCGTGCGCATGCTGCAAGAGGCGGCGCAGATCTGGGAGCAGGACCTCGGCGACCGAGGCCGCGCGTTGGGCGCCATGCGCCGGGCGTTCGAACTCGACCCGCGTGACGAGATGATCCTGGGCGAGGTGGAGCGTCTGGCCGAGGGGTCCGGCTCCTGGGAGTCGCTGCGCGGCATGGTCGAGGCGGTCACCAAGGGCAGCAACGTCGACAGCATGATGGCGCGCGACCTCAACCTGCGCGCAGCGGGCTGGTACCGGGACAAGATGGGCGACCTCGCCGCCGCAGAGGCGTGCCTGCGCGCCAGCATCCGTGCCGACGCCGAGACCCTCGAGGCTCACGAGCAGCTGGTGGAGATGCTCCGCATGGGGGGCCGCAACGCCGACCTGGTGCCCGCGCTGCGGGCCTGGGCCGACGCCGACATGGACGAAGTCGCCAAGAAGGACCGCCTGCGCGAGGCGTCCGCACTGGCGGCCTCAGCGGGCGATGTGGACACCGCGTCCGCGTGCCTCCAGAAGATCCTCGACATCGACGCGACCGACGCCGAGGCGCTGGACGGGCTCATCGACATCCGCACCACGCAAGAGCAGTGGCCGGACGTGGTGGAGCTGCTCGCCAAGCGCATCGAGGGCGAGTCCGATCCCACCGTTCGGATGGGGCTGCGCCGCCGGCTCGCGGAGCTGTTCGCGGGTCCGCTCGAGGACGCGCGTCGCGCCACGTCGGCCTACGAGGAACTGTTGGACGAGGAGCCCTCCGACCTCGCCACCATCGACGCGCTCGAGAAGCTCTACCAGGCCGACGAGCGCTGGAGCGCCCTCAAGCAGTTGCTCGAGCGGCGCCTCGACCTCGCCGACACCACGGAAGATCAGATCAGCGCCCGCGTCCGCATGGCGCGCCTCGACGAGCAGGCCTTCGGTCGGCGCGGCGATGCGCTCGAGCAGCTGCAGGGCATCCTCGAGATCGATCCCGCGCATGGTGAGGCGCTCGACGAGATGGAGCGCTTGCTGGGGCTCGAGGAGCGCTGGCAGGACGTCGCCGAGATCCTCGAGCGTCGCGCTGGCAGCGAGTCCAACAACGAGCGCTTGGTCCCGCTGCTCACGCGCCTGGCAGACGTGCGCGCCGACCACCTGGACGACGGCCCCGGGGCGATTGCCGCCCACGACCGCATCCTGGCGCACGCGCCGGGTCACGAGCCCAGCCTGCGAGCCCGCGTGGCGCTCTTCGAGCGGGCGGGAGACAAGGCCAAGACGGCCGACGCCCTCGACCGCCTGTTGCCCGTGCTGAGCGGCGCCGAGGCGCTGGCCACCACCCTGCGCGTGGCCGACCTGGCCGAGCGCGACCTCAAGGATCTGGCGCGCCCGAGGCCATGCTGCGGGCGGCGGCGGAGCTCGACGAGACCGACGCATCGCGCAAGCGCTTGCGGGCGCATCTCGAAGCCCACAAAAAGCACGTGGAGCTCGCGGGCTTCCTTGCCAGCGAGGCCGAGCGCGCCACAGACGACGCGCGGCGCGTGGCGCTCTACAAGGAGATCGCGGCGCTCTACACGGACAAGCTGGACGACGCGGCGGGCGGCGCCAGCTACCTGGAGCGCGCGGCGGCCCTCAAGCCCGACGACCGCGAGGTGCTGTTGCCCCTCTGCGACCTCTACATCAAGGCCGGGCGCCAGCGCGACGCCGTCCCCGTGCTGCAGCAGATCATCGCCAGCTTCGGCGGGCGACGCAGCAAGGAGCTGGCGGCGTTCCACCACCGCCTCGGCAAGGCGCTCGAGGGCATGGGCGACGACGCCGGCGCGCTCGAGCAGTACGACGCGGCCTTCCGCATCGACCTGACCAACGTGGCCATCCTGCGCGACCTGGGCGTGCTCACGCATCGCACGGCGGACTACGACCGCGCTCAGAAGACCTTCCGCGCGCTGCTGCTCCAGAAGCTGCAGCCGAGCGACGGGCTCTCGAAGGCGGACGTCTACTTCTACCTGGGCGACATCTCGCACCAGCAGGGGGAGGGCAGCAAGGCCATCTCCATGCTGGAGCGCGCCGTGGCCGAGGACTCGTCGCATACGCGGGCTGCAACACTGCTGGCCACCCTCAAGAGCTGAACCACGATGCCCATCGTCGTGTCGATCAACGGCGTCATCTTCGCGGAGGATGACGCCAAGGTCTCCGTCTTCGACCGCGGTTTCCTCTACGGCGACAGCGTGTTCGAGGTCTACCGCACCTACGACGGCGTGCCCTTCGCCGAAGCCGAGCACCTCTTGCGGCTCGCGCGCTCTGCCGAGCGCTTGCTCATCCCCATGCCGGTCTCGCTCGCCGTGCTCGCCCACGAGGCGGCCGAGGCGCACAAGGCGTCGGGCAACGCCGAGAGCTATCTGCGCCTGGTCATCACGCGCGGGAGCGGCCCGCTCACCTACGACCTCACCACCGCGAAGGATCCCACCCGGGTGATCATCGCCGCGCCCGTGCCCACCATCCCGGCGGAGCACTACACCGACGGGGTGGCCGTGCGGGTCATGCAGGTGTCACGTCCCACCGACGACAAGCAGGCGGCGGGCGTGAAGGCGTCCAACTACCTGGCCAACCTGCTGGCGGTGCACGAGGCCAAGCAGACGGGCGCGCACGAGGCGATCATCACCGGGCGCGGGGGCGAGGTGCTCGAGGGGGCCAGCTCCAACATCTTCATCGTGAAGGCGGGGCGGCTGCGCACCCCGCGGCCGGAGTCGGGCATCCTGGCGGGCATCACCCGCGCCACCGTCCTCGAAGCGGCGCACGCGGTGGGCCTCCCCGTGGACGAGGAGGCGTTGTTTCCCGCGGATCTTTATGAAGCGGACGAGGTCTTCATCACCAGCAGCATCCGCGAGGTGGTGCCCGTGGTGAAGGTGGACGACCGCGTCATCGCCGATGGGCGCCCAGGCCCTGTGGTGAAGCAGCTGCATGCCGCCTACCGTGCCCGGATTCGCGAGCACATCCTCGCGGATCAGCGCGTCTGACTGCAGGAATCCACTTGCCCGTTGCGGGCTGGCCCGCTACAACCCGCCGCATGTCCGCCACCAGCAAGACCAAGACCCGCCGCCAGAACAAGACGACCAAAGCCGGTCGCGCGCGCAAGAAGCAGCTCGAGAAGAAGGGGAGCACGCCCAAGTTCCCGATTCATCCCGAGTCGAAGTAGCCCCGCGCGAGCGGCCTGGCCGCTTGACCCCGCATGGTGTCCCTCGCGCATGACGCGCCACCGGGTCACCGCGCGGGGTCTCTGTGTTCCGTCTGTCTGAAGCGGGTGCCCAGCGGCTCGCAGCGCGAGACTTCGTCAGTGGAGCGTGTGCGTCTCGTCGCCGATGCGCACCACCGGCAGCCCACCGTCGGAGCGTGCAATGCCCCTGGACTGTGAAGCCGCCGTGCCACCCGTGGTTTCGTCCGCATCCGCGGCAGTGTCCGCGCTGTCGGCGGGGCTCCGCCCCACGGCCAGCGGCGTTGCCGTCAGCTCTCCCGGCGCCACCACCCACAACGACTGCCGCGCACGCAGGGTCTCCAGGAGCTCGCGCAGCCGCTCGGCGCGCTCTTCGGTCTCGCGCTTGGCCATGTCCGCGAGCTTGGCGCGGGCGCGTCGCCTCCGGCGGAGATACGCCAGCGGCAGGAGCAGCGCTGCCAGCGTCCAGGCGATGCCCCCGCCCACCAGCACCGGGAACAGCCGGTTGCGTGAGCTCAGGTCGGCAATCCACTCACGCTCCAGCTGAGCGGGGCGCATGTAGTACGCGTCCTCGAGCGCGTCAGCGAAGCTGGCACCATCGCGCACGCCTCGCACCAGGCGCCGCAGCTTGGCCGCGCCGCGCGGGTCGGCCAGCAGGAAGCGCACGATGTCGGCGCTCTGTGCATAGGCCAGGTCCACATCATAGGCGCGGCTGGGGAAGCGCTCGGACAGCTCGCGCAGGGGGATGCGCTCGCTGCTGTAGGTGGCCCGCATCAGCACCTTGGCGCGCTCGAAAGAGAGCTCTCCCGCTTGATGAATGGCCAGCCCCTCCGTGAACCAGCGCGGCACCGGGTTGCCCCGCACGGCCCGGTGGAGCGCCACGTGCGACAGCTCGTGCACCATCACCTTCTGGATGTCCGGCGGTTCCACGCCCTGCGGCGCGGTGAACGTGAGCAGCACCAGCCCCAGCGAAGGATAGGCCACGCCCGCGGCGTACTCGGGTGGCGGTGAGCCCACCGGCGCTAGCGCGCGCATCTCCGTGGCGTTGCGGGCAATCCGGATGCGCATGGTGCTGTCCAGCGCCTCGCCGAGGTCTGCCTCGATGCCATCCCAGGCCGGGCGCCACGCGGCGATGAGCTCACGGGCATCCGACTCGGCTTGACGGGGGAAGTCCCAGGTCACGTTGCCCACCGACTCGCTCATGTAGTCCGGAGGGTTGGGGGGCAGCGTGGAGAGGTCGCTCACCCCGGCGAAGATGGCGTCCGAAGGCGCCTCGGCGTGGCTGTGCTCCTGCGCCAGCGCGAGGGGCTGCTGCCACGTGAGGGCCAGCAGGAGCGCGGTGACGAGCAGGAGCAGCGAACGCATCTCCTACAGCCTAAGCACTCGTGCTTCGGCGTCCACCCACGTTCTGGTCAGCGCGGCAGGCTGGCGCGGCCGAGGCGCATCCCCATGAGCGTGAGGCCATGCGCGGGTGCCGTGGGCCCGCCGTCCTCGCGCCGGGCTTCCGGGCCCAGCAGGCTGGGGATGATGTCGGGGCTCATGCGCGTGCGCCCAATCTCCACCAGCGTGCCCGCCAGGATGCGCACCATGTTCTTCATGAAGGCGTTGCCGCGCACTTCCACCGTGATGTCGCCGGGCTCGGGGCCGCGCAGCACCTTCACGCTCTCGAGGCGCCGAATGGTGGACACGCGCTCGTCGTCGGCCGAGCGGAACGCCCGGAAGTCGTGCTCGCCCTCGAGGTGCTGGGCGGCGGCGTCCATGGCGCCGAGGTCCAGGTAGCTGCCCGCGTCGTCCGTGCGCTCACGCATGTCCTTGCGCGCGAGCCCAGGGCCCACGTACCAGGCGTGCCGACAGCGCAGCGGGTCACGCGTGCGGCCACAGTACACGCGGTAGCGGTACGTCTTCTCGAACGCGTCGAAGCGCGGCTGGTAGTCGGGCGCGCAGGGCTCTGCGAGGGCCACGGCCACGTCGCTCGGCAGGTAACCGTTCAGCCCCATCTGCCAGCCGTGTGGCGCAATGAGCCGCACGCAGTCGAAGGCGGCCACCTGCCCGGCGGCGTGCACCCCGGAGTCCGTGCGGCTGGCCCCGCGCACGCGGCTGGTCTCGGGCCCGGCCATCTTCGCGATGGCCTTCTCGAGCTCGCCCTGCACGGTGCGTAGCCCATCTTGGTACTGCCAGCCGTGGAAGTCGGTGCCGTCGTAGCGCACGTGCAGCCGAACGCCGTGGGGAAGGGGGGCCTCGCGCGGCGGCACCGAGTCAGTGGTCATGAGGCACTAGAACGTGAGCCCGAGGCCGGCGCTCCAGGTGAACGCGTCACGCATGGGGATGCTCGAGCCCATTAGCGAGCCGTAGAGCTCCATGAAGAGGTAGCTGTGGTTGATGCCCCAGTCCTCGTCCAGGCGGCGCGCGGCGCGCGGCTCGATGAAGTCCAGCTCGAGGGCGAACATGACGCCCCAGCGCAGGCCCAGGCTGCGCCCGCTGCCTTGGCTGTCACCGCCACGGCGTGAGCGCCAGAAGATGGTGTCCAGGCCGAGCTTGCCGGTGATGACCAGCGGGAAGTCGAACTCACGCGCCAGCACGTCCACCTTGAGGATGGCCATGATGGACAGGGGTAGGAGGGTGAACTTCTCACGCTCGTCGGAGCGGTTGTCGCAGTCCAGGGCGCCGTCGTCTGTCATTCCGCAGGCACGAGCGCGGTAGCGCGCCCAGCCGCCGCGCACGCCGACGCCGAGGACGCCCACGTAAGGGATGCGCACGATGTGCCCATCCAGCTCCATGGCCACCATGGGGCCGCCATCGCCGCCGAAGATCTGGCTGAACGCGTCGCTGCCCACATAGGGCGTGTACGGGCCGATGTGCAGCTGCCAGTCGAAACGCTCGGGCGACTCGCCGCGCGGGCGAAACTCGTCGGAGTACTGGGCCTGGGCGGTTTGGGCCGTGGTCACCAGGCCGAGCGTCATCAGCAGGGCTGCGACGCGCATGGGGGTGTTCATCAACGCGTCCTCCGTCGGACCACCAGAGCCAAGAGCGCGAGGCCGAGCCACAGCGCGCCCGCTGCGGTGCGCGTGCGGGGGAGCGTGGCGGCGCAGGTGTTGGTGCACTCCTCGCCACCGGCCTCTAGCGCATCGCAGAATCCGCCCGTCTCCATGCGGGTGATGCACACCGCGCTCGAGAGCACGCTCTCGTTCTCGGCCAGGTCGACCGACGTGACGTAGACCAGGGCCGACTGCCCGACGGCCAGGCCCACGCCATCGGTGTCCACGCCGGCGCTCGAGCCAGAAGACTCGCCGTCCGGTTCGACGTCCGTGGGGGCGGGGTCGCCGGCCTCCCACTGCCCCACGCCCGTGCAGGTCGCGACGCTCGTGTCCACGTAGACGTTGAAGCTCAGCGTCCCTTGGTCGGTGGGGCTGCTCCAGCTGACGGGGATGGTCTCATCGCCCGTCCGTGTGCCACTGGCCGGGGTAGGCGCGGCGGGGGCGTTGGCGTCCACCTTGAACGTCACGTAGACGTACTCGGCCAGCGTCACCGGCCCCGTGGTCTCCGTGGCGCCCGTGGCGAACAGGTAGAGACGGAACGTCTCGCCCTGGGCCGCCGTGCCGTCGCAGGCGGGGTCGTCCGGATCCATCATCGCGTCGAGGTTGATCGTGACCTGGTTGGCCACGATCTCGAGATCGTCGCCCAGGTGAACGCAGACCCGCTCCGTGCCGTTCACGCGGGACGCCTCGGTGGCGCAATCCTGTCCCTGCTCGCCGAGCCACGCGTCGACGAAGGTCCTCCCCGCAGGCAGGTTGCCCAGCCCAATCTCCAGCGAGACGGTCTCCGACGCCGCGCACTCCACCGCGTTGAAGCCCCGCTCGTCCAGGGTGTCGTTCATCAGGTTGGGAATGGCCATGCCACCCCTGGTGGCCGAGATGAGGTTGGCCGTGATGCTTCCCTGCGTTGGGGGGGTCTGGGCCGAGGCAGCCGAAGGGAGGGCCAAGAAGGCCAGCATGAAGAGCGCCAAAGCGCGTGGGATCCGCATAAGTTCCCGTGTCTCTAGCAAGGGCCGCGCCAGCGTGGCGAGCCTTGCTGCAAGGTGATTCTCGAAGCTTGTCACGGGCCGAGCGGGCGTGCCGGACATTCTGGCAAGGACGGCCTGGGCGAGCCCCGGCCCGTGACAATTCGTCATCGAAGGAACGCTTCGGGTCCGATCAGCACGCCCTCGGCGATTTGCACGGCGTTCAGCGCGGCGCCCTTGCGGAGGTTGTCCGCCACGACCCACATCTGGATGCCGCCGGGGTTGCCCACGTCGTCGCGGATGCGGCCCACGTAGACCGGGTCTTGACCCACCGCGTCCTTCGGCTTCGGGTACAGCCCGTTGGCGAAGTCGTCGATGACCACCACGCCGGGCGCCTTCTCGAGCAGCGCACGGGCGCGCTTGGCGTCCATGGGCTCGTGCGTCTCGATGGTGATGGCCTCGCTGTGGCCCGACTCCACCGGGACACGCACGGCCGTGGGCGACACGCGAATGGTGTCGTCGCCGAAGATCTTCTGGGTCTCCACGACCATCTTCAGCTCCTCCTCCTGGTAGCCGCTGGCCACGTCGGGCGTCCAGCGCATGAGGAGCGAGCCGGCCAGCACGTCGCCCACCTTGCCAGGGGTGACGGGCTTGCCCTCGCCGTACTCGCGCGCCTGCGTGCGGAAGGCGTCCACGGCCTGGGCACCGGCGCCGCTGATGGCCTGGTAGGTGGCCACCACGATGCGCTTCAAGCGCGCGGCGTCGTGGATGGGCTTGAGGGCGACCACCATCTGGATGGTGCTGCAGTTGGGGTTGGCGATGATGCCCTTGGGGCGGCGCGCGGCGTGGTCGAGGTTCACCTCGGGGACCACGAGCGGCACGTCCGGGTCACGGCGCCAGGCCGAGCTGTTGTCCACCACGAGCGCGCCCTTGCTGGCCGCGATGGGCGACCACTCGAGCGAGGTGCCGCCGCCGGCCGAGAACAGCGCGAGGTCCACGCCCTCGAAGACCTCCGGAGAGATCGCGACGACCTTGTGCTCAGTGCCGCGAAACGTGACCGTCTTACCGGCACTTCGCTCGGAGGCGACCGGGACGAGCTCGCTCACGGGAAAATTCCGCTCTTCGAGCACGCGCAACATCTCTTGACCGACGGCACCGGTGGCGCCGACGACTGCGACCTTGAACTGGCGAGGCATAGGGAGCAGGTAATAGGCGCTTCCGTTGCCGTGTCAACTCGCGCGGGCGGTCGTTTTTTGGAGGTCACGATGTTCGGCTCGTTGTCCAACCGCGTTCGCTGCAGGCACTATTCGGGGCCACTGGGGCTCGCGCTCGCGCTCTTGGCCGGGCCGCTGGGCGGTGCGCCCGGCGTGTTGGCTCAAGCGCCCACGGACGTGGCCCGCGCTGCAGTCGAGGCCGAGGCGGCGGGGGACGGGCCCGCCTCGGAGCTCGAGGCGCTGCGCGTCGAGCGCACCACGGGTCTCACGGAGGCCGACGTGGTCGCGGCGGCCATCGCCAGCTCGCCGTCACTGTCCGCTTCGCGAGCCTCCGTGGACGCGGCGCGGGCAGGCGCCCGGCGAGCGCTGCTGGGCTTCGTCCCCGAGGTCCAGCTGGGCGCGCGCTACACGCGCATCTCCCAGATCGACAACGGCTCCATCGCGGAGGACGTGGACACCGATGCGCTGAACCTCGCCATCAACTCCGTGCAGGACGTGAACGCGCGCTTGGTCTTTCGCGGCTTGATCGACGGCCTCACCAACAGCTCGTTCCCCATCCTGCGCAACCAGTACGCGCTCACGGCTAGCATCTCCTACCCGCTGACGGACCTGTTCCTCACCATCTTGCCGAGCGTGCGCGCCGCCGATGCTGCGCTCGATGCGCAGCAAGTGCAGGCCGCGGTGGAGCAGCGCAGCGTGGCGCTCCAGGCGCGAGAGGCGTTCTACGAGCACCTTCGCGCAGCGGCGGCGCTGGGCGTCGCCCTGGACGCGCGGGCCCGGGCGGAGGCCCACCGCGAGCGGGTGGCCAACCTGGTGCGTGAGGGGGCCGCGGCTCAGGTCGAGCTGCTGCGCGTGGAGGCAGGCGTCGCCGCGGCCGAGGTCGCCATCGCGCAGGCCGAGATGGGCGTGGCGCTCACCCTCGAGGCGTTGCGCATGCTCACGCACCACCAGGGCGCCCTGCAGCTGCGTGTGCTCAGCATCGAGGGGCCACCCACGCCCCCGGGCACGCTCGAGCAGCTCCAAGAGCAGGCGGAGCGCGAGCGGCCGGAGATCCTGGCGCTCGCGTCCATCCGTGACGCCCGCGAGCATCAGCTGCGTGGGGCCCGCGGGGCGCAGTACCCACGCCTCGCGGCGCAGGCCAACTTCATCTACGCGAACCCCAACCCGCGGGTGTTCCCGCAGCGCGCCGAGTTCACCCCTGCGTGGGACGTGAGCGTGGTGCTGAGCTGGTCGCTGCAGCAGACGCTGGACGCGCGGCAGCAGACGGCCACTGCCCAGGCCGACCTGGCGCGGCTCGAAGCCGACGTGCAGCGCGTGCGCGACGGTGTGCGCCTCGAGGTGGCGTCGGCCCATCACGAGCTCATCGCCGCGGAGCGGGGGCTCAGCGCCGTGCGGGCCCTGGTGCGCGCCGCCGACGAAGCCTACCGCTTGCGCTGGGGGCAGCTGGAGGCCGGCACCGTGGTGCAGAGCGATTTGATCGACGCGCGCCTCGACCGCATGCAGGCCCACGTGGAGCTGCTCAACGCCGAGGTGGGTGTGCTCCTCGCGCGGGTTCGGCTGAGCCATGCCGTGACCGGCAGCGTGGACTCCGGCAGCACCGCCGGGCCCGTGGCCGCGCCGTGAGCACACTTCCCGCCCGCGCCCGTGGTCGTTGCCGCGCGCCAGCCGCTGCCGCTACACTCGCCCGGTGAACGCATCGTCCGCGCGCCTCACTGCGTTCATCGCCGCTCTCCTCGCCACCTCGGCGGCGGGCTGCGCCGAAGAGCGTGACCCCACGTTCCGCTACGACCTGGGGATGCCCGACGACGGTGGTTTCAGCGACTCCGGTGACCTCGACCAGGGGGTAGACCTGGGCGAGCCCACGTCTCCCGCGCAGTACCCCAGTGGCCGCACGCTCTCGCCCATCACCCCGCACGTGGCGGCCCACCTGCGCGAGGTCGTCGCGCGGGGCACCACCAACGCCGACGTGTTCATCAAGGTGGGTGCTTCGGCCACGTTCAGCAGTCAGTTCCTGCATTGCTTCGCAGGCAGCAACGTGGACCTGGACGGGCGCGCGGAGCTCATGGCCACGCTCGACTACTTTCGCGCGGGGGACATCGAGGGCAGCACCCCCTTCAACCGGACCAGCGCGGCCACCGAGGTGGGACGGGGCGCGGCGTGGGCCATCGCGGGTGACCCTTCGCCCCTCGCCACCGAGGTGGGCCTGGCAAACCCGCGCTACGCGGTGGCCATGTACGGCACCAACGACATCGAGCAGACCAACGTGTTCAGCTACGCCAACAGCCTGCTGGACCTCACGGATCAGCTCCTGGACGAGGGCATCGTGCCGTTCTGGTCCACCATCATGCCGCGCGACGACAACCCCACCAGCGACCTGCTCGTGCCCGAGTTCAACATGGCGGTGCGCGCCGTGGCCCAAGCGCGCCAGGTGCCCTTCATCGACCTGCACCGCGAGCTGTTGCCACTGCCCGAACACGGGCTCGGCGCGGACGACCTCCACCCCAGCGCATTCCCGAGCGGCGCGTGCTTCCTGACCAGCGCCGGCCTCCAGCACGGGTACAACGTGCGCAACCTGCTCACGCTGCAGACCCTGCACCGGGCCCGGCTGGCCGTGGCTGGCGGGGCCGCGCCGGATGCCGAGGGGGCGCCGCTGCTGGGCGACGGGTCACCCAGTAGTCCGTTCCGTGTGGCTTCGCTGCCGTTTTCGCACGTGGCCAACACGCTCTTCGCAGTGAACGACGGCGTCGACGCGTATCCGGGCTGCGCCGCCGCGCAGAACGAGTCCGGCCCCGAGCTGTTCTACCGACTGGACCTCAGCACGACCACCTCGCTGCGGGTGCTCCTCTTCGACCGCGGGACGGTGGACGTGGACGTTCACCTGCTCAGCGGGACCAGCGGCGACGACTGTGTCGACCGTGATCACCAAGACCTCAGCGTGACGCTCTCCCCCGGCACCCACTTCCTCTCCGTCGACACGTTCGTCGAGGCGGGCGGACAAGAGCGCGCCGGCGAGTACATCATCGCCATCTTCGAGACACCATGAGCGACGACTACTCACTCGCGCGAGACACTCCCCTCGGTGCGCGCTTCCTGATCGAGACGCCCGTCGGCGCTGGGGCGCAGGGCGAGGTCTACCGCGCGCAAGACCGCAACGTCCGCGGTCACCGCGTGGCCATCAAGATCATGCGCCACCCGGCGCGCACCGAAGACCAGCGCGCCGCCGCGATGCGCGAGCTGGAGCTGCTGTCAGCCGTGCACCACCCGTCCGTGCTCCACTTCCTGGACTACGGCTGGCACGAGGGGCGGCTGTGGTTCGCCATGCCCTGGCTCGAGGGCGAGACGCTCGAGGAGGTGCTGCTCACGCGCCAGGAGGCGAAGCCGGTGTTCGAGAAGCTGGCCGCCGGGCTCTCGGCGCTGCACGCGGTGGGCATCCGCCACCAGGACCTCAA
The DNA here is from genome assembly GCA_016706685.1 of Sandaracinaceae bacterium. NCBI lineage: Bacteria > Pseudomonadati > Myxococcota > Polyangiales > Sandaracinaceae > Sandaracinaceae bacterium. Next base: position 95,211 of record JADJJE010000011.1, on the reverse strand, counting down.
GCCCGCCAACGTGTTCCTGTCGAAGGTCACGGGCTACGACGAGCTCCAGCCGCAGCTGCTGGACCTGGGCGTGGCCGTTCGCTCCGGCGAGCTCATGGCGGCGGGCAGCCTGGCGTACTTTGCGCCCGAGGTGGCCGGCTCGTGGCCCATGCCCAACCCGGCCGCAGATGGGAAGGCAGACGTCTTCGCGCTGGCGCTCACGCTGCGCGAGGTGCTCGAGCCGGGCACCATGCCCGAGCTGCCCGAGTCGGATGCGGAGGTCACGGCGTTCCTGCGCCGGCGCGCCGAAGAGCCGATCCCGCCGTTCAAGAACCGCTCGCTGCGCTACCTGCGCAAGCACTTCGCGCGCTGGCTGAACGCGGACCCCGAGCAGCGCCCCACCGCCGACGAGTTCCGCAAGGAGCTGGACGTGCTGTTGCTGCCCGAGCGTCAGCGAAAGCGCGCGGCGTGGCTGGCGGTCGCGTTCGTGGTGGTGGGCAGCGTGGCCACGTGGGGCATCTTCCAGCTCACGAAGGCCCGTCGCTTCGAGACCGAGTCGGTGGAGCTCACGGGGCAGGTGGCCCAAGCGGGCGAGCGCATCACCGACCTCGAAGAGAGCGTGGTGGAGAGCGAGTCGCGCGTCTTGGCCTTGGACGAAGAGGCGGCCGAGGCCAAGCGGCGCGCTGCGGCAGCGGCGGACGAAGCGGCGGCCGCCCTCGAGGCGGCCGAGGCGGCGCAGCGGCGTGGCAACCAGTCGGCCAGCGCGGCCGCCAACGCCCGCCGCCTGCGTGCAGAGGCCGAAGCGGCCGCCGAGCGTGCCCAGGCGGCCCAGGCGCTCTCCGTGCAGCAAGCCAACGCCGCCACTCGCGCTGCCGATGCCGCGCGACGTGAGCGTGACGCCGCCGACGCCGCACGACGCCGCGCCGAGAGCGAGGCCGCCGTGGCCAGCAGCGCGCGCGACAGCGCCACCCAGCAGGCATCGGCCGCTCGCAACGCGCAGCGCACGGCGGAGGCGCGCGTGACCCAGCTCGAGGGGCAGCTCGCGTCCCTCGAAGGCCAGCTCGCGTCCCTCGAGTCCCAGTACGTGACGCTCCTGCGCAGCGCATCGCAGTCGGAGGCGCGCGCCGTGGCGCTCGAGGGCCAGCTCAATGCCACGCGCGCCGAGCTGGTGGACGCACAGAACACCATCACCCGCCTCGAGGCGCAGCTGCGCCAGGCCGGCTCGGGAGGCGGTGGCGGTGGCGGGGGCGGCGGTCCCACCGTGACACCGGTACCATGAGCCGCGTCGTCGTGGCCGCCGCGGTCATCGAGCGGGACGGGCGCATCCTGCTCACGCAGCGCATGCCCAAGGCGCACCTGCCGGGCATGTGGGAGTTCCCGGGCGGCAAGCTCGAGCCGGGCGAGGCCCCCATGGACACGGTCGTGCGCGAGTGCCGCGAAGAGTGCGCCATCGAGGTGGAGCCCGTCTCCATCTTCGAGGTCACATCGCACGCGTATCCCGAGCGTGACGTGCTGCTACTCTTCTATGCGTGCCGCTGGCTGCGGGGCGAGGTGCAGCACATCGAGGTGGCGGACCACGCGTGGGTCCTCCCGACCGAGCTCGAGCGCTACGCGCTGCCGCCCGCCGACGTGCCCGTGGTCACGAAGATCTTGGCGCAGGGTGGGGTGCTCCCGCGCTGACCCCTGGTGCTCACAAGCGGACGCCCTCGGGCAGCTGCGCGAGGTGCGGCGCCGGGTCCACGGGCTCACCGTCGATGACCAGGCGGTAGTGCAGGGGGCTGCGACCCAGCTCGCCCAGCCACTCGCCGCGCCGGATGGGCTGGCCAATCTCCACGGTGGTGGATCCGAGGCGGGCGTAGAGCGACACCCAGCCGTTGCTGTGCACCAGCACGACCACGTCGCCGAGGCCGCGCAGCGGGCCTGCGTAGGCCACCAGGCCGTCGCTCGCCGCACGCACGGCGGTGCCACGCGCCGCGCTCAGCTCCACGCCGCGAGCGGCCGCGCGAAAGCCACGCCGCACGTCGCCACCACGCAGCGGCCACAGCGCGTTGCGGAACGTGCGCCCCGTGGCCATCTCACGCAGCTCTCGGGGCACGGGGGCTTCCAGCAGGCGGGCTGCCACCTGCGCGGGTTCCGTTGCGGCCGAGCGCTCGGGGGCGGCGGGGGCCTCCACCACGGCAGGCGTCGCCTCGTCGTTGTCGTGTCGGTCGCCGGCGTCCGGCCCGGAGGGGTCGCGCGACGAACCCGGCAGGGTCTGGTGCTCGCGCGGCGCGCGGTAGGTGCCGTCGGCCAGCTGGCGCTGCCAGGTGCGGTACGCGTCGATCCACGGGCGCCCTTCGAACAGGGTCAGCGGGTTGGCCGGACGGCCGTCCACGCGCAGCTCGAAGTGCAGGTGGGGGGCGTGCGAGATACCCGTGTTGCCCACGAAGCCCACCCGCTCGCCGGCGCTCACGCGGTAGCCCGCTGGCACGGTGATGCGGTAGAGGTGCGCGTACAAAGACACCCAGCCGTTCGGGTGCACCACCATCAGCACGTTGCCGAAGCCACGCACCTCGTTGTCGGCGTACACCACCAGGCCGTCGGCCACGGCGCGCACGGTGCTGCCCTCGGCGGCCACGATGTCGATGCCGTCGTGGCGCTTGTCCGGTCGGGTCTGGCGCACATAGCCGAAGCCGCGCCCGAAGCGCCCGGTCTGCACGGGCCACAGCAGGTGATCCCCTACCTCTCCGCCCGCGGCAGCCACCCAGCGCGGCTCCGGGCGCCCTTGCAGCACGCGGCTCGCCGCGGCGCGCGTGCCGAGGCCCAGCTGTTGCTGCCGCGCCAGGGTGGTCCCGCGGGCCGTGGGCACGCGCCGTGGCCCGTCCGAGTAGCGCGAGTAGTCGAAGCGTCGTCGCGCTCCTGAACGCGCACGGCCTGCGCTCGGCTCCGCGTCGTCATCCAGATCGTCTTCCGCGTCGTGGTCGTGCAGGGCCTCTTGGTCCGCCCCCTCGCCATCCATCTCGCGCACGGCCGAGCGCGTGGCATCGCGCGTGGCAGCGGGCGCCTGCGCGCCCACCGAGGCCTGCCACCAAGGAGACGCGCCCCCCATGAAGAGGCTGAGCGCGAGGCCTAGGAGGGTGATTCGTCGCATCTCAAAGTCGAAACCACACTCGGGTCGCCGTGGTCAATTTTCCGGCATCACGGATTCGCCCACGGCCATCGACCGCACACTCGCCCGCGTTGACGTGGGTGGGTGAGGTCTTCACCATCAGCGCATGGCGAAGAACGACAGCACACGGGGCGCCTTCGACGACGAGCGCGATGCCGTGAACCCCGCGTTCTCGCGCGCGGTCGGAGACCGTGTGGTGCGCTTCGTGGAGGACGTCCTCGGCGAAGACATCGACGCCAAGATCGCGCGCATCCGCACACACCACAACGAAACTGGGCACGACCCCTTCGGCTTCGACCCGGAGACCACGCGCTATGTGCTGGCGGGGGCCGCGCTGCTGCACCGTTACTACTTCCGCACCGAGGTGCACGGCATCGAGCACGTGCCGGCGGACGGTCGCCTGCTGGTCATCGCGAACCACTCCGGGCAGGTGCCGCTCGACGGCGCCATGATCGCGACGGCGCTCATGATGGACGCGGACCCGCCTCGCTTTCCGCGCAGCATGGTGGAGAAGTGGACCGCCGAGCTGCCCTTCGTGTCCGTGCTGTTCCCGCGCATCGGCCAGGTGGTGGGCAGCCCCAGCAACGCGCGCCGTTTGCTCGAGAACGAGGAGAGCTTGGTGGTCTTCCCAGAGGGTGCACGCGGCATCAGTAAGACCTTCGATAAGCGCTACCAAATGACCCCGTTCGGCCTTGGTTTCATGCGCCTCGCGCTCGAGACGGGGACGCCCATCGTGCCCGTGGCCGTGGTGGGCGCCGAGGAGCAGTACGTGTCGGTCGGAGACTTCAAGCCGCTGGCCAAGCTGCTGGGGATGCCCGCGTTCCCCATCATCCCACAGCTCTTCGTGGGCATGCTGGCGCCGCTGCCCACCAAGTACCGGCTCTACTTCGGCGAGCCGCTGCACTTCGAGGGCGACCCAGACGACGACGACGCCGTCATCGAGGAGAAGGTGTGGACCGTGCGCACCGCCATCGAGAGCATGCTCCAGCGCGGCCTCGAGCAGCGCGAAGGGGTGTTCTTTTGACGCTGGGGCGCGGAGGGCAGGGGGCTGCCCCGCTCGCATGGCTGGTGGTCGGTGTCTTCGCGGGGGCATGTGGTCCAGCCGTCGGCGCGCCACCTTCCACACCCGGCGCCGACACGCCCGAGGCCGAGCGTGGGCGGCTGCGCGGGACCGTGGCGGCAGACCCGGAGCGCCTCGCGGAGAGCGATTGGCGCTACGTGGAGGGCACCTGCACCGAGGGCATCCTGGACATGAGCGTGCGCGGCTTCACCGAGACGCTGCGCGTCCATGCCCTCCCGGGCGGCGCCGTCATCGTGGCCGACCGCCACTTCGCCGAGGACGAGTGCACCCAGACGGTGCGGCTCGGCGCGCAGCGCGGCCCGGCAGACAGCCCCGACACGCGCTGGGCGTTCAGCGAGCACGCGCGCGTCTCGTACCCCGCGTCGCCTCGCTGCGAGCAGGTGCCCCAAGAGGACGCGGCGGGCGACGTGCGCATGCGCGGCAGCCGGCTCGAGCTCTTCCTGCGGCGGTCTCCGTGGTGCGGAGGCTACGAGGCGCGGCTGGTCTACGAGGCCACGCCCGCGCGCACCCAGCGCGATGACGCGACCACGCTGCGCCACTTCATCGCGGCCTTCCACGACCGCGACTCGCTCGCGCTGGCCGAACTCTATGCGGCCTCCGGAGCGCACGACGATCCGCACCGCCCCGACGAGGCCAGTCGCCCCACGCGCCACGAGGGGCGCACCGCCGTGCAGGCGTACTTCGCGGGCGTGTTCCACCAGGTGCCGTGGCTGGCGTTTCGGCTGCTGGACGTCCAGCCTGCCCAGCCCCTCGCTGGCCAGGAGCGCGGCGTTCGCCTCCGCGCCCGCGTCGAGTACATGGATGCCCGGCTCGAGGCACCGCGGCTGGGCGTGCTGCAGCTCGACTTGGTGGATTCCCGTGTCTTCGCCAGCCGCCTCGAGCTGGTGGAGCAGGAGCCGGGGCCCGCGGTGCCGGGGCTGGATGCGAACGCGCGCTGACCCGTGATAGGGTGCCCTCCGTGGGTGACGAAACTCCGAAGAAGCCAGCCGATGGTACCCGCCGCGCGCGCCCCAGCGCGCGTCGTGCACAGCCGACCGTCCCGCCTCCGCAGGCTTCGGTCGCGCACGATGACGACCTGGGCCATGACGGGCCGAGCCACGCCACCGAGGCCGACGAAGCGGAAGCCGACGCGGCGGTCGAGGCTGCACTCGAAGCCCGGCACCTGGGTGACGACGAGCCGGGTGCGGTGCTGGTCACCGGCATCTGCGGTCGCCTCGGCAAGCTGTTGGTGCGCCGCCTGCACCGCACCGAGCGCGTGGTGGGCATCGACCGGCGTCGGTTCCCCGACAAGCCCAAAGACGTGATCCACTACCAGGTGGACGTGCGCCGCAAGAAGACGCGCGACGTGTTCCGCACCGAGCGCGTGAGCGCCGTCGTGCACCTGGGCGTGCTGCACGACCCGCGCGTGGGTGAGCGCGAGCGGCACGACTGGAACATCGTCGCGTTCCAGAAGCTGCTGGACTACATCGTCGAGTACGACGTGAAGAAGCTGGTGGTGCTCTCGAGCGCCGCGGTCTACGGGCCGCACGCCGACAACCCGCAGTTCCTGGCCGAGGACGCGCCGCTGCTCGGCGCGCAGGGCTTCGGCGCCATCCGCGACCTCATCGAGCTCGACATGCTGGCCCAGTCGTTCTTCTGGCGGCACCCGGACACCGAGACCGTCATCCTGCGGCCGTGTCACATCCTGGGCGGAGTCCGCAACGCAGCCAGCAACTACTTGCGCCTCGAGCGGCCGCTCACGGTGTTGGGCTTCGACCCCATGATGCAGGCCATCCACGAGAACGACGTCGTGCGGGCCATCGAGCACGCGCTGCGCCCGGGGGCCAAGGGCATCTTCAACCTGCGGGGCGCGGGTGAGCTGCCGCTGAGCAAGATCTTCCGCAAGCTGGGCACCACGCCCATCCCCATCCCCGGTGCGCTCGCCACCAGCATGCTGGACCGCCTCTTCCGCTACCACCTGTCCAGCTTCCCCGCGCCCGAGCTGGATCACCTGCGGTACATTTGCATGGTGGACGACACCCGCGCTCGCGAGGTGCTGGGGTTCACTCCCGCCTACGACCTCGAGCAGACCATCGAGGCCGTCGTCAGCCCCCGTGCCTGGGTCGCTGCGCGCTGAGCCCACAACGAAGAAGGGGCACACCCGTAGGTGCACCCCATCTTCCCCCGTCCGGTTACCCGCGTGTCAGCGGCAGGAGCCGTTCACGCAGTTGCGGTCGTTCGAGCAGTCCGCCGCCACCCGGCAGTCCGAGCCCGAGAACTCCGTGCTGTCGTAGCAGAGCAGGCCGTCGCCGCGGTCCTCGCAGCTGTCGAACTGGACGTCGAACATCTGGCAGGTGGTGACACCACCCGACACACACGGCGTCCGACACACCCCGCTGCGGCACACCGCGCCGCCGGCGCAGTCCCCGTCGCCCGAGCAGAAGGCCGAGGGGGCCACGTCCGGGCGGCAGAAGCCGTCCGTGCCGCAGACCTCGAGCGCGCTGCAGGCCGCCGCGTTGTCACGACAGTCGGCCAAGCAGCGGCCGCCCACGCACAGGTCGCCGTTGCTGCAGTCCGCGCTGGTGGTGCACTGGTTGGGGTTCGGCAGGCAGAAGCCGGTGGAGCAGGTGCTGCCGTTGGGGCAGTCGTTGTTGCTGCCGCAGCCGATGATGACGCACTCCCCGTTGACGCAGCTCTTGCCGGCGCCGCACTGGAAGTCGAACTCGCACGCCTCGTTGGGGTCCGTGCAGACACCCTCGATGCAGAGCTCGTCGCCCACGCAGTCATCGGCGTTGTTGCACTGACCCGTGGGCGGCGCCGGGACACAGCTGCCGCGGAAGTCGCAGACGTGGTCCGGGCGAGCACACGGCACGGACGGCGAGCACTCGGCGCTGGGGGTGCACCGGCCCTCGTCGTCACAGAAGTTGCCTTCATCGCAGTCGCCATCGGTCCGACACGCGTCGGTGTCGGGCAGGCACAGGCTGTTCTCGCAGCGCTGGAGGGCGCCGCAGTCGTCGTCGATGGTGCACACCGGATCCTGACACTCGCCCGCCGTGTCGCAGACGTAGTCGGTGGGGCAGTCCGTGTTGGTGGCACACCCGAACTCGTTCCCGCCCCCCCACACAGGACAGCCTTGGAGGAGCATGAAGAGAGGGATGAGTGCTGAGATGGAAGCTCTACGCATAGTCGAGGCGACTCCTTGTACCATTGCCCGACGGGGGTGGGCTCGCGAGTATTCTACGCAACGAGCGTGCCAGCGACATTCGTCGAGGTTCTTGCAGTGTGCCACACGGGGGTCGTGGGCGATCGTTGGCGCGGCGTAAACCCGCGTTCACGCTCTCAGCGCTCGGCCTCGAGCTGGCGCATGCGAAGCTCCGCCCGGGGTGGCACGCGCGTGAAGCGCGGCAGCGGGTTGGTGGGCAGCCCCTCGATGCGCCACTCGAAGTGCAGATGGGGGCCGTGCGAGATGCCCGTGTTGCCGAGCTCGCCCAGCACCTGGGCCCGGCGCACACGCATGCCGGGGAACACATAAGCGGCGCGGAGGTGCGCGTACATGGTGGAGGTCCCGTCACCGTGCACCACCGTCACCATGTTGCCGTAGCCGGTGATGTCGTTGTGGGCGTAGATGACGAGCCCGTCGTTGGCCGCCAGCACGAACGTGCCCTCCCGCGCGCCGATGTCCACGCCGGTGTGCTCGGGACGCCGCCCGCGCCGCGCGACCAGCCCGCGCCAGAGGTTTCCGCCATCCACCGGCCAGCGCAGCGTGTTGCTCACCCGGCCCTGCACCTCCGCCACCCACTCGGGACGGGCCGCGTGCTCGAGCACGTGCTGACCGGCGCGGGTGCCCAGCCGAAGACGCGTGGCCAGCGCGGCCGCGTCCCCATAGGGCTCGGGCACACGCAGCGGGCCATCGCAGAACCGGTGCCGCCGCCGACGCCGGCACTGCGACCCCACGTTGGGGACCCACTCGGTGGGCATCGGGGTGGCGATGGGCTGGCTGTCGTCCGGCGGGACCTCGGGGACCACCACTTCTTCCACGGGCAGCGCGGGCGGCAGCTGGTCCCGCGCGGGAGCGCGAACGATCTCGCCGGTGTGCCCGTCTTCGAACTCCACCCACTCTTCGCCCGGCTCGACCTGGCTGTTCACCGGGGGCTCGGCCTGGGGCGGGGCGGGTGGTGGGCTGCCGCCCTGGGCTCGCACGCCCTCCGAGGGCCGCAGGGCGAGGGCCGCCAGGCAGAGCGCGAGCGCGGCAAGACACCGCGTGGTGTCACGACGATCCATGCCCGGTCAACGTGCAGGGGCGCGCCGTGGCGGTCAAGTCGGTGGCATACTCGGCGCCGCACCATGGGCCAGCGCCTCCAGCCACTGCACACCGACCCGCTCATGCCTCGCTGGTGGGACCGCCTGGTGTTGGTGAGCACCGTCATCGCGCTGGTGCTCATCCTGGTCGACATGCAGCTCGACCACGACTCCGCCGAGGGGCACCTGCTCGGCTACATCGACTTCGGCTTCTGCGCCCTGTTCGCAGCGGACTTCGGTTACCGCTTCTACCGTGCGAGGCCCTACCGCTGGCGCTTCTTCCGCCGCAACTGGGTGGACCTGCTGGGCTGCATCCCCGTGGTGGGGCCGCTGCGCGCCGCCCGTCTGGTGCGGCTGGTGCGGCTCATTCGCCTGGCCCGCGTGCTGGCGCTCACGCGGCGCGTGCTGCGCGGCCGCGAGCTGCCGTTTCGGACCGACGCCATGGCCAACCTCACGTGGGTGGCCCTCGGTGTGTGGCTGTTGGCGGCCAGCGCCTTCTACCACTTCGAGGACGGCCACAACCCCAGCATCCACGACCCGGGGGACGCGCTCTGGTGGAGTATGACCACGCTCAGCACCGTGGGCTACGGCGACCTCTACCCCTACACCCTCGGCGGCCGCGTGGTGGCCGTCATGACCATGATCCTCGGCGTGGGCGTGCTGGGGACGCTGGCTGCCACCATCGCGGCAGGCCTCATCGAATACCGTGAACGCGGCCAGAAGGGCCTTCGGACCTATATGCTCAAACATCACCTCCTGGTGCTCGGCTGGAACGAGAAGTCGTTCGGCGCCATCGACGACTTTCGCCACGACCCGCGCTACCTCGAGATGCCCATCTGCGTGGTGGCGGACCTCGAGACCACCCCCATCGCCGAGCCCGTGCTGTTCGTGCGGGGGCGGCCGGGCAGCCGCGACAGCCTGTCGCGTTCGTCGGCCGAGTTCGCGGCAGCCGCCATCGTCTTCGCCAACGACCCGAACAACCCGCAGAGCGATCACGAGACGGCGCTCATCGCCCTGGCGCTCAAGAAGCTGAACCCCAAGGTGCGGCTGAGCGCGGAGCTGATCGATCCGGAGAACCGCGAGCACCTCGAGGCCGCAGGTTGCGACGCGGTCATCGACACGCGTGGGCTCGCGTCCACGTTGCTGGTGCGCTCGGTGCAGGACCTGGGCGTGGGCGACCTGCTGCAGGACCTGCTCACCAACAAGTACGGCAGCGAGATCTACCGCGTGCCCGTGGACGAGGAGTTCATCGGCAAGACCTTCCTGGACTTCAACATCGCCATGCTGGGCCTGCGCCGGACGGTGCTCTCGCTGGTGCGCGACGGCGACCGCTTCCTCATCAATCCACGCGCCGACGAGCCCATGCTCGAAGGCGACGAGGCCTTCGTCATCAGTGAGGAGCCGCCGACATGAGCGAACACTCGAATGGAACCGTCCGGGCCGTGTGCACGCTGTGCGACGCCCACTGTGGGCTGCGCGTGCGCGTGGACCAGGGTCGCGTGGTGGAGGTGCGCGGCGACGTGAGCGATCCGTTCACGCGCGGACACATCTGCCCGAAGGCCGCCGCGCTGGGCGACCTGATGGACGACCCCGACCGGGTGCGGACGCCGCTCAAGCGAGTGGGACGCGACTTCGTCCCGGTCAGCTGGGAAGAGGCGCTGGGTGACATCGGGCAGCGCCTGGCCGCCATCCGTGCGCGCGATGGTGCCGACGCCGTGGCCACCTACCTGGGCAACCCCACGGCTCACGACTACGGGGCGGCCCTGGCCTCCACCGTGCTGCGTGCCGTGCTGGGCGGCCGCAACCACTTCAGCGCGGCGTCGCTCGACAACCTGCCGCGCGTGGTGGCCTCGGCCACGCTGTTCGGGAGCCCCGCCGCCGTGCCCGTGCCCGACCTCGACCACACCGAGCACCTGCTGGTCATCGGTGCCAACCCACTGGTGTCCAACGGCAGCGGCATGGTGTCCCCCGACATCACGCGCCGGCTGCGCGCCATCCAGGAGCGCGGTGGGCGCATCGTCGTGGTGGATCCGCGCCGCACCGAGACGGCCGCCATCGCCGACCAGCACCACTTCATTCGGCCTGGGAGTGATGCGTTCCTCCTGCTCGCCATGATGGAGCGGTTGTTCGCCACCGGCGTCGCCGCGCGCTCGCCGTTCTGCCGCGACGCCGGCTTCGAGGCGCTGGGCGCAGCGGTGCGCGAGTTCACGGCCGAGCGCGTGGCCGCGCGCGTCGGGCTGCCGGCAGCCACCATCCACGCGCTGGCCGATGACCTCGGCTCGGCGCGCCGTGCGATCTGCTACGGGCGCATGGGGACCTGCGTGCAAGAGCACGGCACCACCACCACCATCCTGCTGGATCTCGTCAACGCCCTCACGGGCAACCTCGACCGGGAGGGTGGGGTGCGCTTCGCCACGCCGGCCATCGATCTGGTCCGCATCAGCGCGCTCGCGGGAGCCCAGCTGAAGCCGGGGTGCTCACGCGTTGCGAAGCGGCCGTCATTCCTGGGGGAGCTGCCCGTGGCGGCGCTGCTGGAGGAGCTCGAGGCTCCGGGGCCGGGCCAGATCAAGGCGCTCATCGTGAACGCGGGCAACCCCGTGCTGTCCAACCCGGATGGCTCGCGGGTGGGGGCGGCGCTCCAGGAGCTGGACCTGCTGGTGTCCATCGACCTCTTCGTGAACGAGACCTCGTGCCTGGCGCACTACATCCTGCCCACGCCCGTGGCGCTCGAGCGGGCGCACTATCCCATGCTGTTTGCGGGCCAGGGCGTGCGCAATTTCGCTTCGTTCGATGGCCCGGTGGTGCCTGCCCCGAAGGACACGCGCGAGGGCTGGGACGTGCTGCTCGAGCTCGCCGAGCGGGTGCTGGCCGCGCGCGGTCTGCCCCAGCGTGCGGCGGCGCTGGCCATCACCGGTCTGCGGCGCGCGCGGCCTGAGCGCATCCTCGATCTGCTCCTCCGCGTGGGCCCCCAGCGCCACCGCAAGCTCACGCTCGCCTCGCTGCAGGCAGCGGGGACCACCGTGGATCTCGGGCCGCTCGAAGCGCGCCTGGGGGACATCCTGCGCTACTCGCACCGCTCGCTCGACCTGTTCCCGGCGTTGCTGGCGTCCGAGCTGGGCAACCTCGGCGCGCAGCTGAGCGAGCCGGTCACACCGCTGGTGCTCATCAGCCGACGCACGCTGCGCAGCAACAACTCGTGGATGCACAACGCGCCGCGGCTCATGCGGGGCGCCTCACGCTGCACGCTGGAAGTGCACCCCACCGACGCCGAGCGCTGCCAGGTGCAAGACGGGGCGATCGCCACGCTCCGCTCGGATGTGGGCAGCGTAGACGTGCCCGTGCGGGTCACGGACGACATCATGCCCGGGGTGGTGTGCCTGCCTCACGGCTTCGGGCATGGGCGAGCAGGCACGCGCCTGGGGGTGGCCTCGGCCCAGCCCGGGGCCAGCGTCAACGACGTGATCGACGCTCGCCGGGTGGACCGCTTGTCGGGCACCAGCGCGCTCAGTGGGCAGCCGGTGCAGCTGGGCCCGTCAGCGAGGGCCTGAGTCTTCCTCCACGAACGTGCGGTCGAGCGCGCCGGTCTGACGGAGCGCCTCGTAGACCACGATCGCGACGGCGTTGCTCAAGTTCAGGCTGCGCACGGCGCCCAGCGTGGGGATGCCCACCACGGCGTCAGGGTGGGCTTCCAGCAGGGCCCGATCGAGCCCTGTGGACTCCTTTCCGAACACCAGCGCGTCCCCCGGCTGGAACGCCACGTCCAGGTAGCTGCGCTTTGCCCCCGACGAGAACAGGTGAAGCCGCGAACCGGGGTGGGCCACCTGGAAGTCACCGAGCGCCTCGTGGCGGTGCAGGTCCACCAGGTGCCAGTAGTCCAGCCCCGCCCGCCGCACGGACTGCTCGTCGATACGGAAGCCCAGCTTGCCCACTAGGTGCAGCGCGCTCTGGGTGGCCGCCGCCGTGCGGGCCGCCGCGCCGGTGTTGCCAGGGATTTCCGGGTCGACCAAGACGATCCGGAATGGCTCATGGGCCTGCTCGGCGCGCAGCTTCGGGCCAGTGGGCATGGCGGGGTTGTGAGCGAAAAGCGCCCCAGCGTCGAGGCTCTGGGCCCGCGAACGGGGAAGTCGACTGAAGATCGTGGTCGAGGCGCCCGGCTGGCAAGGCGCGACGAGGGAGCATACCTCGCGGTATGCTCCCTCGTCGCGCCTTGCCAGCCGGGCGCCTCGACCACGATCTTCGGTCGACTTCCCCGTTCGCGGGCCCAAAAGGCGCGCTCGCGTGACATTCGGCGCGACGCCTGCTAGGACAGCGCTCCCGTCGCGCCCGAAAGGGCTCGCGAAACGACTTTGCCCGCGCTTCTGGCGGGTGTTCCACGCAGGAAAAACCGATGTACTTGCCGCTTTCCAAGAAGTCCCGCCGCGTCCGCAAGACCAAGAAGGGCGCCCGTCACCACGCCAAGGCCAAGGCCAAGAACCGTCGCCGCGTGCAGGGCATGGCCCGCCGCGCGCTCGGCACGCGCATCGGCCGCGCCGGCGCCTGATGTCGGTGGCCGTGCGCTTCGATAGTCGGCGCGCGGCACAGGTCGGTGGGTGTTAGGATCCGGCGGAGCCTACATGGACCCCAAGCCCATCTTCGTTGTCAGTGACTCCACCGGAGAGACCGCCGAGCGCGTCGTGCGCGCGGCGCTCCTCCAGTATCCGGATGCACGTGTCCCAGTGCGCCTGTTCACACGGGTGCGCGACCGTGACTCCGTGTCGGACGTCATCAAGAAGGCGCGTGAACACGGCTCCATGATCGTGTTCACCATCGTGCGGCCGGAGCTGCGCGAGTTCTTCCACAAGCTGGCGCAGGAGAACGAGGTCGAGGCGGTGGACGTCATCGGCTCGCTCATCCACAAGGTGGGCGCGTTCCTCGAGGCCGACCCGGTGAACATCCCCACGGCCGACATGCCGCTGTCGAAGGAGTACTTCCGGCGCGTGGAGGCCATCGAGTTCGCCGTGAAGAGCGACGACGGCAAGGAGCCGCGCAACCTGCGCCGGGCCGACTTGGTGCTCACGGGCGTGAGCCGCACCAGCAAGACGCCGCTCTCCACGTACCTCGCGGGGCGCGGCCTCAAGGTGGCCAACGTGCCGCTCGTGTTGGGCGTGGAGCCGCCACCCGAGCTGTACGACGTGCCGGGGCACAAGGTCATCGGGCTCACGCTGGACACGGACCACCTCATGGACATCCGGCGCCAGCGGCTGCAGCAGCTGGGCATGCCGGGCGACGCCAACTACGGCCTGCGCGAGCACGTGCGCGCGGAGCTCGAGTACGCCCACGCCATCTTCCGCGAGAACCCCGAGTGGATGGTGGTGGACGTCACCAACCTGGCCATCGAGGAGACCGCGACCATCATCCTCGAGCGCCTGAAGGACCGGGACAACCATGGCCTCACGCTCTTGCCGCCGCCCACGGCCTGAGCGCCTCGAGGGACGCGGGCTCTAGGCGGCCCGCTAGGCGCGGTAGTCTTCGGCGTTGATCCCGTAGCGACGCATCCAGCGGTGCACCTGCATGCGCTCCTTGCCGAACACGCGCCCCACGGCCGCCACGTTGCCGCGGTGCTCCGCCAGCGCCAGGCGCAGCTGCACCTCGTCGGGGGCGTCCCCGCCACGCGCGGTCTCACGCGCGGGGTGGTGGCCGCGCGCGTCGTGCTGGGGGGCGCGGGCAGGCTGCCCGTGCGCGTCCAAAGCCGCCTGCACGGGCTTCGGGAGGTGCCGCAGGTCGAGCTCCATGCCGGCGGCGAGGGCCACCGAGAGGCGCACCGCGCTCTCCATCTCGCGCACGTTGTAGGGCCAGTCGTAGTGGGCCAGCGCCAGCATGTAGGAGAAGCTCGGGTCGCTCACCGGCCGGCCCGCGGCCGCCAGGAAGTGGCGCAGCAGCGGCAGCACGTCTTCGCGCCGGTGGCGCAGCGGGGGCAGCTCGATCTCGAACTCGCGCAGGCGCGCCAGCAGGTCGCCCCGGAACGACCCGCCGGCCACGAGGTCCTCGAGGTCTCGATGCGTGGCGCAGGCCACCCGCACGTCCAGCGCAACGGGCCGCGACGCGCCGATGGGGAGCACCTCTTTCTCTTGCAGGACGCGCAGCAGCTTGGCCTGGGCCTCGAGCGGCATGTCGCCGATCTCGTCCAGGAACAGGGTGCCGCCGTCGGCTGCTCGCAGCAGCCCGGGCTTGTCGTGCGTGGCTCCGGTGAACGCGCCCTTGCGGTGCCCGAACAGCTCGCTCTCGATGAGCGTGGGGCTCAGCGCCGCGCAGTTGATGGCCTGGAAGTGGCCCGTGCGGCCGCTGCGCCGGTGCAGCTCGCGCGCCACCAGCTCCTTCCCGGTGCCGCTCTCGCCGGTGATGATGACGGCCAGCCCCGTGGGTGCCACGCGCTGCACGCGGTCCAGCAGTTGGTCGATCTGATATCCGCCAATGAGGGGCCCGCTGCGGTCGTGCGTGAAGGGCCGCGCTCCCGCGACGACCTGCGCGCTGGGCGGGTAGGCCACGTAGCGCGTCGCGCCGTCGGTCGCGAAGCGGTACACGCTGTCCCCGATGCGCAGCACGTCGTGGCTGGCGAGGGGCGCCTCGCTCACCCGTACGCCGTTCAGCGTGACGCCGTTGGTGGAGTTCTGGTCCACGATCCACCAGCGCTGGCCGCGCTGCTCGAGCCGAGCGTGGTGCCGCGACACCGCGGCCTCTGGGATGCAGAGCGCGTTGCTGTCCTCACGCCCCACGCTGAACGGGCTGGTGCGCAGCGGCGCCACCGGGACCAGCTGTGCGTGCAGCCGCGAGTACACCAACACCAGCCCCGGCGTGGGGTCGGCGTCGCTGTCGCGCACGTTGACACTCTGCTGCGACGCCGTGGTCCAAGCGTTGCGACGCGTGGTGGTCATGAAGCTGCGACTCTAGAGCCCACGAGCGGGGAAGTCGATCGATGATCGCGGTGGCACGGCCTTGGCGAGGCTCGCCGCGGCCCGGGGCTCAACCCAGGCGCGACGCTTCGTCGCCGCCGCTCTGGCGAGTGAGCAGCTCACGGATGGTGTCGGCCAGCTCGCTGGGCTGGAACGGCTTGCGCATCCACGTGATGGTGCAGCCCGGCGGTGCGGAGCTGCCGCTGATGACGATGCCCTCGCGCGCGCGGCCCGCGGCCTTGAGTGAGGCGATGAGCTCGAGCCCGTCGCCGTCGTCCAGGTTGAGGTCCACCACGGCCACGTCCACGCTGTCGGCGGACTGCAGCGCCTCCACGCGGCCGGACGCGACGGCCACCTTGAGGTCGTGCATCTCGAGCGCCAGCTGCAGCATCTCGCGCAGGATGGGGTCGTTCTCGACCACGAGCACACGCGGGAGCCTTGCCAGCACGCCGCTGCCCCGCCGCGGAACGGCGGTGGCGATGGGCACGTGGATGCGGAACCAGGCGCCACGACCGGGCGCGGTCTGCAGCTCGATCTTGCCGCCCAACGCGCTGACGAACGACTTGACCACGGCGAGCCCGAGGCCGGTGCCCTTGTCCCGCGTGGTGAAGTACGGGTCGAACGCGCGCTCGCGCGTGGCCTTGTCCATGCCGGGGCCGTCGTCGCGCACGTTGAAGAGCAGCGACTCGCCATCGCGCTCCACCCACACCTCCACGTGGCCGCCGGGCTGCGCCACGGACACGGCGTTGTGGATGAGGTTCCAGAGGATGGAGACCAGCTTGTTGCGCGGCGCGCGACAGGCCACGTCTTCCCCGGGGCGGTGGATGATCTCCACGTTGCGGCGACGCGCCTGCGGCGTGATCAAGCGCACCACATCGCCACACACCGTGTCTGCGAGGGTGGTGCTCACGTCGTCGGTGTCGCCGCTGCGCACCATGGAGAGGATGTCGTCGGCGATGGCGCGCGCGCTCTCGGCGCTCTCCTTGATGGAGCGCAGCGCGGTGGTGGCCGTGGTGCCGCGGTCTGCGAGGCCCACGTCGGCCCAGCCCAAGATGGATGTGAGCGCGTTCGCCATCTCGTGGCTGGCGGCACCCGACAGATCGGCCAGCGCCGGCTCGGAGGCCCGTGCGGCGGGGCGCGCGATCAAAACACGGACACTGTCGTCATCGTTCGGCCAGCAGAGCAGGCGCCCACCCGAGGGGAGCTCCAGCGCCTTCGGCACACCCAGCCGCGCAGCACGCACGGCCTCCACGGCGCGGGCCTTGAGTGAGTGCGGGACGCGAGCGCTCACGGCTTCTTCGAGGCGCGTGCCTGCGGCGACCGGCTCGCCCCGTGACGTCACGACCGACCCATCGCCCGACTCGAGTAGCTCGGTCCATCCGAGCTGCTGTGCGAGCCATGTAAAGGGGTGGGGGTTCATGGGGGTTGGCGCCTACGCAGAAACTAGGGACCCGATTGAGTTGGGTCAATGCAATGGGACAGACGGTAGCAGGGTAACGTTACAGGAGCACTTGCTGCAAAGATACTGTCACGGGGTGACAATGTCCGCTTATAAATTCATCGTCCAGGAAGGGCGGAATGGCAATTGCCGCTTCCCACGTGGGGAGCTAGGGTCACGCCGATGCATGACGGAAAGATCACCTCGGAGCAGGTTCGGCACGTGGCGAGGCTGGCGCGCCTGGAGCTCCAAGAGGACGCAGTGGAGGCGCTGCGGGGCCAGCTGGACGCCATCTTGGGATACGTCGCCGCGCTGGATGCGGTCGACGTTTCTAATCTGGCGCCATCTTTTCATGCGTTACCCATCCTAGCGCCCCTGCGTAGGGATGTCGTGGAAAGCGGCCTCTCGCGCGCGGAAATCCTGGCTGCTGCGCCAGCCACCGATGGCGAGGGCTTCGCCGTCCCCAAAGTCCTGGAGGGCGCGTGAGCAGCAAGGAGCAAATCCCCGGCGTGGTGGCCATCGCTGCCGCCGTGTCAGCCGGCGAGCGTCGTGCCGAAGACGTGATCGGAGAGCACCTGGCTCGCGCCAAGGCGGCCAGCGGTCTGAACGCGCTCCTACACGTGACGGATGAGCAAGCGCTGGTGCAAGCCCGTGCCATCGACGCCCGTCGCGAGCGTGGCGAGGCGCTGGGTCGGCTGGCCGGCGTCCCCGTCGTGCTCAAGGACAACCTGTGCCTGCGTGGAGTGCCCACCACCTGCGCTTCGCGCATCCTGGCGGGCTACAAACCACCGTACAACGCGGACTGTGTGGAGCGCCTGCTGGCGGAAGACGCCGTCATCGTGGGCAAGGCCAACATGGACGAGTTCGCCATGGGCTCGTCCAACGAGAACTCGGCGTTCGGTCCCGTGAAGAACCCCTGGGACAACACGCGCGCGCCGGGTGGCTCGAGCGGCGGCTCGGCGGCGTCCACGGCGGCGGGTCTCGCGGCGGTGGCGCTCGGCAGCGACACGGGCGGCTCGGTCCGTCAGCCCGGCGCGTTCTGCGGCGTGGCAGCCATCAAGCCCACGTACGGGCGGCTCAGCCGCTACGGGCTCATCGCGTTCGCTTCGTCGCTGGACCAGGTGGGCACCATGACGCGCAGCGTGCGTGACGGAGCGCGCGTGCTGGGCGTGCTGGCGGGGCACGACGGGCGCGACGCCACCAGCTCCAACGAGCCGGTGCCCGACTACGAGGCCGCGTGCGAGTCCCCCGTGACGGGCTTGCGCGTGGGGGTCATGCGCGAGGCGCTCGGTCAGGTGGAGGACGACGACGTGCGCGCGGCGTTCGCGGAAGCCGAGACGGCACTGCGTGACGCGGGCTGCACCATCGTGGACGTGGAGCTCCCGCACGCGCACCACGGCGTGAGCGTGTACTACCTGGTGGCCACCGCCGAGGCGTCCAGCAACCTGGCGCGCTTCGACGGCATGCGCTTCGGGCTCCGTGTGGCCGGAGACGACCTGCTGTCCACCTACGAGCGCACGCGGGCTCAGGGCTTCGGCCCCGAGGTCAAGCGACGTATCATGCTGGGTACATACGCGCTGTCTTCCGGCTACTACGACGCGTTCTACATCAAGGCCCAGAAGGTGCGCACCCTCATGGTCCGTGACTACGACCAGGCGTTCACGCACTGCGACGCCGTGCTCTCGCCCACCGCCCCCACACCCGCGTTCGGCCTCGGCGAGAAGACGAACGACCCTCTCGCCATGTACCTGGCCGACATCTTCACGCTGCCGCCCAGCCTGGCCGGGCTGCCGGCCATGCACGTGCCGGTCTCTCTCGGCGCGCGCTCGCGCCTGCCGGTGGGTGTGCAGATCACCACGCCCGCGTTCACCGAGGGTCGCATGCTGCAGCTGGCGGCGGCCCTCGAGGCCCGTTCGGCGTACGTATGCGCGCCACCCCCCATGGCAACGGCCACGGCGCGGAGGGACGTCTGATGGCGCGCAGCTACGAAACGGTCATCGGCCTCGAGGTGCACGCGCAGCTCAAGTCGGACAGCAAGCTCTTCTGCAGCTGCTCCACGGCCTACGGCGCGGAGCCCAACACACACGTGTGTGCGGTGTGCCTGGGGCTGCCCGGCGCGCTGCCCGTGCCCAACGAGCGCGCCATGGAGCTGGCCGCCATCGCGGGGTTGGCGCTGGGCTGCGACGTGCGCAGCGAGAGCCGCTTCGACCGCAAGAACTACTTCTACCCGGACCTCGCCAAGGGCTACCAGATCTCCCAGTTCCAGCACCCGCTGAACCTGGGCGGGCAGCTCACCTTCCAGGTGGGGGACGAGCAGAAGACGGTGCACCTCACGCGCATCCACGTGGAAGAAGACGCCGCCAAGAACCTTCACGGTGCAGGCGGCGGCTCGGCCACGGTGGTGGACTTCAACCGCGCGGGCACCCCGCTCATCGAGATCGTGAGCGAGCCCGAGCTGCGCAGCTCCGCCGAGGCCGAGGCCTACCTGCGCAAGCTGCGCGACGTGCTCATGTTCCTGGGCGTGAACGACGGCAACCTCGAGGAGGGCTCGTTTCGCTGCGACGCCAACGTGTCCGTGCGCCCCGTGGGCCAGGACACGCTAGGCACGCGCACCGAGATCAAGAACATCAACTCGTTCAAGTTCGTGCGCCAGGCCATCGACTTCGAGGTCAGCCGGCAGATCGCCGTCGTGGAGGCCGGCGGTCGCGTCACGCAGGAGACGCGCGGCTGGAACGACGTCACGGGCAAAACGTTCTCGCAGCGCAGCAAGGAAGAGGCGCACGACTACCGCTACTTCCCGGACCCGGACCTGCCGCCCATCGTGTTCGGGCAGGCACGCATCGAAGCCCTGCGCCAGGCGGCGCCCAAGCTCCCCGAGCAACTGCGCGCCGAGTGGACCAGCGAGTGGGGCCTCACGCCCTATGACGCCGACGTGCTCACGGGCCATCCGGCCATCGCGGCGTACTTCACCGCGGTGTCCACCGCGCTCGACGCGGGTGCCAAGGAGCCGCGGGCCGAGGCGGGCAAGCGCGCCGCCAACTTCATCCAGGCCGAGGTGCTGCGCGACGTGAAGACCAGCGGGCTGGACGCCAGCTTCGCCGTGGCGCCAGCTGCCGTGGTGGACTTGTTGCAGCGCGTGCAGTCGGGCGCGCTCACCGGCAAGCAGGGCAAGCAGGTGTTCGCCGAGATGGTCACCAGCGGCGAGGGCGCCGAGGCGGTCATCGCGCGACTGGGGGTGCAAGCGCCCATCAGCGACACCGGCGCGCTCGAAGCCGAGATCCGCGCCATCATCGCGGCCAACGCGGGGCAACACGAGCAGTACAAGGCCGGCAAGACCAAGGTCATGGGCTTCTTCGTGGGGCAGGTCATGCGCGTGACCAAGGGCGCGGCCGACCCCGCGGTGGTGAACGCGCTGCTCGAGCGCTTGCTGCAGGAGTAGCGTGCAGTTCCCCACGCTGTCGCGGGAGCCGTTGAGCGGCAGCCCCTGGTTCGCCATCGAGTACGAGCCGCGCGACCACAGCGTGTGGCTGCTGGACCAGCGACGGCTGCCCACCGAGGTGGTCTACGTCACGCTTCGCAAGCCCGACGAGCTGGCCAGCGCCATCCGCGACATGGTGGTGCGCGGCGCGCCGGCCATCGGCATCACGGCGGCGTACGCCATGGCGCAGCAGGCGCACCTCGAGACGGGCGACACGCGCGCGTTCATGCTGGCCATGGGCGCGGCGGGGAGGGTGCTCAACGCCACGCGCCCCACGGCGGTGAACCTGGCCTGGGCCATCGCGCGCATGGCGCGGCGTGCTTCGGACGTGGCCCACAGCCCCGCCGAGGAGCGCGCGCAGGCCATGCTGGCCGAGGCCGAGGCCATCCACCGCGCCGACGTGCTGGCCTGCCGTGAGATGGGCCGCCTGGGCGCCGAGGACGTGCCGGATGGCGCGTGCATCCTCACGCACTGCAACGCGGGCGCGTTGGCCACTGGCGGCTATGGCACGGCGCTGGGCGTCATCCGCGCCGCGCACCAGGCGGGCAAGCGTGTGCGCGTGCTGGCCGACGAGACCCGCCCGTACCTGCAGGGGGCGCGGCTGACCTCGTGGGAGCTGCACCAAGACGGCATCCCGGTGGAGGTCATCACCGACAGCACGGCGGCGCACTGCTTTCAGCGCGGCGAGATCGACTTCGTGGTGGTGGGCGCGGACCGCATCGCCAAGAACGGGGACGTGGCCAACAAGATCGGGACCTATGGCGTGGCCGTCCTGGCCGACGTGCACGGAGTGCCATTCACGGTGGCGGCGCCGGTCAGCACGCTGGACTTCGGCACACCCACGGGCGCCGAGATCCCCCTCGAGGAGCGCTCCCGTCACGAGGTGGCGCAGGTGGGTGGGGCCACGCTCGTCGCCGACGGAATCGCCTGTCGTCACATCGGCTTCGACGTGACGCCCGCCCGGCTGGTGAAGGCGCTGTACACCGAGCGCGGGGTGGTGCGCCTGGCGGCAGGCCAGACCCTCGACCAGCTCTTCGCGGCGCGCTGACGGCCCCAGGGGGAACTAGCCGGTAGGCCATCGCAATTCATGACGCGCTGGCGGTTTTCTGGTACTTCTATCGCTGGAAGAACACCGTGAACGGAACTTGGTACGGTCCCTACGAGCTGCTCCGCAAAATCGCGGCCGGCGGCATGGCAGAGGTGCACCTCGCACGACGCTGGGGGGACTCGGGCTTCTATCGCGAGATGGTGGTGAAGCGGCTCTTCCCGCAGTTCGCCCACAACCCGGCGTCGCTGCTGCTCTTCCAGTACGAAGCGCGGGTCATGGCGGAGCTCGCACACCCGAACATCCCGCAGATCTTCGATCTCGGGGAGTGCGAGGACACCTGGTACATCGCCATGGAGTACGTGCCCGGGGTGAACCTGGCGGACCTCTGGCGCGCCGGCGCGCGAGGCGGCACCCCCATGCCGCTGGACGTCACGCTGGGCATCGTCATCCAGATCTGCGAGGCGCTGCACCACGCGCACGAAGCCGAGGACCGCGGCGGCAACCCGCTGCAGATCGTCCACCGTGACGTGACCCCGCACAACATCATGATCACGCGCGATGGCGTGGCGAAGCTGATGGACTTCGGCATCGCGCAGACCAACGCGAACCGGGCAGAGCAGCGCGGCGTGCTGCGCGGCACGCTGGCCTACATGAGCCCCGAGCAGGTGCGTGGCCGCTGGCTCGACCGGCGCGCGGACATCTTCGCCCTGGGCGTGGTGCTGTACGAGCTGACCACCGGGACGCGCCTCTTCCGCGGTGAGGACGTGCAGGTCATGACCAGCATCGTCGAGACCGACATCCGGCCCCCGTCCACCATCGTGTCGGGGTACCCCGCGGACCTCGAGGCGATCCTGATGGCCACGCTGCGGCGTGATCGCGATCACCGCATCGCGAGCGCGTCGGACCTGTCGGCGCACCTCGAGCACTTCGGCATGCGCAACGGGATGATGCTGGGGCCGCGTCAGGTGGCGCGCTACGTGACCGAGGTCGCCCCGGCGCAGCGGGTGTTGGAGCCCGAGCTCGCCCTCGTGACCAACGAGCCGGCGCCCACGCAGACGCTGGACAGCGCCGCCTATGCGCTCCCGCTCGCCCGCCCACGCGCCGACAGCGGTCCATTCGAAGACGTCCAGGATCTGGACCTCGAGGAGCTGGAGCCGCTCGAGGCTTCGGTGGCGTTCGGTGGCCGAGACACGCTGACGGACGTGCCCGTGGTGCGTGGCGTCGAGGTCCCGCACCGGGCGGCCGGCGCAGGGGCTTACGCCGAGGGCCCCGCCGTGATCCTGGACACGCAGAAGCGCGTCACGGCCGAGCGGAGCTTCCTCGACGAGCTGGACCGGCGCCTCAGAGACGACTGATCAGCGTGACCAAGCGGTCGAGGTCGGCCTTGCTGTGCTTCTCGGTCACGGCCACCAACAGGTCATGGGTGCGCGTGGCGTCGAAGGTGGCGAGGTCCACACCGGCGAGCATCTCTTCCTTCATGCCCTCGGCCACCACGGCAGCGGCCGTCACGCGCTCGAGGCGCACCACGAACTCGTTGAACGTGGGCGCAGAGAAGGGCAGCGAGACACCCGGTAGCGCGGCGAGCCGCGTCTTCAGGTACTCGGCGCTCGAGAGGCACAGGCGTGCCGCCTGATCGAAGCCCGAGCGGCCCAGCAGCGCGGTGCGCATGGTGAGCGCGAGGGCGATGAGGCCGTGGTTGGTGCAGATGTTGCTGGTCGCGCGCTCGCGGCGGATGTGCTGCTCGCGCGTGGAGAGCGTGAGCACGTAGCCACGCTGGCCGTCGGCGTCGAGCGTCTCGCCCACGAGGCGGCCCGGCATCTGGCGGACGAGATCCTGGCGGCAGGAGAACAAGCCCACACCGGGACCGCCGAACTGCGCGGGCACGGCGAGCGACTGGCCCTCGGCCACGGCGATGTCGGCGCCGAGAGCGCCCGGCGACTCGAGCAGCGCCAGCGCGTAGACCTCGGCGGTGGCGGTGATGAGCATGGCCTTCTTGGCCGTGGTGATGGCGCGCGCGGTGGCGACGTCCTCCACGCAGCCGAAGAAGTTGGGGTACCCCAGCACCACGGCGGCGGTGTCGTCGCGCGTGAGGGCAGCCACGGCGTCCATGTCGGTGCGGCCGTTGGGCAGCACGGGCGCGACGTCCATGTCGGGCGTGCCGTCGAGGCCGTGCAGGTATGCGCGGATGGTCTCGAGGTAGTGCGGGTGAATGGCCCCGCTGACCACCAGGTGCGTGCGGCGCGTGGCGCGACGCGCCATCAGGCCGGCCTCGGCGGCAGCGCTGGCTCCGTCGTACATGGAGGCGTTCGCCACCTCCATGCCGAGCAGCTCGCAGACCGTGGTCTGGAACTCGAAGATGGCCTGCAGCGTGCCCTGCGAGAGCTCCGCTTGGTAGGGCGTGTAGGCCGTGTAGAACTCACTGCGCATCAGCAGCTGGTCGAGCGCCGGCGGGATGTGGTGGTC
Organism: Sandaracinaceae bacterium; assembly: GCA_016706685.1. NCBI lineage: Bacteria > Pseudomonadati > Myxococcota > Polyangiales > Sandaracinaceae > Sandaracinaceae bacterium. Next base: position 71,369 of record JADJJE010000011.1, on the reverse strand, counting down.
GTACATCCCAGCGCCCAGGAACGAGAGCGCGCGCGCGCCCGTGTTCTTGGCCGCCAGCTCGTTGAGGTGCGCCATCAGACGCGGCTCGTCGAGCGAGGGCTCCATCTGCATCAGCCCCTTGAAGCTGTGGGCTTCGGGGATGGGCTTGAAGAGCTCGTCGATGGACGCGACGCCGATGCGCTCGAGCATCTGGCGGATTTCGACCTCGGTGTGGGGCAGGTAGCGCATGAGTTCTCCGCGTGTCCGACGAGGGACCGTCAGCCTTCGAGCTTGCCGATGTAGTCCGCGTACTGCTTCGCGTCCATCAGACCGTCGAGCTGCGACGCGTCCGACATCTTGATCTCCACGAGCCAGCCGGCCTCGTAGGGCGCCTCGTTGACGGTCTCGGGCGTGCCCTCGAGGTCACCGTTGACGGCCGTGATGGTGCCGCCCACGGGCGAGAACAGCTCGCTCACGGTCTTGACGGACTCGATTTCGCCGAAGCGCGCGTGTGCGCCGACCGCGGTGCCCACGGCGGGCAGGTCCACGAGGGTCACGTCGCCGAGCTGATCGACGGCGTACGAGGTGACGCCGACACGCACGGTGTCGCCATCCACGCGGGCCCATTCATGTTCTTTGGTGTACCGGAGCTCTGCAGGGTAGGTCATGGCGATCTCTATCGGGGTTGGCGCTTGTAGAACGGGGTCTTCACGACCACCGCGTCGATGACTTTGTCTCGGATCTGGATGCCCAGGGCGGTGCCCACGCGCGACGCGCCGACGGGCACGTAGGCGAGGCCGATGTTGGTGCCCAGCGTGATGGAGGGCGAGCCGCTCGTGACCACGCCCACCTCTTGGCCGTCGATGACGACGGGGTAGCCGTGGCGCGCGATGCCGCGGCCGGTCATCTGGATGCCCACCAGCTTGCGGGTGAGGCCAGCGGCCTGGATGGCGCGCAGCGCGTCGCGGCCGATGAAGTCGTCGCCGTCCAGCTTGACCACCCAGCCGAGGCCAGCCTCGAGCGGGTTGGTGGTCTCGTCGATGTCGTTGCCGTAGAGCGAGAGCTTGCCCTCGAGGCGCAGCGTGTCGCGCGCGCCGAGGCCGATGGGCTTCACGCCCACGGGCGCAGCGAGGATGGCGCGGAACAGGGCGGGGGCATCCGCGTTCGCGCAGAACAGCTCGAAGCCGTCTTCGGCCGTGTAGCCCGTGCGGGCCACGGTGCACTGGATGCCCGCCACGAGACCGTCGGCCAGGTGGAACGTGCCCAGCTCGGGCAGGTGCGCGTCGCAGCCCACCTCGCGCAGCGCCTGCTCGGCCAGTGGACCCTGAAGCGCCAGCAGCGCGGTGTCGTCCGACGCGTCGCGGAAGCTGCAGCGACCGGCCGCGTGCTTGCTGAAGTGCGCCGAGATCTTCTCGCGGTTGCCCGCGTTGCAGACCACCAGGATGCGCTCTTCGCCTCGGCGATAGATGATGAGGTCGTCCAGGATGGTGCCGGCTTCGTTGCAGCAGCACGTGTAGAGCGCTTTGCCCACGGGCAGGCTCTTCACCGAATTGGTGACCAAGGAGTCTACCAATGCCACGGCCTCGGGGCCCTCGAGGTGCAGCTCGCCCATGTGCGACACGTCGAACAGGCCTGCGCGCTGCCGCACGGCCTCGTGCTCCTGACGGATGCCTTCGTACTGCACGGGCATGAGCCAGCCGGCGAAGGGGACAAGGCGAGCGCCGAGCGCACGGTGCTCGGCGACGAGCGGCGTCTCGAGGAGGGGGGTGGTTGGAGCCGTCACGGTGCGCGACATTAGCCCCAGGACCAGTGGGGTTCAAGCGATGTCATGTTCATCGCGCACTCGCTGCGGCGCTGCGCTGGGATCCATGGGTTCACGTGTGTACCCTGGGTGGCAGGAGACCCCCATGACCCCCCTCGACCGACCCGTCCCGCGGACGCTGCGCTCGCAGCCTCTCTTCCCATTGACCGTCGCCTGGCTGGCGCTCGGGTTGTCTGCGGGCTGCGGCAGCGGCGGCCCGGGGGGGCGGGGCGGTCAGGTGGGCGATCCGTGCGATGCGAGCCGACCGTGTCGTAGCGACCTGGTGTGCGGGACGAACGGGATGTGCGTCGTGGATGAGCCCCCGCCCGACCAGGGCGTCGTCGTACTGCCCGACCTCGGGCCCGGCGTGACCATCACTGGCATCGAGCTGACACCGGTTGGCGAGACCGCCGATCTCACCATCGGGGCCACCGACACCGTGCAGTTCAGCGCCGTGCTGCGGCGCTCCGACAGCCAGACCCTGCCGGCCACGGGAGCCCGCTTCACGGCCAGCTCACGGGTGCTCGGCACGCTGGACACCGTCACGGGCGCGTTCGCGCTGAACGGGCTGCTCGGGGGCAGCGTCACCGTGACCGTTTCCATCACCATCGGCGGCCAGACCTTCACGGACACCGAGACGCTCGTGGTGAACTTGTCGCGCACCATCGGGGGAGGGGCGGGTGGTCCCACGGACCCCGTGACGCAGTTCATGGGCACGCCCGTCACGGATGCCGCGCGCACGGCCGCCATTCAGTACCCGCTCGACGAGGTGGTCATGCCGCAGAACGTATCGCCCGCGGACGTGCAGTGGTCCTGCGGCGCCAACACGGGCGTCTGCCCCGAGGCCGACTCGTTCCGGATCACGCTCGAGAAGCCGCACGCCCGCGTGGTGGTCTACCTGCGCAACCCCGATGAGGCCGTGAACGACCACTACCTGGTGGACGCGAGCGCGTGGCGCGCGCTGGCGCAGTCCGACCCCACCGACGCCATGAGCGTGCGCGTGGATCGCTTCGACGCCGCCGCGACGCAGGTGGTGAGCGGCGCGCCGATCGACGTGAACTTCGCCGTCGCTGCGGTCACCGGCACCGTCTACTACTGGGACATCGACGACGAGAAGATCCGCCGGATCAACGACGGCGCGCCAGCCAGCGAGCTGCTGCTGCCACACCCCGACTCGCCGCTGGCGGACGACGTGGATGGCGACGCCTGCGTGGGCTGTCACGCCATCAGCAACAGCGGCCGCTACATGCTGGCGAACCTGCACTTCGACAACTTCGGCGCGCTCTACGACCTGACGCGCAGTGATCTGGCCGCCAACCCCGCGCCCACCGAGTGGCCCGTGTCGGAGATGATCCGCTGGCGCACCGCCAGCTTCAGCCCCGACGACACGCGCGCCATGGTGTCCTCGGCGGTGGGCAACGACTTCCTGTTCTTGATCGACCCCTTCACCGGCCAGAGCGTCACGCATACCGGGACCCTGCCCAACCCGGGCACACACCCCGCGTGGTCGCGCGACGGCGACAGCGTGGCCTACATCGGCAACACCAACAGCTGGGCGGGCGACATCACCACGGGCGACCTCAGCATGCTGCCCGTCACGGGGCCCGATGCGTTCGGACCCGGCGCTGCCATCCATATGGGCGCGAGCCTGAGCGGACAGGCCGAGGGCGGTGTCACGGACAGCTACCCGACCTGGTCGCCGGACTCCGCGTGGCTGGCGTTCGCGCACGGCACGGGCTCGCGCTCCGACCCGCGGGACCCCAACGGAGACGTGGTCATCGACCCCGCCAACACGTCGGCCATCTACCTGGTGCGGCGCGACGGAACGGGGCTCACGCGTCTCACGCGCATCGCCTCGGCGAACCACTTCGAGTTCCAGCCCAACTTCTCGCCGTTCACGTCGGGGGGCTACTACTGGTTGAGCTACCTGTCGCGGCGCCCCTACGGCAACCGCACCGCCGGCAACGCGGGCACCACCATCCAGCCCGGTCAGGTGTGGGTCACGGCCGTGCGGGCCAACGCCGATGGCACCTTCGACCCGAGCGGCGTGCCGTACTGGCTCCCCGGCCAGATCCCGGATCACCGCAGCGTCTCGGCGTTCTGGGCGCCCCGTGCCTGCCGCGTGGATGGCGAGGGCTGCATGGTGAACAGCGAGTGCTGCGGTGGCGTTTGTGGCGACGACGGCAGCGGTGGAACCGAGTGCGTTCCGCCACCTGTCAACGAGTGTCGCCTCATCGGCGAGACGTGCTCCACGAACGCGGACTGCTGCGACGAAGCGGATGGTGCCACCTGCACCAACAACAGCTGCGTGAACATCATCTTCGAGTGACGCAATTCAACGGGCCGGTGCGCCGATAAGCGCGCCATGCCCCACGCTGTCCTTCCTTTCGACCCTTCCCCGGTCGACCACGGCGAGCCTCAGACAGCCCCGCTCGAAGGGCGGGCCCGCCCCTGCGGAAACCCCGAGCTGGTGCTGCGCATCGGCACGGGGAGGGACGCGCGGCGCTCGCGTCTGCGCGCGCACTTCCTGACGTTCGGATCGTCGTCCCGTGCGGACGTGCAGCTGCACGACCGAGCCGTGTCCGGACTTCACTTTCGTGCCCGCGCCGAGCGAGGGGTGGTGTGCCTCGAGGACCTCGGCAGCCGCAACGGGCTCTGGGTGGACGGCGTGCGCGTGAAGGCGGCCGACCTCGCGCCGGGCAGCATGTTCGTGGCCGGGCGCACCAGGCTGGTGGTCAGCTTCTCTTCGGAGGGCAGCATCCACGAGCACGTCTCTGCGGCATCGGGGCCCGAGGCCTATGTGGTGCACTCGGAGGCCATGCAGGACCTCATCGCCCTGGCCGAGCGCTACGCTCGCTCGAAGGCCAGCGTGGTGATCCTGGGCGAGAGCGGCTCCGGCAAAGAAGGCATCGCGCGGCGGGTGCACACCGCCAGCGGCCGCACGGGTCCGTTCGTGGCGGTCAACGCGGGCGCGCTGCGCGACGACGCGCTGGCCAGTGAGCTCTTCGGGCACGTGAAGGGCGCGTTCACCGGGGCGGCGGGCGACCGCGCGGGGGCCTTCCAGCGGGCGCACGGCGGCACGTTGTTCCTCGACGAGTTGGGCGAGCTGAGCCTCTCCGCCCAGGTCATGCTGCTGCGCGCGCTGGAGACCGGGCGGGTGCAGCCCATGGGCGCCGACCGCGAGGTGGAGGTGGACGTGCGTCTGGTGGCCGCCACGCACCGCGACCTCGCCAAGCGCGTGCGCACGGGCGAGTTCCGCGAGGACCTCTACTACCGCCTGTGCAAGCTGCCCATCGAGGTGCCGCCGCTGCGTCGTCGCGCCGCGGACATCGCGCCCCTGGCCGAGCACTTTGCGCGCTACGGCTCGCCTCCAGGCGCCGTCCGGCCGTTCTCCGATGCGGCCCTCGCGCGGCTGCGGGCGCACACGTGGCCCGGCAACGTGCGCGAGCTGGGCAACGTGGTGGCCCGCGCCACCATGCGCGCCATGGGCCCCGTGGTCACCGAAGACGACGTGCTCGCCAGCCTGGACCCGCTGGCGGTGGGCTCGCGGCCCATCGACGACGAGGCGCTGCTGCGCGCGTTGGCCGCGCACGCCTTCAACAAGACGGCGGCGTCGCGTGCGCTCGGCATCCCGCGCAGCACGCTGCGGGACCGGCTGGACAAGCTCCACGCAGACACGGATGACGCGCACGAAGCCGACGAGGACGACCCCCACGCGACCTGCTAGCATCCCCCGCGTGTCAGCCCCGAAGAGCCACGGCAGCGGCGAGTTCCAGCCCAGCGACCTCGCGCGCTGCGGGGAGGGCTGCGTGTTCGAGGCCGGCGTACTGGTCTTCCACCCCGAGAACGTGCACCTGGCCGAGCGCGTGTACGTGGGCCACCAGACCATTTTGAAGGGCTATTACAAGTCCACCATGGAGATTGGCGAGGGCACCTGGATCGGCCAGCAGTGCTTCTTCCACAGCGCCGGCGGCCTGCGCATCGGTCGGCACGTGGGCATTGGTCCTGGGGTGCGCATCCTCACGTCCAACCACCGCGAGGCGGGGCGTGACCTGCCCATCCTGAGCTCGCCGCTCGACTTCGCCGAGGTGGTCATCGAGGACGACGCGGACATCGGCGTCAGCGCCGTCATCCTGCCTGGGGTCACCATCGGGCGTGGCGCGCAGATCGGGGCGGGCGCCGTGGTGGCCGAGAGCATCCCCGCCTACGCCGTGGCCGCCGGGGTCCCCGCCCGTGTGTTGAGGTTCCGCCCATGAGCAGCATGCCCACCGATCCCCCGCCGCTGTCGGTCATCGTCTTCGCCTTCAACGAGGCGGAGAACATCCCCGCCGTGCTGGCCGAGCTGCGCGCGTGGCTGCTGGTCCACGTGCCGGGCGCCGAGGTGGTGTTCGTGGACGACGGCTCGCGCGACGGAACCGGCGAAGCCGCCGAGCGGGCGCTCCATGGCTTTCCGCACCGGGTGGTCACGCACGCGGTGAACAGCGGCATCGGCGCCGCGCTGAAGACGGGCGTGCGCGCCAGCCGGGGGGAGTGGGTGACCTTCCTGCCGGCCGACGGTCAGATCGCGCCCGAGGCCATCGCCACGCTCATGGCGGCGCGCCGCGAGGACACCGAGGTGGTCTTCAGCGTGTACGCCGACCGAGACGACGGGCTCCACCGCAAGGTGCTGAGCTGGGGCGTGCGCACCCTCATCCGCTCCATCCACGGCGTGCCCATGCGCAGCGACGGGCCCTACCTGTTCCGCCGCGTGCTGTTCGACCCGGAGCAGCTCACGCCCAACAGCTTCTTCCTGAACTTCGAGTTCCCGCTGCGCGTGGTGCGCGCCCAGCTGCCGTTCGAGACGGTCACCATCGCGTGCCGCCCGCGCCTGGCCGGGCAGTCCAAGTCCGCGAAGCTGTCGCAGGTGGGCAAGGTAGGGCGCGAGCTGCTGGAGCTGCGCGTGCGCACCACGCGGGAAGCCGTGCGGCGGGCCCTGGGCAGCTGAGGCTGAGCTTCAGCCTCACGACTCTACACATCTCCTGCGGGAGCCGATTCGGCTTGCTGCAAGGCACAATGGGCACCCCCGGCTGGAAGCCGGGGGCAGCAAACCTGGCCTGGATGGGCATAAAGTCCCCTCCGGGGACTAGATGGCTGCCAGCAGGGTTTGCCCTACCAAGGGTACTCAGACACTTTGTCCGGCTACCCTTGGTAGAACACACCCCGTTGTCGATCACCTAGTCCGCCCGACGGGCGGACTTTCAGTGTGTCCAGGCCAGGTTTGCCGCCCACCGCTTCAGCGGTGGGTGTCCACCTCGTCTGGCATGTGTTTCAGGCCAGCTTCAGACCGCAGCAGGGAACGCGGCCGGCGTGCTCAGCGGCCCGAGGTCCGACCAGGGGAGGTCTTCGCTGTGCTTCACGAGCTTGCTGCGCGCCGTGAGCACCTCCGCGCCGTTGCGCGTGACGAGGATGGTGTGCTCGAACTGCGCGCTCAGCTTCCGGTCGGCGGTGAGCACCGTCCAGCGGTCCTTCAAGAGCTCGGTCTCGTAGGTGCCGATGTTGATCATGGGCTCGATGGTGAACACCATGCCGGCCTTCATCTTCAGGCGGCTGGCGGCGTCGCGCGCGCGGTAGTGCGGCACCTGCGGCGGCATGTGGAACTCGCGCCCCACGCCGTGGCCCACGTAGTCGCGCACCACGGAGCACTTCATTTTGTCCGCGTACTCGTGGATGGCCGCGCCGATGTCGCCGATGGCCGCGCCGTGGCGCACCTGGGCGATGCCCAGCTCGAGCCCGCGGCGCGCCACCTCGGTGACCAGCTTGGCCTCCTCCGACGGCTGGCCAATGTAGAAGGTGACGCTGGTGTCCCCGAAGTAGCCGTGCGTGGTGGGGAAGATGGTGGTCACGTCCACGTTCACGATGTCGCCGTCTTTCAAGACGGTTCCGTCGGGGATGCCGTGGCAGACGCACTCGTTCACCGACGTGCAGACGCTCTTGGGGAAGCCCTTGTAGTTCAAGGGGGCAGGCAGCGCGTCGTGCTCGATGCAGTACTGGTGCACCCAGGTGTTGATCTCATCGGTGGTGATGCCGGCGCGAATGCGCTCGCCCACCATGACCAGGCACTCGGCGGCCAGGCTGCAGGACTCGCGCATGCGCTCGAGGGCAGCGGAATTCATCGTCTCGATGCGTTTCAACACGACCCCCCAACTAACTGAACCCGGCCGGGCCGGCAAGTGCTCATGCCACTTGCTTGCGGAGAAACGCGCCGGTGGCGTAGTACCCGACGTAGGCGAGGGCGCTGCCCACGTTGCCCAGCGCGATGACCCAGAAGAGGCTCTCGCGCGGGAGATCGAGGGTGGCCGCCACCACGTACGCCGTGGGCAAGATGATGCCCAGCAGCAGGACACCGTCCAGCACCAGGCTCGACAGCGTGGCCCCGGCCCCCGTCATGGCCTGCGACAGCACCACGCCCACGCCCAAGAACGCGTAGCTCAACGCCACGATGCCGAGGTACTCGCGACCCACCTGCAGCACGGCGGGGGTGCTGTCGAAGAAGCCCAAGATGGCGTCGCTGTAGCGGATGTACAGAAGCCCGAGCGCCAGCATCATGACCAGGTTGTAGGCCGCGGCCACGAGCCCCGCGCGCTTCGCCCGCTCGGGGAAGCCGGCGCCCAGGTTGGTCCCCACGAACGAGCTGGCCGCCGCGCCCCAGCCCATGCCCACGAAGAGCGCCATGGTCTCGAGGCGCAGACAGATGCTGTAGGCGGTGAGCGCGCTCTGGTCGCTGCCGGTGGTGTACTCGGCGTTGATCAGGGCGATGACCACCAAGATGGACGCCACCCGCAGCACCAGCTGTGCGCTCGCGGGCCAGCCGATGCGCAGGATGGAGCGCAGCACCTCCGCGTTGGGGCGGAGGTAGAGCGGGTGGAAGCGCGGGCCTCCGCGGCGCCGAACCAACAGCACGAGCCCGATGATGACCGGGACGGTCCGCGCGATGATGGTGGCGTAGGCGGCGCCCAGCACCTCGAGCCGCGGGATGCCGAGGGCGCGCGCGACGGGAGCCCCCCAGGCGAACATGTCCGGCGCGGGGCCATCGCCGTAGATCAAGAAGACGTTGAGCAGGATGTTGAGCGCGTTGCCCCCCACCAACAGCATGGTCGCGGTCTTCGCGTGCCCGAGGGCGCGCAGCACTGCGGTCAGGTGCAGCAGCAGGAAGATCGAGAAGCTGCCCCCCAGCATGACCTCGAGGTACACGACCGCGACGTCGGCCGTGTCGCCCTTGGCGAACATGATGCGGCGCACGATGAAGTCGCTGCCGAAGATGCCCAGCAGTCCGAATGCCACGCTGAGCGCCCCCACGAGCCACAGCGACTGGTAGGTGGCTCGGCGCACCCCGGTCAGGTAGCCGGCGCCCACGTGACGGGTGATCAGCGCCACCGCGGCCGTGGCGATGCCGTTGCTCAAGATCGTGGCCACCGCGGCCACCATGTCGCACAGCCCCAGCGCGGCGAGCGCGGCGCCCGAGTTGGGCAGCCGGCTGATCATGAACATGTCCACCAGGTTGAACAGGGTGTGGAGCACCATGCCCACCACCAGCGGCCCTCCGAAGCGAAGGACGCCCAGACCCAAGCCGGCCTCCACCAGCCGCCGTCGGGTGCGCTGGTTGGTCGTCTCGCGCGCGTTCATAGCCGCGCAGCTTGCCACATGCCCCGAGAGTGCAGCGGGGCGTTGACCATTCGCGCGTTCCAGACTAAATCCCCGACACCATGTCGAAGACCTACAACAACGTGCCGATGTCCGACGCCCTCGCCGAGAGCGTGGCCAAGTCCGATGCGTTCTGGGACGGCCCGAAGCTCATCGTGCTCTGCTTCGTGACGCTCGGCCTGTCCTTCGCGCTCCTCTGGTCCATGGCCGAGGGCATCGTCGGGCCCACGTTCCACGAGACCGACATCGGCCACGAGTCCCACGACCTCCAGATCGGCCAGGGCCGCTAGTTCCGCTAGTCGGTCTTGACCCACACCTCGTCGGCGAGCTCGCGGACGAGGTGGCGCCGAAGGAACGTCCCCCGGCAAGGGCCGCGCGTGCAGAACCCGTCGCTGACGCGGTAGAGCGCGCCGTGCGTGCCGCAGCGCAGGGTGTCCACGTCCCCGGCAAAGAAGTCCCCGCTGCCGCCGTCCAGGGGGATGGGCAGGTGCTTGCAGAGGTTCTGGTAGGCGTAGAGCTCGCCGGCCTGGCTGACGCCCACCAGCACCGACAGGGGGATGCCCAGCGGGTCACGCCCGAGCGACACCTGCTGCAGCACGCCCGGGCGCAGGTCCCGGCGCAGGCACACGCGCCGCCACGTGTCCCGGAGGGGGGCCGTGTCGGTCACACGATCTCCTTGTAGGCGCGGCGGGCGTTCACCGAGACGATGCGCCGGCTGGGCAGCAGGAGCGCCGTGAGCTGCCCGCCGTAGACGCAGCCGGTGTCGAGGCCGATGGCCTGCTCGTAGCGCTGCAGCCCGCGAATGGCGTCGTGGCCGAACACCACCAGATCGCTCCCCGTCCAGCGGCTGGCCCACGGCACGCCGTCATCCGCGCGATAGCTGACCCCACCCGTGCTGGTCAGGCTGCGCATGTTCAAGAGGTCCACCGGGTCTTGGCGGTGGATGGCCACGCCCGGCCGGAGCCCCGCGTGCACCACCGTGGTGCGGTGCTCGGGCAGCCGCAGCGTGAGGGGCAGGGCCTCGAGCCACGCTACGTCCTCGTCACCGAGCGCGGCGCACACCGCGCGGTGACCACGGCTGAGCGGCCGGTCCAACGGGGGACCCTCACGCTCCGCCCGGAACCAGCTGAGCACGCGCTCGTCGTGGTTGCCCCGCACGGCCAGCGCGCCCAGCTCACGGGCGCGCGCCACCACGCCGGCGGAGTCCGGGCCCTTGGCCACCAGATCCCCGACCAGGATCAGGCGGTCGCCGCGGGTGTAGCGCACCTTTCGCAGCAGCGCGTCGAGCTCCGTCAGGCACCCGTGCACGTCCCCGATGATGATGGTCTGGCTGTCGTGGCCCAGCACGTTCAGGTGACACCGGTGGGAGAGAGGAGCGACAGCATGGCGTAGAGCGCGGGCTTCGGGTGGTCCGGGTCATAGACCAGCGCGGCTGCAAAGTCGCGTGTCCCGACGTCTCGCGCAAGGGGATCGTGCCCCAACGTTCGTTCTCCCCCGGCCTCGACCGCGGAGGCGAAGACCACGCGCACGGGCAGCCCAGGGAGCGCCCGCGCGATGGCCCGCGAGAGGTTGGCCACCTCGAGATCGCGGGTGATGGCGTTGTCCGTCACGTGCAGGATGGCGTCGAGGTGGCCGCGCCGATGGGTGGCCTCCAGCAGGCGGACCGGGCCCTCGGGATCCGCCGCGCCGCACTCGGCCACGTTCAGGCGGTGGTGCTGCCCCAGCTGCGCCCTCAGGCTCTCGAGCTCGGTGCGCAGGGGGGCCGCCGCGAGCACGTTGGCGCCGAGGGCCAGCAGCGCCTCCATGGCGTGGAACGCGAAGGGGCGCTCGGCACCGAAGACCACCACATGTTGGTTGCGCACCAGCATCAGGCTGCAGGGTACCAGGTGGCGCACCCGCACGCGCATCGCTCGGGAGTGAGGTATGGTGCGCCCATGCTGAAGGTCGGAAACAAAGCCCCTGCGTTCTCGCTCGAGTCCTCCGATGGGGGAAAGCTGTCCCTCTCGGATCTGGCCGGGCGCTACGCGGTGATCTACTTCTACCCCAAGGACAGCACGCCGGGCTGCACCACGGAGGCGCTCGCTTTCCGCGATGCGCGGGCGGAGCTGGACGCGCTCGGCGCGGTGGTGGTGGGGGTCAGCAAGGACTCCATCGCGTCGCACTGCAAGTTCCGCGACAAGCACGCGCTGGGCTTCGCGCTGCTGTCGGATCCGGACGGCTCCATGATCGAGAAGTACGGCGCGTGGGGCGAGAAGAAGCTCTACGGGCGCGACTTCATGGGCATCTTGCGCTCCACGGTGGTGGTCGGCCCTGATGGCCGCGTGCTGGCGCACTTCCCAAAGGTGAAGGTCAAGGAGCATGCGGCGGAGGTGGTGGAGGTGATCCGCGCCGCGGCGGCCGCTGCCGGCTGACCACGGCGCCACGGTCCCAGCGCACCGGCGCCGTGCCGTCCTCCTCGTCCGGGGGCGTGAGCGTGGTCTCCACCTCCCACTCGTGGCCGTCGGTCTCGAGGGTGATCCCACCCAGCTGGGCGGTGAGCAGCAGCGGGATCCCGAGTTGCTCGAAGCGCGCCACCACGTCGTCGTGTGGGTGACCGAACGCGTTGTCGCGGCCCTGGCTCGCGACCGCCAGCGATGGCTGCACCACGTTCAAGAAGGCCTCGGTCGAGGACGTTCGGCTGCCGTGATGCCCCACCTTCAAGACGTCCGCGCGCACGCGCTCGCCGAGCGCCGCCAGCGCCTCTTCGGCTTCGTGCTCGGCGTCGCCCACGAACAGCACGCTGCGCTCACCGAAGCGCAAGCGCATGACGAAGGAGTTGTCGTTGGGGTCGAGCGCCGCGTCGAAGCTGGGGCAGGGCCAGATGAGGTCCAGCTCCACGCCGCCTAGTTGTCGGGCGCCACACAGCTGCTCAGGGCCCAGCACTCGCGTGCCACGCGTGGACAGCCCGCGCAGCAGCTGGGTGTAGGGCGCGTCGGGGTGCTCGCCGGGCCCCTGACCCGTGTCCCACACCTCTCGGACGGCGACCGCGCGCAGCACGGCGGCCAGCCCCCCGAAGTGGTCGGGGTGCGGGTGGCTGATCATCGCCGCGCGCAGCTCCCGCCGACGTCGCGCCGCCAGGATGGGTGCGATGACCTGCTCGCCCGGGTCCGGGACGCCCCCGCCCGCATCGATCAGCAGCGCCTCGCCGTTCGGTAGGTCCACGATGGCGCCGTCGCCCTGGCCCACGTCGAGGAACGTGATGCGCAGCGTGCCCATGGGTTGCTCGGTGTGGCGCAGCCCGATCTCGGAGCCCACGAAGCCGGTCATGGAGAGCGTCAGAATCACCACGCGGACCCGCCCGCGCGTGCCCAGCAACGCGACCACCGCAGCGCCCACGCACAGCCCTTCGCCCAGGCTGAGCGGCGGCAGGCCCAGACCCCAGCCGGGGCTCGAGTAGATGGACGTGCCGTGCACCAGCGCGCGGCAAATGATGGCGAGCGGGGTGGCGGTGAGGCTGGCCAGTGGCGGGCAGAGCGTGGCCAGCACCGCGTGCACGTTGCCGAGCGCCAGCAGGATCCCGGAGCCCAGCGGGGCCACCAGCAGGTTGGCCAGCAGGCCCAGGATGGGGATCCCGGAGAAGCACCAGAGCGTGACCGGCGCGGTCGCCAGCGTGGTGCGGCACGTGATGGACCACGCCGTCATCAGCTCGGGGAAGCGCGCGTCGCGGTGCGAAGGGGCCGTGAGGATGGCGGCGGTGGCCACCACGGAGAGCACGAAGCCAGGGCTCACGCTGACGCGCGGATCCAAGAACGCGATGACCAAGCAAGCACCCGCCATGAGCGGCATGGGTTCGGGTCTTCGTCCGAGCGCCGTGACCACCAGCGCGAGGCACGCCGTGAACGCCGCGCGGTGCCCACTGGGGCTGCCGCCCGATAGCTCTCCATAGATGAGCACGCAGGGGATGCCCGCGAGCGCCGACAGCCGATCCGGGCGCAGCACGTCCAGGCGCACGAACACGCGCCGCAGCGTCCCGACCAGGAACAGGCCCACCATGGCCACGTGCATGCCCGACACCGCCAGGACGTGCGCCATCCCCGCGTCGCGCATGATGTCGCGCTGGGTCTCCTCGGTGACGCCGCCGTCGCCCAGCACCAGCGCGACGACCAGCCCCTCCACGTCGTCGGGCATGCTGCGGGTGATCCCGTCGCGCAGGGCGGCCCGCGCTCCGGCCAGCGCGCCCGCGATCCAAGGCACGTCAATGACCTCCGGCGGGCTGTCCGCCACGCTGCGCCCCGTGGCCGCGGGGATCAGCTCGGGCGGCCACGCGGGGTGGGGTGTGGTGTTGTGAAAGACCGTCGGCGGACGCAGGCGCACCAGCGCGCGCACCAGGGCTCCCGGCGGCACGCTGGCGTCGCGAGGGAAGGTGACGATGACGCGGCGCCCACGCAGGTCGGCTGGCCGCTTGGTGACCAGCGCCTCCACCCCGCGCAGCTCGAGCAGCGCCCGCTGGTCCTCCTCGCGCGGGCGAACCGCCAGCACCTCGCCCTCCACCCTGTACAGCCCGGGCGGCACGGGCCGCTGCGGCAGTGGGCCGATGCCGAAGCCCGAGATCGCGCACAGCAGGCCGAGGGGCAGCACCCACAGACGCGCCCGCAGCGCGCTCCCCAGCAGCGCGAACAGCGTGGCCAGGCTGAGCGCGACGGCCGCTGGCCACACGCGGGTGGGCTGCTCCGTGGCCATTCCCACGAAGATTCCGACGATCCAGCACACGACCAGCCAGGGCATACACAGGCAGCGCTGCACGAAGCTGGCCGCCTGCTCGGCCCGAATTCAGCCCATGTGAGCGTCGCGCAAGGTGGCGCCGAAGGGGGCTCCGCCGGCGCCCGCCGGCCGTCCTCGCAGACCCAATGAATGCATGAATCGTATACCCCGTCTGTGGTACGTTCCTGCTGAAGGCAGCAACCCAATGGGCCACTGCCGGGGGTTAATGATGTACGCCAGACAATTCAGACTCGCCGCGCTCGCTTTCGGTCTCGCCGCGCTATTCGCCACGGCGGACGCTCATGCGCAGCGACGCCTCGACGAGGCCGGCTACAACGAAGCCGTTCAAGGCCTCAGCGCGGCCGAGCCCGATGCCCGCATTGCTGCGGTGGAGGCCATTGCCCATGGGGGCTGGCGTTTTCGTCGGCAGGCTGCCCCACACCTGCGCCGGCTGATCCGGCACGACCCGGACTGGCGCGTGCGCGCTTCCTCTGGCCGCGCCATCGGCCGCCTCAGCTTGCGCGAGGCCGTGCCCGACTTGGTTCGCGCGCTTCGTGACGACCAGGTGGACGTGCGCATCGTGGCGGCGGCGGCGCTCTGGCGCCTGCCCGACGCGGCGGCGGTCCCTGCGCTGCTGGACCTGCTGAACGACACGGACCCCACGGCACGTCAGTGGGGTGCGCTCGCGCTCGGCGTCACGGGTGACACCCGCGCCACGGAGGCCCTGCTCGGGCTGCTCAACGACACGGCCGAGGCCGTTCGGCTGGACGCGCTCCGCTCCCTGGGCCGCATCGCGGACCCAGCGGCTCTCACGGGGCTGCGGGACTTCATCGTGGACACGACCCGGCTGGAAGAAGAGCGCCTCGAGGCCATCAACGCGCTCGCTTCGCTGCGCGGGCCCGACAAGATGAACGCGCTCATTCGCTTGCTGGATGACCCCAACGCCAACATCCGGCTGCACATCGTGAACGCGCTCGGTCAGGTGGGTGACGCGCTCGTCATCCCCACCCTCCGTCGCCGCCGCGCGGCCGAGACCGTGGCTGGCGTCCGCACCGCCATCGACGAAGCCATCACAGCCATCGAGGAGCGCGCCCGCGAGCGCGCCCAAGAGGCGGCGGCGCCCGCGGCCACCAACTGAGCGCAGCCCCCTGACTAGCAGGTGGCGCGGGGGCTCTTCGTGTCGCTGTCGGTGGCCTGGGAGCTCTCGCTGGGCTTCGCGGAGGTGCCCATGCCGGCACCCAGCGTGGCGCGGTCCAGGATGGCCTCGCACAGCGCACCGAAGTCCATGCCCGCCGCCCCAGCGATCTTGGGGAGCAGCGACGTGGGGGTCATGCCGGGGAGCGTGTTGACCTCGAGCACGTACTCGTTCTCGCCCTCGGTGGCCAAGATGTCCACGCGCGTTGCGCCGGTGGCGTCCAAGCAACGCACGGCACGCTCGGCGATGTTCAGCACGCCCTTGTAGCGCGTGGGGGAGAGCCGGGCAGGGAGGTGGTACTCGCTCTGGCCCTTCTGGTACTTCGACTTGTAGTCGTAGAAGCCGCCCGAGGGGACGATCTCGATGGCGCCCAGCGCGCGGCCGTCGAGGACGCCCACCGCGATCTCGCGGCCCTGGACGAAGCGCTCCACCAGCACCGAGTCATCGAAGCGGCCGGCCTGCTCGACCAGCTGCTCGAGCTCCTGGATGTCCTTGGCCTTGCCGGCGCCCACCGACGAACCGGCGCGGCGCGGCTTCACGAAGGCCGGGAACCCGAAGGAACCGTGGATCTCGGCCACCCGCTCGGCGTCGTCGCGGCCCACGCAGTAGTAGGGAGGGGTGGGCACGTTGTAGAGGCGGAACAGCTCCTTGGCCTTGAGCTTGTCCATGGCCAGCGCGCTCGCCATGACGCTGGAGCCGGTGTACGGGATGCCCAGGATCTCGAGCAACCCCTGGATGCAGCCGTCCTCGCCGTAGGTCCCGTGCAGGGCGATGAAGGCCACGTCGATGGGCGTCTGACGCAGCACCCGGTCGATGTCTCGGTCTACGTAGATCTTGGTGCAGCGATAACCGCGTGCCGTCAGCGCCTGGTAGACCGCCTCACCGCTCGTGATGGAGACCTCGCGCTCTGCGCTCATTCCACCGAGCAGGATACCGATATGCTTGTTCTTCATGGGGGAACGCTCCTTCGGAGGGGCTTCGAACGCTCTGTCTGGTTCACCACGCGTCTAGGAAACCCGTGGCAGTACGATGACCACCGCGTAGCAGCTTCGCGTCGAGGGGGTCAAGAAAGCGGCCAGCCCCATCGCCGGGGTATGGGGCGAGTCGTGTACCAGGACAACGCTAGAGGGGCAGCGCGCTGTTCCCCTCGGGGGTCCCCTCGGCAGCAGGGGGCGGCGCCAGGGTGGCCGGGGGGTCAGCGGTGGGCTGGAACTCCGCATTGGCCATGCCCGCATCAGCGTCGGCGGCGGCGGCCTCGACCTCGACCCCTGCGTCGTCAGCGACGGTGGGGGGCAGGGCGTTGGGCTCGGCGGCCCCCAGTGGCAGGAACACGGCGATGGGGTGATTGCCGAGACCGCCTTCGGCACGGAACACGCGCAGCGCCATGGTGCGGCCGCGCTGGACGTCGAGCGCTGCGGGGAAGGTCTCGCGGGTGAAGACGACGTCCACCCAGACCTCGCCGGACGCGTGCTGGCACACCACGCTGAGGCGGTGGCTCGCACTTCCGGGGTAAGGCACCGGAGAGCTTGGGCCGCGGTAGCGCACCTCGGTGGGCCCGGGCTCCTGCTCCTCGTCCCGCGGCCGCTCCAGCGCGCCATCGCGCACGCGCTGTATCTGCCCTGCGTAGGTCACCGCGCACGTGCGGATGGCGTGGCTGACCTCGGGATTCTCGAACGAATCCGCCACGCTCGGCTCGTCGGCGGCGCGTGCGCGGGGGGTCTCGGGGGGCGTGGGTCCCAGCAGCTCCACCACCTCGAGGGGGGTGTAGTCGTCGAAGCCACCTTCGCCAGCGAGGACCGCCACGCGGATGCGTGTGCCGGGGGCGATCTGTTCCACCAAGGCTTCGCGATCCTTGCGGAAGTAGAGGTCGGCCCAGCCCTCGCCCGTGGTGCCGAGGCAGCGCGCGTGGCGCGCCTGGCGGAACGGGAGGCGGTAGCCGAAGACGTCTTCCGGGCGCAGGGTGCGAGCGGCCCCCACCATCACCAGGTCACAGATCTGCTCGGTGCCCACGTAGGTCTCGGGCAGCAGCCGGGCGACACGCGGGTCGAACGGGAGTGTGCCGGCGCCCGTGGGGAGGGCGGGCGCCCGTACGTCGTAGTTCACCGGCGGCGCCGTGGAGGTGGCGGGCTCATCGAGCAGGTCGCAGCCCGTCGCGAAGGCGGCGGCGAGCAAGGCGCCGCCCCGGGCCAGCAGGGCTTGGCGGAGGGCAAACGGGCTCACACGAGCCCCGGCGCGGCGTGCGGGCACCTGCCTGTGTTACGCCATCCGCGGCCACGCTGCCATTGCTTTGCGCGGTCAGCGGTGGTAGTCGACACCGGTTCGGTACGCCGTGAGGCGTCCGAAGTCGTCGTCATGCGCGCACTTGCCACGTCCATCATTCGCTACGAAGCCGCGTCGGCGTGCCCGGAATCCTCCGGGAACGTCACGGGTGAGCGGCGTGCTGGGCGGAACGCTGCGAGGTGGCTTTTCGCCATCGCGCGGCGCACCAACGACGAACCGAACATGCTCTGCCCGGCCCGGGCGGCGCGAGTCTCCAGAAATCGCTGGGACCGCGACGCCTCGTCAGGAGCGCAGCCGCCTTTGATCTCGCGCGTCTTCACGCGTGAGATGTCTCGCCCCGACGCGAATCATCGCGCCGGCGATACCCCCTCCATGGCCACACCGCGGGGAGCGGGCGTGGCGCAGGGAGAGGCAGAGCGACCGCTCCACCGGGCTCATCCACAAGAGGTCTATCATGACGTTTACGGAAGCCGCGGTGGAGGTCTTGCGCCTCATTGGTAAGCCGCTCCACTACAAAGCCATTACCGATATCGCCATCGAGCGAGAGCTGCTCTCTCATCTCGGCAAGTCCCCCGAGATCACCATGAACTCGCGCCTCGCGACCATGGTCAAGAAGGACCGCGGCGACGCGCCCATCATCAAGGTCAAGCCCGGCGTGTTCGGTCTGCGCGAGTTCGACGCGGCCGTCATCGACGCGGCCATGCACGAGTCGGGTCAGGACTTCGAGCTGCCGGAGCCCGAGGTCATCGAGGAGGACGACGAGCAAGAGGTCGATCTCGAGGAGGGTGACACCGAAGGCGAGAACGGGGAGGCCAAGGCCGAGCCCGTGAAGGCGCGCGCTCCCGAGGCGCCGCGTCCGCCCGCGAAGAAGCTGCCGGGTCAAGACGTGTTCCCGGAAGAGGAGGACGACGACGAGCCGATCCTCGCCAACCTGGACTCCTCCACCGCGGGTGCCGAGGGCGACGCGGACAGCCGCGACCGTAAGCGCCGCCGCCGCCGTCGTGGCCGCAAGGATGGCGAGGGCGAGGGCGAGCAAGAGGTCGTCGCCGAGCAGCCCCGCCGCGACAACGGCCCGCGCCCGGAGCGGAACGACCGCGGCCGTGACCGCAATGACCGGAACAACCGCAATCGGCGCGACCGCCCCGAGCGTCAGGCAGACCGTCCGCAGGGGGGGGACCGCGAGCGGGAGCGTGACCGTGGTGGCGACCGCGTCCGCGCCGGACGCGAGGTCACGGGTGAGTGGGAGCGAGACTCCGTCGACGGAGAGACCGTGGGCGTGGGGCTGGTGGACGCGCTCGAGCGCGCGCTCTCGAACCGCCAAGGGCCGGCGCGCTCTCACGAGCAGCTTGCCCAGGCGCTGGTGGAAGATGGGCGTCTGAGCGGCAACGCTGCGGCGCTGGCGC
Source organism: Sandaracinaceae bacterium (assembly GCA_016706685.1). Taxonomy (NCBI): domain Bacteria; kingdom Pseudomonadati; phylum Myxococcota; order Polyangiales; family Sandaracinaceae; species Sandaracinaceae bacterium. Next base: position 52,291 of record JADJJE010000011.1, on the reverse strand, counting down.
CCACGGTGGCTGCCGCCATCCGTGCGGACAACGCCCGAGCGGTGCTGCGTGGCGAGCGCGCGCGCTTCCGCGTGTGGGGCGACGCCGTGGAGCTCACGGACTGGTCGCTGCCCAGTGACGCGTTGCGCGCAGAGGCCGACCTGCGTCGCGCGCTCTCGCGTCAGCAAGAGGCGGTTCGCCGCGGGTTCCTGCGCATGATGGGCGACCTGCCCAACGCCGGGCTGCTCGAGCTGGTGGCCAGCTGGCTTAACGCCGAAGGGGTGTTGGGGCTGCGGGCCGTGCGTCGGCCGGGGAGCCAGCGCAACGAGTTCCACTTGGCGGGGACGCTGCGGCAGGGGCCGCACGAGCTGCCGCTGGCGGTCATCGTGTACCGCGAGGGGCACATCACGCGCGAGCGCGTGGTGGACGTGCGCGGGAGCTTGCATCACTACGGCAACGCCCGCGTGGCCTGGCTGGTGGGGCTTGCGCAAGTGGTCAGCGGTGCGCGCGAGGAGGCCAGCATCACCGAGGCCACGCCGTGTGCGTTGCTCGACGGTACCGGGCTGGCCGAGGCGATGGAGCGCGTGGGTGTGGGCATCGTCTCGCACCAGGTGCGGCTGAGCGGCATCGACGCGGACCTCATGGACACCCTCAAGGGCCCCGGGCGGACGCGCCAGGTAGAGGTCATGCGCACCGAGAAGCCGCCCGAGGTCGAGGCCCCGAAGGCCGAGGACGAGGGCAGCGATGACGAAGGCGCAGCAGGCGAGGGCGAGGAGCCCGGCGAGGGGGCGGCGGGTGGTCGTCGTCGCCGGCGGCGGCGCCGTCGCGGCGGGGGGCAAGAGGACGGTGCGCGCGTGGCCGATGGCTCGAGCGAAGCGGGCTCGGATGGCGAGCGGGCGTCCTCGGACGACGCCGACTTCGGTGAGGGCGACGGAGAGAGCGTGGCGGACGACCAGCTGCTGACCGCGCCCACCGCAGACGACTCCGATGACTCGGACGAGGACGCCGAGGACGAGCGCGCCGACTCCGACGAGGACCGTGACGACTCGGACGACGAGGACTCGGACGACGACGACGCCGATGATGACGACGCCGATGATGACGACGAAGTGCTCATCTCCGGCGACGGATCGGACGAGGGCGCTGATGACGACGACGACGAGTCGGACGACGACGACGACGACGATGATGACGACGACTCGGACGACGATGACGATGATGACGACGAGTCGGACGACGACGACGAAGACTAGCTCGTGATTGTGTAACCCGTGTTACACAAGTGGCTCTTCGGTTGGGCAGGGGGTGGCGCCATGGGCCATCTACCCCTAGTCCCAACCGGCTCAGCCATGACTCGACTCGTTGTTCCCAGCTCACGGCCGCGTTCGCGCGTTCGCCCTGTCACGCCGCCGCTCTTTGCGGGGCTGGCGGCCGTGATCGTGTGGGCAGCCACCACGGGAGCTGGCGCGCAACCCCGACCGCCCAGCGAAGAGGCCATGGAGGCCACGGCGCTCTCGGTCGCGCGCGCCTTCGACGAGCGGCTGACCATCTGGCAGGCGCCAGACGGGAGCCGCACCTATGCGGGCCACTGCCGCATTGCGCCGGGGGGCTGCCGGGCACGCATCGCGCTCTACGCCCGCTTGATCGCGGACATCTCGCAAGAGCAGGGCGTGGACCCGTTCTTGGTGGCGGCCGTCGTGCTGCGTGAGAGCGGGCTCAACCCGTTCGCGGAGGGGGGAGTGGGGGAGCGGGGCATCGTGCAGCTGCACCCGCAGGGGGCCGGCCGAGACGTGGAGTTCGTGCAGAGCGAGCCCTACCGACGGCGCTGCCGCAGCGCGCCCGACACGTGTCAGGGGGAGGTGCTCCGCGTGGGCATCGCGCTGCTGGCGAACGCCATTCGCCGCTGTGGCGGCGTGGAGGATGGGCTCGGCATGTACAACGGAGGGACGTGTGAGTCGACGAGCTACAGCCGCCGCGTGCTGACGGAGCGCTCGCGCCTGCTGGAGCTGGCGAAGCGGAGTGAGCCGGCGGGCCACGACGTGCGCGGCTCGTCACGCTGAGCGGCCCATGCTGGGCTACGCGGCGACCACCTCGCGCCGGGGGAGGCGCATGCGCACCACGCCCTCGGCCAACAACGCGAGCGCGGCCAGCAGCAGCAGTGTGGGCACCCACGAGCGCCGACGCGCCCGCTGGGCTGCCCCCGCCTGGCCATCTGCACCGGCGTCGAGCGGAGGCGCACCGCGCAGGTCCGACTCCGCCGCCTCGGCTTCCACGATGAAGGACAGCCGCTCGGATGCCTCGCCGTCCACGTGCACCACGTAGCGCCCCGCCGCCCGGGTGGCGGTGAGCGTCCCATGGGTGGGAACCGTTACGCTCACGCCCGTGGGTGTGGTCACCACCACCTCGGGATCGCCGCTGGGCAGCGCCAGCGAGACGGGCTCTCCCGCTCGGGGCGCCTCGGTGGGACGACGCGCACCGAGCAGCCAGTTCAGGGTCTGCTCTACCAAAGCCACGAACTCGGTCGAGAGCGCGAGATCACCCCAGCCGAGGTCCACGCTGGTGGTGAGCAACGCGCAGCGACCCGTGCCCAGCGTGCGCCCCGCGAGCGCCGGGCTACCGTCGGGGTAGCGCAGCAGCGCGACGGCGCGGTGCTCGAGCGCGGCCAGCAGCAACCGCCGCTGGACCCCGGGCAGGGGCACGCTCAGGAACGGGCTCTCGCCTGTCAGCGCGCCGGCGGGTGCGTCCGTGGGGGGCTCGATCCTCGCCGGGAGACAGTGGGGCAGCGCGGCCGTGTACGACGCGGGCTGGAGCTGGTCGCCGCCCGTGATGAGCACGCCACCGCCGCGCTCCACGAAGGCCTCGAGCCGCGCCCCTTGCCGGGCGCTGAGCGTGCTCACGTTGGCCAGCACCACCACATCCAAGTCGTCGAGCGCGTCGCCTTCGAGGGCGGCGGTGTCCAGCTGGACGGTGTCCAGCCCTGTCGCAGCGTCGCTCGCCGAGTCCAGCGCCGCGCGCAAGAACGTGAGCTCGTCCAGGTGGGGCGAGGGGTGCGGCGCCCCGTTCACCAGACCGACGCGGGAGCGGGCTCGACCCTGCAGGTCCACCACGCGCACGTTGTCGGCGGCCAGCGCGTCAGTCTCGTGATGGACCGAGATCCTCACCGGTTCGTCGCCGGAGGCACCACGCGGCACGGTCAGGCGCGCCGTCGCCGAAGCGCCCTCGAGCGCGAACGAGGTCTCGATGATGAGCGTGTCGTCGCTCCGCTGGACGCGCGCTCGCAGCTCGAGGGCCGGCGCCACATCCGTGGGATCGGGCGCGTCCGTGGGGGTGCGCACCACCGTGAGCTGCACGATGAGCTGCTCCGGGTCTCCGGGCGCGGGCGTGACCAACACGTCGCGGAGCGCCACGTTGGCCACAGGGTCTGGGTCGATGCGCACGTCATCGCGCAGCACGCCGCGCAGGGGCGGGAGTCCCCCCTCCGGGATGTCTGCTGCGCGAAAGTCCGAGAGCAACAGCAGCCGCAGGTCGAGCGAGTCCGCCCGCGCCAGCTCTCGGCGCGCCCGCTGGAGCGCGCCAGCAAGGTCCGTTCGAGTGCCGCCTGGGCCGGCCTCGCTCAGCATGGCCCGCGCAAAGTCGAGGTTCGCCGTGCGCGGCACCAGGAGCGCGCTCGGGGCGCCGGCCAGCACCACCGTGACCTCGGAGCCTGCCGGCAGCTCGTCCAGCGTCGCGAGTGCCCTGGTGCGTGCCTCGTCGAACACGGTGCCGCGCCCGCGCACGGCCCCCATGCTGGCGGAGTCGTCCAGCACGATGGCGAGCGCCACGGCGTCTTCGGCGCTCGCGCTCAGGCTGGCCAGCGAGTAGGGCTGCGCGAGGCACGCGAGCAGCAGCGCGAGCGCGAGCACACGCAGCACCAGCAACAGGATGTCTGCCAACCGCACGCGCCGCCGGCTCTCGGCCTGGGCCGCGCGCAGGAGCGACACGGTGGGCAGCTCGAGCGTGCGGAGGTCGCGCTGCCGGATGAGGTGGATGGCGATGGGCGTCCCGGCCAGGACCAGGCCCAGCAGCGCGATGGGTACCTCGAAGCCCACGTCAGCGGCCTCCCCGGGTGGCTGGGCGGAGGAGGCGTGACAGCGCGAGCGTTGGCGCTTCGTCCGTGCGCGCCAACACGTAGCGGCCGCCAGCCTCCACGACGGATCGTTCCGCGTCGGCGCAGAAGCGAGCCACGCGCTCGCGGTAGCGCTGCCCGACATCGGCCGGGTCTGCCGTGGTGGCGGGCTCGCCCTCGAGGCCTTCGTAGCGTGCGGGTTCGTCGCCGCCCAGCGCCAGCTCGGTGCGTGTGAGCACGTGCAACACCAACACGGTCTGGCCGCGCCGCGACATGAGGGCCAGCGGCTCGCTCCACGGGAGCCGAGCGCGGCCGGTGGCCTGCAAGCTCGCGGGATCGAGCAAGTCGCTCGCCAGCACCACCACGCCGTGCTTGTGCGTGCCCTCGGCCACTTGCGCCAAGGCCGTGGCCAGGTCCGTCCCGCGCACCGCCGCGCCCGGCTCGGGGGCCAGCTCGTTGCGCGCCAGCGAGGTGAGCATGTCTTCGAGGTGGTCGGGACGAGCGCGCGGCGGGTGCGTGCGCTGCGCTGCTTGGTCCACGTAGGTCAGGCCAAAGGCGTCGCCCTGGCGCATGAGGAGATAGGCCATGGCGGCCAGCAGCGTGGCCGCATGGGCCGCCTTGCTGGGACTCGCGCTGCCGTCGGCCTGAGGGTAGTCCTGCGCGGGGTCTCCAAAATACATGGACCCCGAGCGGTCGAACACCAGCGTGGCGCGCAGCTGGGCCTCGTGCTCGAAGTGCCGGATGGTGGGCCGGTCGGTGCGCGCGAAGGCACGCCAGTCCAGGCGCCGAGGATCGTCTCCGGGGCGATACTCGCGGTGCTCCACGAAGACGGCGCTGGCCCCGTGACGCACGCTGCGGTGGTGACCTGCCAGCAGGGCGTCCGCCGCCGCTCGCGCACGGATCTGAAGCAGCGCGGCACGCGCCGCGACCTCGGGAGACAAGGGCCGCCGCTCGGCCATCGCCTCACCGGTGGTCACGGACGAATGCTCTCGAGCAGCTCCGCGACCAGGGTGTCGGGTTTGACGCCCTCCGCCTCCGCGCGGAAGCTGGTGACCAGGCGGTGGCGCAGCACGGCCTTGGCGATGGCGCGCACGTCCGTGGTCTCGGCTACAAAGCGGCCGTCGAGCGCCGCGCGGGCCTTGGCGCCCAGCACCAGCGCTTGGCTGGCGCGTGGACCGGCCCCGAACGACACGTACTCCCGCACGGTGTCGGGAGCGCTGGGGGAGTCCGGGCGGCTGGCGCGCACCAAGGCCACCGCGTGACGCACCACGTGGTCGGCGGCGGGCACGCGAGGAATCAGGGCCTGCAGCGAGAGGATCTCCTCGAGCGCCAGCACCGGCTCGGGGGTCTCGAGCGCAGGCGCGGTGGTGCGCCGCACGATCTCGACCTCGTCTTCTTCGCTGGGGTAGGGGACGTCGATCTGCAGCAGGAAGCGGTCGAGCTGGGCCTCGGGCAGCGGGTAGGTGCCCTCTTGCTCGATGGGGTTCTGCGTGGCGAAGACCGCAAACGGAGCGGGCAGCGCATAGGTGGACGAGCCCGCGGTGACGCGCCCCTCGGCCATGGCCTGCAGCAACGCGGCCTGCGTCTTGGGGGGGGTGCGGTTGATCTCGTCGGCCAGCAGGATGTGCGTGAACACTGGCCCCCGCACGAAGCGGAACGTGCGCTTCCCGTGCTCGCCCTCTTCGAGCACGTCGGTGCCCGTGATGTCCGAGGGCATGAGGTCCGGGGTGAACTGGATGCGGCTGGTGTCGAGCGAGAGCGCCTCGCCGAGGGTGGTGATGAGCAGGGTCTTGGCCAGGCCGGGGACGCCCACGAACAACCCGTGTCCGCTCGCGAAGAGGGTGACGAGCAAGAGCTCGATGGCCTCGTCCTGGCCCACGATGCGCTTCTTGACCTCACGCACGATGCGGGCTCGCGCGCGCCCGAGAGCCAGGATGCGCTCGGCATCGGACTCGCTGCGCTCGGCGAGGGTGAGGGGAGGCGCTTCGGGCTGAGAGAGGGCGGAGGACTGCGGCATGAGGACGGTTGCGTCGTCATACCGCGAAGCACGGGCGACTTCACCTGAATCTAACGAGAAACTGCCGGGCGGAAACCCGCTCGCTGCGGGGTCAGCGCCCGAGGGACGCGCAGCGCTGCGCCTCGGCGGGGCGCTCCCGCTCCGGGCCGGCGGTGCTCAGCACGCAGTGGGGGGCCGGGTCGAACGGGTTCAGCCGGATGGCCTGCTGCGCGACTCGGCTGGCCTCGGCGCTCTGGCCAGAGGCTTCGAGGGCACGGGCCAGGAGCGCTGCGGATGGGGCGTATTCGGGGTGCGTGGCCACCACGGGCCGCAGCGCTTCCACGGCACGCTCGGCCTGGCCGCTCTCCAGCGCCGACCGGGCGAAGCGGGCCGCCACCACCGGGTCCTCCGGGGCGATGACCAGCGCGGCCGCGTACTCGTGGGCTGCGGCACCGAAGCGGCGACGACCGTAGAGGAGGTCGCCCAACCGCAGGCGCCGCCGGGCCTCGGCGCCCAGCTCGGCCACATCGGCGGTGTCGTCTTGGGCGCCCATGGCCGCGACCAACCGGCGAGGCAGCAGGCGAGGGCGCGTGGGGCTCGGCAGGGCGCGCACGTCGGCCCGCCAGCGGCTCTCGAGCTCAGCGAAGGGTGCGCCTGCCGCAGCGGAGAAGGCCTCGCGTGCATCTTCGTCGGCGGCCATGCGCCGGATGACGTCCACCAGTCCCGGGCTCCCGTAGCGTGAATGAAACCCCTGGACGAATGTAGAGACCTGCGCGAACGCGAGCGCCGCGTCGCGCTGCGAGGGCAACAGCGCGATGGACGGGTGCAGCCGCTCGAACGGCAGCAGCGCGTCTCCCGTGGAGGCCTCGTGGAGGATGCCTTGGCTCACGGCATCGAGCGCGAAGGTGCCCGCGCCGCGCCGGTAGCCGCCCTCCAAGTACTTGGCGATGCCTTCCTGCACCCAGACGGGGGCCCGGTCTCGGCTGGCGCGGGCCAGGATCAAGTGGACCAGCTCGTGCGAGATGGTGTCCGTCCACGCGTAGCCGTGCAGGAGCGCGCGCGGCGAGGTCACCATCAGCCGGTCCCACTTGCACAGCGCGATGGTCCCGGAGCGCTCGATGTCTTGCACCGTGAGCGAAGACACCTGTGCCAGGCTGCGCGCATCGGGGTAGATCTCGAGCCGAATCGGGCCTGGAACACGGTGGCCGAGGACCCCGCTGATGTAGCGGTCGGCCGCCTGCAGCGCGTCGAGCGCATAGGGGACCAACAGGGCATCGGGGCCAGGGGAGTGCCAAACCTGATACCTGTCGTCCAAGGAGCGAGCGCTCACGAACGGGGCCAGGAGGTCTCGGGTGGAACGCACGGTGGTCAGCAGCTCACCCAGCTCGCCCACGTTGCCCGCGCGCTCGAGGTGGCTCACGGCAGACCCATAGTCGCCCTGGTGAAACGCCACCACGCCCATGAGCGCGATGGCGCGTGAGTCATCGGGACGCTCACGCAGCGCCGTGCGCGCGAGCTCGGCGGCCTCCTCCACGCGCAGGTCGGCGATGGCCCGCTCGCCCGCCTCGACCGCGGACGCACCGCGAGCGCGACCAGGCTGTGCGTGCGTGGTGAGCGCCGGGCAGAGCGACATCAGCGCCACCCAGGCCAGCAGCACCGGCGCGCGATGTCTGGGCATGTCCCGTCGCGCGCTCATCGCAGCAGCCTCTCGTAGTAGCGGCGGGCGGCGTCTTCGTAGCCGCCCGGGGCGCGGCGGTCCATGGCATCCAGCACGCGCCGGCGGAACGCCTGCGGGCCCTCGTGGTCCTCTGCCGTGGGGATGGCCACGCGCTGGCTGGAGGAGTTGCCCCCGCCGCCGCCGCCGCCCGCCCCGCCGCCTCCGCCCCCACCTCCACCGCGGCTCTGCTCTTCCAGCTCTTCGCGCAGCTCGCGCAGCGCCTCGGCCGCTTCGGCCTGGCGGGCACCGGCCCCCAGCGCGTCCAGCCGCCGCAGCGAGCGCCGCGCCTCCTGCATCTGTTGGCCCACGGTGTCGAGCGTGGCGGCCGCGTCGTCGCTCAGGGCCTCGCCGCCTGGACCTTCACGGAACTGGCCCGCCAGCCGCTCGGTGGCGCTCTCAGCGGTCTGCTGGCGCGTGGTGTCGTCACGCAGCTGGGCGCTCTCGTCGGCGGCCAGGTGGTCCCGCAGGTCGGGGATGGTGCGGTCCAGCTGACCCTCCAGCGCGGCGATGCGTCTCGCGGCGGCCGACACCTGTGCTGCGGCGTCGGCGGTGCGTCCCCCCGCGCCACCGAACATGAGCGCCGACAGCTCGAGGTCACGCGACAGGCCCAGCGAGTCCGCTCGCGCTTCGGCCACCATGCGGCGGGCCTCCCCCAGGTCGCCGTTGGCGAGGGCATCCTCGGCGTCCACCAGCCGCTGGCGCGCCCGTGAGAGCGTGTCCCGGTCGCGCATGCCGATGCCTCCCTCCGGCACGCCGCGCAGCGCCTGCTGCGCCGCCCGCAGCTCGCCCACCACGCGCCGAGTGTCCGGATCGCCGCTCGCCCGCAGCGCCTCGAGGGCCCGCGCCGCCGCCGCTCGGCGAGTCCGGTCGGTGCGCTCGGCCAGCAAGCGCTGCTCGGTCTCGAGCCCCTCGAGGGCATCGAGCGCTTCGGCCATGGCCCGGTCGCGCGCCCCGAAGTGTTCCTCCGCGTAGTCTTCTTCGGCCTGGCCCAGTGACGCCACCAGCTGGTCGATCTGCCGCTCCAGCTCGTGCATGTGCCGGTCCGCGGCGTCGAGGTCGCCCGCCCCGAGCGCGCGCTCGAGGTCGCCCAGCGCATCGGCCGCCTCTTGCTGCGTGGCGGCGTCGCGGTTGGCGAAGTCGGACGGCACCGCGCTCGGATCCAGCTCCGCGATGCGCTGGGCCAGCTGCGCCAGCCGGTCCCGAGCGCGGCCGATGGCGGCGGCGATGGCCTGGCGCGCCTCGGCGGTGTCGGCCCGCCGCAGCTCGGCCAGCAGCGACGCGATCTCGCGGCGCAGGGCCACCAGCTCACGGGCCAGCTCCGCGGCGTCGGCCAGGTGGGCCTGCGCGCGCAGCTCGTCGAGGGCGAGCACCAGGGTCTCGAGCAGCTCCGTCTGTTGGGCGTCCAGGCGCTCGCGCTGCGCGCCGGCGGCCCGGCCACGGTAGGCGCGCTCCTCTTGCTGCATGCCTCGCTCGAGCCGCGCGGCGTGGCCCGCATAGACGCTGCCCGTGTCGGGTTGGGCCATCACGTAGGTGCGGAGCGCGCTGAGCAAGCCACGCTCCAGCTGGGCCAGGTGGTCGTGGCGCGCGAGGTCAGTGGCATCGCTCCGGTCGGGGCGCAGCAAGGGCACCTCCAGCCGCTCTGCCAGGGTATCGAGGGCCGCCGTGAAGAGCGCCTCGAGCCCCGCCAGCAGCTCTTCTCGGCGTGTCCCAGCCGAGGCCACGCGCAGCGCCAGCGGGGCCGAGCGCGTGAGGTGGGGGCCGGTCAGCACGTCGCCGTCCTGCGCTTCGAGCGTGAGCGTCAAGCGGTCGCCGGGCTGGGCGCCCAGGTCGATGGGCAGGATCTCCGCGCTGCCCTGCACCAGCGGGAGCGCCTGGTTGGCGGGGTTGCGCGAGAGCACACGCCGCTCTTCGGTGCCGTCCGGGCGGGCGATGATGAGGGCCACCTCCACCACACCCACGTCATCCGTGGCCGCGTAGCCGATGCGCGTGGGCAGATCCAGCGGGAGGTCTGCGCCACCCTCGGGGCCGGCCAGGCTGGCCACGGGCTCGGCGTCGGGCAGCACGCGCAGGGTGCGAGCGCGTCGGTCGGCGGCCCACTCGTCGCCCTCCGAGGGCTGGATGGCGATCTCCACAGCCCCCGAGGTGCTGGCCACGAACTCGGCCGTGTACCAGAGGCCGTCGCTGGGCGGGTCCACCGCAGGCGTGAGGCGCGCCTCACCGCTGGGCAGGCGCAGCGCGGCGCGGCTGGGCTCGCTGTGGAATCGCACCCGATAGGTGACCGTGGTGCCATGCGGCAGCTGCAGGGCGTCGGCGCCCGGGTGTGTCTCGGCGGGGCGCGCGCGATACGCCGGAAAGCGCAGGGTGGCCTGTGTCTCGGCGACCAGATCCGCCCGCCGCGCCCCCGGCTCGTGCTGGTCGAACGCGTGGATGAGCGCATAGGCGCCCGCCCGGCCGCGCGAGGTCTGCAGGGTGAGCCCGGACGCCAGCATGACCAGCAGGACCCCCGCCAGGAGCCGCACTGGCAGCCAGGTGCCCAGCGGGGTGACTGCGCCCAGGGGCAGCGCCCGCAGGTCGCGCTCCACCCCGGCGCGATGCGCCCGCACCAGGTCCAGGCTGGCTCCGGGGGGCGCCGCGGTCAGCTCGAGCACGCTCTTGGCGCGTGACGCCAGCTGCGGCGAGAGGTGCGCGAAGAGCTGGGTGGCCCCCGCCCCGCGGAGCGCCCGGGTGCGCCGCAGCTCTCGCACCGCCAGCGCGGCGCCCATGAGCACGCTGGCCACCACGGCCAGGATGGCGACCAGCGGCTGGGGCAGGGGACCGAGGCCCAGCGCGGCCAGCGCCAGCGCCAGCGCCCCGGCGGCCAGGCCCACCCCCACGGCCCGCAGCACCACGAGCGACCCCGCGCGAAAGCGCACGCGTCGCAGATAGGCCTCGAGGTCGCCGGGGGCGGTCGTCACCGCGGCACCATAGCGCGGAGCCGCGCCAGGATCCCGACACTCCTCGCTTTCGCGGCATCGGGGAGTCCGCGTTGACCGGGGATCACACGCACACGTATAGTCGCGCTCCTCTTGAGCTATCTGCTGGACCGAATCGACCTCCCATGACCCGAACGAATGCTTCTCCCGACCGCGACCTCTTCCTTGCGGCGCTGGTAGACGACGCGGCCGATGGCCAGCGCGTCCTCTGGGTGGGTGACGCGCGCAGCCGCGGCCCGGCAGCCCTCGCGGAGCGCGCCGAGCGCGTGGTCGTGCTGGACACGCGCGAAGACGCCATCTTCGACGACTCGGACGAGGGCGACGACACGCGCGGCGAGCTGCTCATTCGCCCCTTTGCAGATGGGCCGCCGAGCGATCCGTACGACGTGGCGGTGGTGACCGAGCTGGGGGTCTTCCGGAACCTGCGCCAGGCTCTCGAGCGGCTCGAGCGGCTGGTGGGAGACGGCCTCTTGGTGCTGGTGACCGACACGCACAGCGGGCTCGAGCCGGAGTTCGTGCAGGACTGCGTGCGCGACGTGTTCGGGGCGGGCCGCTGGTTCGGTCAGTCCGGCTTCGTGGGCGACACCGTGGCCGAGCTGGGCGCGGGCGAGGTGCAGGGCGCCGCCGTGGACGCTGGTTTGCTCACCGACACGCCGCCCCTCGCGCGCTTCATCGCCGTGGTGGGTTCCGAGCGCGATCGCCTGCCGGGCTACTTGGTGGTGCAGACCGCTGGTCTCGGCGCGGGCGTCAGCGCTTTTGCGGGCGAAGAAGATCGCCTCGACGCTCGCGATGACGACCGCGAGGACGACGAAGACGAAGACGACCTGGGCGGCCCCGATGCCGAGGACGTCGAAGATCTCGCCGAGCTACGCGAGCAGCTCGAGGCCTCCGAAGACTACGCCGAAGAGGTGGAGCGTGCGCTCGCCGCCCGCGACGCCTCTCTGGCACGCGCCGAGGACCAGCTGGACGCCCTGCGCGAGCAGCTGGCGCGCATCACGGCCACGCCAGAGCCCGCGCCGGGTGCGGACGGCGGCGACGCCTACGACGCCATCGAGGAGCGCCTGCGCGAGGTGGGCCGCCGGGCCGCTGCGCTCGAGCAGGAAGTGGAGCGCCGCGGCACGCTGGTGCGCGACGCCGTGGAAGAAGCGGCGCGCCTGCGGCGTGAGCTGGCCCGCGAACGGACGGACGGGCCTTCGGGCGCGCTGCCGGTCGCCGCGCCGTTCACCGTGCCGGCCCCGCTCGCGGTGGTGGAGCGCCCCTCGGACCTGCCCACGCCGCTCCAGCATGCCAAGCTGGCAGCCGAGCTGGACGCCGCGCGCTTCGAGAACGACGCGCTGCGCATCGCGCTAGACAGCGCCGCCAACGAGCGAGCCGCCGCGCTCGAGCTGGTGGAGGCCGAGCTGCTGGGGCGTGTGCGTGGCCTGCGCGCCCGCGTCGCCGAGGTGAGCGAGCTCCACGAGAGCGCCCGCGCGCTCCTAGCGCTGGCCGAAGCGGACACAGCCGATGCCCACGAGCGTGAGCGCCGTCTGCAGGCCGAGATTGGCCAGCTGCGCGAGCGCTTCGAGTTCGAGCTCATCCGCGCCCGCAGCGCCGAGCGGGAGCCGGTGGCTCTGCCGGACGAGGTGCGCGAGCACATCTCGAAGCTGGAGCGCAGCGAGGCGCACCTGTCGCAGCGCGTCTCGGCGCTTTCGCTGCAGCTCGGCGCAGCGCGCGACCTGGCCGAAGGCGCGCCCTTCGAGGGCCGTCTGCGCGCGCTCACGGGTGAGGTCACGGGGCTCCGCTTCCGCCTGGACGAGCGCGAGCGAGCCCTGGCCACCCTGCGCAGCGCGGCGCCCCTGGCCGCCTCGGCCCCTGCGCCCGTGGTCAGCGTGCCAGTGCCCGTTCCCGTGACGGGCAACGCCGAGCTCGAGGCAGAGCTCACCGCTCGCCTGCGCGCCGCGAACGACGCCATCGACGGCATGCGCACGCAGCTGGGTCTCAAAGACGGCCTCATCACGCGCCTGCAGCTCGAGCTGAGCGACAACGAGGGCGTGGCGCGCACCAGCGAGTCCGACGCCCACCGCCTGCGCGACGAGAACGAGCGCATGCGCGAGGCGCTGCTGGCGGCCTCGGCGGCCGTGGACGAGCGCGACGCGCTGCAGCGCGAGGTGGAGACGCTGTCCAAGAGCGTGGTCGAGCCCAGTCGCATCCAGGCGCTGGAGCGCGCGCGCGACGAGGCCAAGGCGGCAGCCGAGGCGGCCCTCCAAGAGCTGCTGGCAGCGCGCGGCGAGGCCAAGAAGCTGGCGGCGGCGTCGGACGCGAGCGAGGCGCTCAAGGCCGAGCGCGACGTGCTCCTGGGCCGCGTGGCGCAGGCCATCCAGGCTCGTGACGAAGCGCGCTTGGCGTTGCGCGAGACGCACGCCATCTTGGCCGGCGCGAGCTTCGCCGGTAGCCAGCCGCGCACCACCACCGCCGTGGGCATCGAGGCCCCGAGCGACGACGACGGACTGGACGGGCGCCTCCCCACGCCGAGTGGCAGCGAGGCCCAAGAGGCCGTGGCCGCCTACCTCGAGCGCCTGCAGACCCTCGAGAGCGAGCTCTCCGGGCAGGAGACGCTGATGCGCTCGCTCACCGCCCAGCTCGAGGAGCGCGATGACCGCATCCGCGCGCTGGACCGGCGCCTGGCGGGCGCCTCCCCGGTGGCGTCGGACGAGGAGTCCACCAAGCGCGCCATGCTGGAGCTGGAGGAGCGCGCCGCGCGGCTGAGCGAGGAGCTGCACAACGAGCGCAGCAGCCGAATGGCGGCACAGCGCCGGGCCGAGCAGCTGGAGCGCAGCACCGAGGCCGCTCCCGATCTCACCGAGCTGAGCACACGGCTGCGGGCTCGTGACGCCGAGCTGGAGGCCGCCGAGGCCCGCGCCAAGTCGGCTGCGCGCGACGTTTCGAGCCTGCGAGCGGTGGTGCAGGACGCCAGCCTCACCCTCGAGGGCCTGCTCTCGTCGGCCACGGCCAGCGGCGACCCCGCCACGGCGCAGCGCCTCGGTGAGCTGCTCACTCAGCTGGCGCGCTTCTAACCGCACCCCGGGAGGTGATAGGCTCGCGGGCGAATGGCCCACGATCCGGTCGAACCCGGCGCCTCGACGCTGCAAGGCACGCTCGTCGCCGACAAGTACCAGATCCTGGGTGCGGTGGCGTCGGGCGGCATGGGCACGGTGTACCGCGCGCGGCACCTGCACCTCGACCGCGACGTGGCCATCAAGCTCATGCACGCGCGGCACTTCGACAACCGCGAGTACATGGCGCGCTTCCGCCTCGAGGCGCAGAAGGCGGCTGGCCTCGAGCACCCCGGAATCGTGGAGGTGCGCGACTTCGGTGAGGACGCCGTGCTGGGGCCCTATCTCGAGATGGAGCTGCTCTCGGGGTTCTCGCTGCGCGAGCTGCTGCAGGCCGTGGGGCCGCTGCCCATCGAGGTGGTGGTGCACTGCATCGCCGAGTGCCTGGACGCGCTCCACTACGCGCACGGGAAGGGCATCCTGCACCGTGACCTCAAGCCCGCGAACCTCTTCGTGGCGCGCGTGGGCGACGGCTTCCAGACCAAGATCCTGGACTTCGGGCTGGCCAAGGCCATCCTCGGGGACTCGTCCGGGGCCGGGCACGAGACGCTCACCAAGACGGGCGTGGTGCTGGGCACGCTCACCTACATGAGCCCCGAGCACTTCGCGGACTTCAAGAGCGTGGACCAGCGCACGGACCTCTACTCGCTGGCGGCCAGCGCGTACGAGCTGCTCACGGGGCGCCCAGTGGTCAGCGGCACCTCGTTCATCGAGTGCGTGGACAAGGTCTCGCGCGGGCTGCATCGGCAGCACCCCGCAGAGCTCCGGCCGGCCGTCTCCCCCGAGCTGGACGCGGTCATCGCGCGGGCCCTGCGGGTGGACCCGCGCGAGCGCTTCGCCGACGCCGAGGCCATGCGGGTGGCGCTCCTGGCCTGTGTGCGTGACCCGGGCGAAGCCCAGCGCACGCTGCGTCGCTTGATCGTGGTGGAGGACGCGCTCGCCAAGCCGCGCCACCGGCCCACGCCGTCCGACCAGAGCGACGACGCGCTGGGCTTCCGCATGGAGGCCACGGACGACGACCCCACCGTAATGGGCAAGCCGGTCTTCGACGACGACGACGCGCCCACCACCATCGCCGCGTCCCCGCTCGAGCTGGCTGGCGTGACGGTGCTGGTGTCGGACTCGCTGAAGCCCGGGGCACCTCAGCCGGCTCCGTTCTCGGCGCTGGACACGCCGCCCGCTTCGGCGCTCGAGACGCTGCCAGGCCGCCCGCTGAGCCCCGCACGGCGCCGCGGAATCCCCAGCACGCTCTGGGGTGCGCCCATCTGGTTCTGGGCCGCGGCGCTGGGCCTGGTCATCATCTTGGTAGCCATCGTGCTGGCCAGGCGGCCTGCGGCACAGCAGCCGGCCATCACCCCTCCGCCCGCGCCGCCCGCCCAGGCTGGCGGTGCCACGCAGGCGCCCGGGCCTCTCGAGGGCGAGTCGCCGGCGGCAGCCCATGGGACCACGCCACCCGCAGAGGACGCCACGGACGCTACCGCAGCCGGTCAGTCGGCCCAGGGCGACCACCCGCAGGGAGACGTTGCTCCCACCAACGGCAGCGAGACCGTAGTGGCGCGCCGCACACGTGAGGCGCGCGCTCCTGGCGACGACACGGCCGACAGCACCACCACCGCGCCCGCCGCCGGTGGCGCCACCACGCTGGACATCAACACCATCCCCGCGGCGCGCGTCTTCCTCGACGGAGTGGACACCGGCAGGCGCACGCCCATCCGCGGGCTGGTGGTCACGCCGGGCCGGCACGTGGTGGAGCTCCGGGTGGGCGACACCTCGCACCGCTACCCTGTGGTAGCTTCGCCGGGTGAATCCGTGCGCCTCTTCCGCGTGCTGCCCACCGACTAGCGACCGTGCGTCGCGGCCGCGGCGCCTCGCGTGGCTGCTGGCGCTCACGGGCGCGCTGCTCACCGCGGTGCCGGTGGCGCACGCCGACGAGCGCACCGAGGCGCGCCGCTTGTTCCGCGAGGGCATGACGCTGGTGGAGCGCGGTGATGCGCAGGGCATCGCGCTGCTCGAAGAGGCCTACGAGATCCTCCCGCACCCGCACGTCATCTACAACATCGCGCGGGCCTACGCCGAGCTGGGGCTGTACCGCGAGAGCATCGACGCCTTCGAGCGCTACCTCGAGTGGGACCCGGCCGACGCGGCCGAGGTGAGCGAGTTCATCGCCAGCATGCAGGAGATCCTGGACGAGCAGGCACGCGAGCGGGAGAACGAGAGCCAGGCCATGCCCGAGCACGAGCAGGCCACGCCCACCGAGAGCAGCGAGGCCGCCACCGAGCGCACCCCCGAGCGCGTCACCGACCTGCCGAGCGAGGCCCGCAACCAGGGCGTCTACGAAGAGCAGGTGGTGTCCGCGTCGCGCTTCGTGGAGTCGGCCGTCTCGGCGCCCAGCTCCACCACCATCATCACCGCGCAGGACATCCGCATGAGCGGGTTGCAGACACTGGCCGAGGTGCTGCGCCGCGCGGTGGGCGTGGAGGTCATGGCGCTCAGCCCGGGCGACCAGCAGGTGTCCATTCGTGGCCTCAACCAGCGCCAGTCCAACAAGGTGCTGGTCTTCATCGACGGCCGCTCCGTGTACATCGACTCACTGGGCAGCACCTTCTGGAACGTGCTGCCGGTGGGCCTCGACGACATCGAGCGCATCGAGATCATCCGCGGCGCCGCGTCGGCGGTCTATGGCGCCGATGCGTTCTCGGGGCTAATCAACATCATCACGCGCGCGCCGGGCGAGGGCGGCTCGCACGTCTCCATGACCGCGGGCTCGCACGGCACCCTGCGCACCGAGACGGTGGCCCACGGGCGCCAGTCCATCGCGTCGTTCCGCGTGGCGGGCGGCTAAGCCCGCGCTGACCAGTACGAGCTGGAGGCCGACCCGGCGCGCGTGGACCAGGTGCTGCCCAGCCGCGACCCCTCGCTCGGGCGTCGTGGCATCTGGTTCCGCGGTGACACGCGCCTCAACCTGGGCCGCGGAGTGGCGCTCGAGGCCGGCACGGGCGTCAGCCTCAACCGCCTCAGCCAGTACGGCATCGGGCGCCTGCGTCAGCTGTTCATCGACGAGTTCATCTTCGCGCAGACCTACGTCACGCTCACCACGCCTGTGGGCATCACGGCGCGCGTGTTCTGGAACATGGAGACGGCCGACGCCGAGCTCGCCGTAGAACCGCCGGCCGCCATCCCGCTGGTCACGCGCGACCTCGAGACGCACATCGTCGACGCCGACGTGAACTACCGCACGCAGTTCCACCTGGGTGTGGACCACAACGCCGCCGTGGGCGTGAGCTACCGGTGGAAGTCCATCGAGTGGAACTGGCTGAGCGACGACCACACACAGAACCACTTCGCCGCGTACCTCACCGACACGCTGCAGCTGCGCAGCGATCTCCAGGCCGTCGTGAACTTCCGCCTGGACAGCCACCCGCTGCTCGACCGCATCCAATACAGCCCGCGCCTGGCGCTGGCCTATCAGCCCACGGAGCGCTCGTCGCTGCGCGGCACCTTCGGGCTCGCGTTCCGCAGCCCCACGTTCCTCGAGTCCTACGTGGACCTGCCGGTGTCCGTGCCGGGCCTGCGCGGCGTGTCGGCGCTGTCGCTGGGCAGTAAGCGCCTCGCGCCGGAGCGCATGCTCACCACCGAGGTGGGCTACCGCAACCAGGACTCCGACTACTTCGCGCTCGAGGTCACCGCGTACCTGAACCTGGTGGACGACGCCATCGTGTCGAGCGAGGTGAGCGCCTACACGCTGGGGGACTACGGCAGCGGGGTCACCGCGTATGCCGACGACATCGCGGCCTTCAGCGTAGGCCAGGTGCGCAATCAGAACGAGTCTGCGCGCTTCATGCAGCTGGGCGCCGAGCTGGGAGTGCGCGTCTTCCCCGTGCGTGGCCTCGACGTGTACGGGAACTACAGCCTGCACGACACGCGCGTGGTGAGCGGCGTGCCTTCGCTCGGGCGTGAGGACGACCAGCGCACCAGCCGGCACAAGCTCAACCTGGGCGCGCAGTACCGTGCGCCGTTCGGCCTCGACCTCGGCGTGGACTTCCACTGGGTGAGCTCGCAACTGTGGGTGGAGACCATCCCCGATGCCGAGTCGGGCGCGAGCTTCGGGCGGTTCCCCCTGCCGGCCTACGCGGTGCTCAACGCGCGTGTGGGCTACCGCCTGCTGGACGGGCGCCTGCAGCTGGGGGTGGTGGGCACCAACTTGGTGGATCCGCGCCACCGCGAGCACCCGCTCGGGCAGCGCGTGGATCGCCGCGTGCTGGGGACAGTGAACCTGGGCTTCTAGCCCGCACGGTAGCCCGCTCAGACGGAAGCGCGAAGGCGCGACCCGCTGGGATGCGGACCGCGCCTTCTCTGTTCCCATCAGCCCACCGAAGCAGGCTGCGGGCTCGCGTCAGTGGCCGTGGCCGTGACCGCTGTGGTCGTCCTTCGCCTCGGGCTTGGGAGCCTCGGCGATGAGACACTCGGTGGTGAGCAGCACGCCGGAGACCGACGCGGCGTTCTGGAGCGCGGTGCGCACGACCTTGGTGGGGTCGATGACGCCGGCGGCGACCAGGTCCATGTACTCCTCGGTGGCGGCGTTGAAGCCGTACGCGCCCTTGCCCTTGCGGACCTCGTTCACGACGATGCTGCCCTCGAGGCCGCAGTTCGCCGAGATCTGGCGGAGGGGTTCCTCGATGGCGCGCGACAGGATGTTGACGCCGATGCGCTGCGCGTCGGAGACGTCGAGCTTGTCGAGCCCCTTCTGCGCGCGGATCAGAGCCACGCCGCCGCCCGGCACGATGCCCTCTTCGCTGGCCGCGCGAGTCGCGTGGAGCGCGTCTTCGACGCGGGCCTTCTTCTCCTTCATCTCCACCTCGGTCGCCGCGCCCACCTTGATGACGGCCACGCCGCCGACCAGCTTCGCGAGGCGCTCCTGGAGCTTCTCACGGTCGTAGTCGCTGGTGGTCTCTTCCACCTGACGGCGGATGGTCTCGATGCGGCCCTTGATGTCGGCCTTCTTGCCGCCACCGTCGACGATGACCGTGTTGTCCTTGTCGATGGTGATGCGCTTGGCCTTGCCCAGGTCGGTCACGGCCACGTTCTCGAGCTTGATGCCGAGCTCCTCGCTCACGACGCTGCCGCCGGTGAGGATGGCGATGTCCTGGAGCATGGCCTTGCGGCGGTCACCGAAGCCCGGCGCCTTCACGGCGACGCACTGCAGCGTGCCGCGCAGACGGTTCACGACGAGCGTGGCGAGTGCCTCGCCCTCGATGTCCTCGGCGATGATGAGGAGCGGCTTCTGCTGACGCGCCACGGCCTCGAGCACCGGCAGCAAGTCCTTCATGCTGCCGATCTTCTTCTCGCAGATGAGCAGGTAGACGTCCTCGAACTCCGCCACCATGCGCTCGCTGTCGGTCACGAAGTACGGCGACAGGTAGCCGCGGTCGAACTGCATGCCCTCGACGATCTCGAGCTCGGTCTCGAGGCCCTTGGCCTCTTCCACCGTGATGACGCCCTCGCGGCCGACCTTCTCCATGGCCTTCGCGATGATGTCGCCGATGGCCTTGTCGCCGTTGGCGCTGATGGTGCCGACCTGGGCGATCTCCTTCGGATCCTTGGTGGGCTGCGACAGCTTCTCGAGGTTCTTCACGACGTGGGCCACGCCGGCCTCGATGCCGCGACGGATCTCCATGGGGTTGTGACCCGCGGCGACCATCTTCACGCCTTCGAAGAAGATGGCTTGGGCGAGGACGGTGGCCGTCGTGGTGCCGTCACCGGCCACGTCGGACGTCTTGCTCGCCACTTCGCGCACCATCTGGGCGCCCATGTTCTCGAACTTGTCCTTGAGCTCGATCTCCTTGGCGACGGTGACGCCGTCCTTGGTGATCGTCGGGGAGCCGAAGCTCTTCTCGATGACCACGTTACGGCCCTTGGGGCCGAGGGTCACCTTGACGGTGTTGGCGAGGGCGTTGACGCCGGCCAGGATGCGCTCGCGCGCGGTTGCATCATAGAGGATTTCTTTGGCAGCCATGGTGTCTCCGCTCAGCTTTTGACGATGACGCCGAGGATGTCGTCCTCGCGCAGGATGAGATGGTCGTCACCGTCGATCTTCACTTCGGTGCCCGAGTACTTGGCGAAGAGGACCGTGTCCCCCTTCTTGACATCGAGGGCACGAACCTCGCCGCTGTCCAGCAGCTTGCCGCCGCCGACGGCGATGACCTTGCCGCGCTGGGGCTTCTCGGTGGCCGTGGCCGGGATGTAGATACCCCCGGCGGTCTTGGTCTCTTCCTCCACGCGCTTGACGAGCACGCGGTCATACAAAGGACGTACGCCCATGAAATTACCTCCGAAACTTTGATGGAGTGGCCAGCTCCCGCGCGCGATGACCAGCTCTTGCTTAGCACTCACGCAGGGAGACTGCTGATAGGGAGCGCCACATTAACCAGACTATTCGGGGTGTCAACCGGGGCGGGCACATCCGGCTCGTTCCGTCCTGGCAGCGGGGCCGGGCGCCGAAGTGTCATCCGATGTCGCCTTCACAGTGTAAGTCCGCGCGGAGGCACGGTACACTCCCCGAGTGCCTCTGGTCTCCCACGGTCGCCGCGAACTCCAGCTCAAGCTCGTGTACTACGGGCCGGGCCTTGGCGGCAAGACCACCAACCTGTCGCACATCCACAGCCACAGCCGGGCAGACCACCGCGGCAAGCTCATCTCACTGATGACGGAAGCGGAGCGCACGCTCTTCTTCGACCTGCTGCCCATGGAGCTGGGGCTGTTCCGCGACTACCGCGTGCGCCTGCACCTGTGCACCGTGCCGGGGCAGATCGCGCTCGACACCACGCGCCAGCTCGTGCTGCGCAACGTGGACGGCATCGTGTTCGTGGTGGACAGCCAGCCTGGGCGCATGGAGGCCAACCACGAGAGCATCCGCAACCTGTGGGACAACCTGCGGCTGCAGGGCGACGACCCCGACCGCATGCCCATGGTGGTGCAGTACAACAAGCGCGACCTGCCGGGGGTCACGCCCATCCCGGAGCTGCGCGAGGAGCTGGGCATCCCGGCCGGCGTGCCCGAGTTCGAGGCGTCGGCCGTGGAGGGCGTGGGCGTCTTCGACACGCTCAAGGCCATCACGCGCGAGTGCCTGAAGCTCATCCCGGACCCGGCCAAGCTGCCCGAGGGCCGCACGGACTCGGTCACGCCCGAGAAGCGCCCGAGCCTCTATCCGGAGGACTTCGCCACCGCGCCGACGGCCCT
Organism: Sandaracinaceae bacterium; assembly: GCA_016706685.1. NCBI lineage: Bacteria > Pseudomonadati > Myxococcota > Polyangiales > Sandaracinaceae > Sandaracinaceae bacterium. Next base: position 31,194 of record JADJJE010000011.1, on the reverse strand, counting down.
CGCGGCCAAGGTCGCTCCCGCCTCGGTTGAGGTCAGCGTGCCTGCGGCGCCCAAGGTCCCCCAGCTGCGCCGCGAACAGTCGTGACCCGCGCGCTGTTGCTGGCGCACCACCTCGGTCCGTCTGCGGAGGTGGTCTTGGTGGAGGGCGAGCACCCGGGGCTGCACTGGGGCACGGGCTTCGGTCTGCCGGGCGTCACGGTGCACGCGAGCGACGCCCTCGCGCCGCGCCGGGGAGAACCCGGGCAGGCAGGGGCGGGTGCCGTGGCGGCGCTGCGCGGGCTGTTCATGAGCACCTGGCTGCTGGTGGCCGAGGGCGACTTCCTGCCTGGCGACGGGGAGCGTCAGCTGCTGCGCGAGACCTTCGCGTCGGACGTGGCGCTCGGAGCTGCGCTGTTCAACGACCTCGAGCTGGCCTGGCACACGGCTCGCGTGGAGCGGCTGGCGGTGCGGCGCGCGCGCGGCGATGCCCTGCGCGACGAGGCCTGGGTCTACGGTCTCGCCTTGGATGAAAGCGAGGCGCGTGAAGCGGGCGCGGGGTCGGTGAGCCACTACCTCGCGCGCTGGCGCACGGGAGACATCGCGCTCGCCGACTTCGTGCCTGCGTTGCTGAGGCGCGCCGAGGCCCACCAGCTGGACCACCTGCCGCTGGACGCCGAGGACGCGCAGGAGCCAGCGCCCGGCATCCGCATGCGGCCGGTGCGCAGCCCCACGCTGCCGCCCGCGGCGCACACCAACATGTTCCTGGTGGGAGGCAGCACGGCGGTGCTCATCGAGCCCGCCACGCCATTCGAAGACGAGCTCGACGCCATCTGCGAGTGGGTGGAAGAGGCGGAGGCAGACGGCACGCACGTGCTGGCCATCTGCGCCACGCACCACCACCCGGACCACATCGGCGGCGCCGTCGCGCTGCAAGAGCGCTTGGGGCTGCCGCTGTGGGGCCACGCGAAGACGGCCGAGGCGCTCGAAGGAGAGGTGTACTTCGACGCGCTGCTGGAAGACGGTCAGCGCATCGAGCTCATGCTCGACGACGACGGCACGATGCTCACGCTCGAGTGCGTGCACACGCCCGGGCACGCCTGGGGCCACCTCTGCTTCTTCGAGCCGAGCTCGCGGGCGCTCATCGCGGGCGACATGATCGCGGGGGTGGGCTCCATCCTGGTGGAGAAGCACGACGGCGACATGGGGCTGTACCTCGAGAGCCTCGCGCGCATGAAGGCGTTGGGCGCGTCGTGCCTGCTGCCCGCGCACGGCGGCGTCATCGTGAACCCCGAGGCGTGCCTGAACCACTACGTGACGCACCGCCTGGCGCGGGAAGAGCAGGTGGCCAAGGCGCTCGACGACGCAGGCGAGGGCACCCCGGTGGACCTGGTGCCGCGCGCGTATGCCGACACGCCGCGCATGCTGTGGCCGCTGGCCGCACGGGCGCTCGAGGCCCACTTGATCCACCTTCACGCGCTCGGACGCGCCGAGGATCTCGGCGACGGCCGCTACCGCAAGACCTTCACCACGGCACGCACACCATGACCCTGCCTCTCATCTACGACGGCCAGATCCACGGCACCTCGCCGCGCGACGGCCAGCCCCTCTCCATCGTGGAGGCCACCTCCGTGGAGGCGCTGCCGGGCATCGTGTCGCGCGTGCGCGCGGCGCAGGCCGTCTTCGCGCGCAAGACCGTGCTGGAGCGCGCCGGTCTGCTGCGGCGGTTTCGAGACGCCATCCTGGCGCGCGGCGAAGAACTGGTGACCGTGCTCGGCGAAGAGGCCGGCAAGCCCGCGGCCGAGGCGTGGCTGCACGAGGTGGTGTCCACGGCCGACCTGGCCGCCTACTGGTGCGACGAAGGTCCCGCGCACCTGGCGCCGCACGAGCCCAGCCTCGACCCGGTGAACTACCCGGGCAAGCGCGCCGTGATCGAGCGCGTGCCGCGAGGCGTCATCGGCCTGATCACGCCGTGGAACTTCCCGGTGGCCATCCCGCTGCGCACGCTGTTCCCCGCGCTGCTGGCCGGCAACGGCGTGGTCATGAAGCCGTCGGAGTTCACGCCCCGCTGCGCCGCGTCGATCGAAGCGGCCGCGCACGAGGCGCTGGGCCCCGACCTGGTGGTCATGGTGCAGGGCGGCGGCGACGTGGGCGCGGCACTCATCGACGCGGGCGTGGACGCGGTGGTCTTCACCGGCAGCGTGCGCACCGGCCGCAAGGTGGCGGCGGCGGCGGCGGCGCGGTTGATCCCCGCCGGGCTCGAGCTGGGCGGCAAGGACGCCGCCATCGTGCTGGAAGACGCCGACGTGGAGCGCGCGGCGCGCGGCATCCTGTGGGGCGCCATGGCCAACTCGGGTCAGAACTGCGCCGGCATCGAGCGCGTGTACGCGGTGGGCGCCGTGGCTGCTCCGCTGCGCAAGCGCCTGGTGGAGCTCTGCAACGAGCTGCGCCCCGGCGTGGACTACGGCCCGCTCACCACCGACGCCCAGCTGGCCGTGGTGGAAGGGCACGTGGCCGCGGCGCGCGCTGCCGGCGGCGAGATCCTGTGCGGCGGCGAGCGCCTGGACCGCCCGGGCCGCTGGTTCCCGCCCACGGTCATGGGCGACCTGCCCAACGACTCCGAGCCCATGGCGGAAGAGACCTTCGGTCCGCTGGTGCCCGTGGTGGCGGTGGCGAGCGAGCGCGCGGCCGTGGACGCTGCCAACGACTCGCGCTTCGGCCTGACCGCCAGCGTGTGGACCCGCGACCTTGCGCGGGGCGAGCGCGTGGCGCGCGAGCTGCGCGCCGGCACCGTGGTGGTCAACAACCACGGCTTCACCGGCGCCATCCCCGCGCTGCCGTGGAGCGGCACCGGCGAGAGCGGCTACGGCGTGACGAACTCGTCGCACACCTTGGATGTGCTGACGCGGCCGCGCGCGGTGGTGGTGGATGCGCGCAGGGCCGCGCAGGAAATGTGGTGGCACCCCTACACGCCTGGCTTGGAGGCGGTGGGTCGGTCGCTGGCCACGCTGCGCGGCGGGGCAGGGCCGGGGGCCAAGGCGAAGGCGCTGACCGGGCTGCTGCGCGGGTTTGCTACGCGGTGGAAGGCCTGAAGTTCCCTACGGCCGCCGCGCCAGGTGCAGCGCCGCCGTCTGGAACGCCGGCAGCGACGTGAGCACCCGCACCCGCGCGAGCTCCGTGAGCGTCTCGAGCGCGTGCCCTGGCGGGCAGCCGACCCACACGCTCGCGTGGCGCGTGAGCACCTCCACCGCGGCGCGCAGGCGCGTGACCTCGGCGCCGTCGATGGCGCGCGAGACGGCCAGCAGCACCACCTCGGCGCCAGTGCGCTGCAGGGTGGACTCCAGCTCGTGGAGCGGGACGTTGCCGCCCAAGTAGACCGGGGCCACGCCCACTTGGGCGCCGAGCACGGCCGCCATCAGGCCGCCCAGCTCGTGCTCGTGTCCTTCGGGGGCCGCCACCAACAGCTTCGGCGCCCCGCGGTCCACCGCGATGGTCTGCAGCAGGGTGGCGAGTAGGCCGCGCACCTGGGCGCTGGCGGCGTGCTCTTGCGTGACGCTCAGGCGCCCTTGCTCCCATCCGTCGCCCACCGCCCGCAAGATGGGGGACAGCACCTCGAGGGCCAGCGCGTCGGGGGGGCGGAGCGATGCCGCCCGCGACAAGATGGACTGCGACTCGCGCAGATCCCACGCCTCGATGGCCGCCACGTAGGCCGCCAGCGTCTCCTCGGTGGCGGTGTCCTGCGCGCTGGGCGCCTCCTCCGACAGGAGCGCGGCGAGGGTCTCGTTGGGCAGCGCGGCCACGTCGCTGATGGTGTGGCCGAGGGCCACCACGTCGCGCAGCAGCTCCAGACGCTGGATCTCGGCGTGCGAGTAGCGCCGCGCGTTGCCGTCGGTGCGGTCCGGCGTGATGGCTTGATAGCGCTTCTCCCACGCTCGAATCAGGTCGGCGCTCAAGCCGGTCCGGCGGGAGACCACACGCATGGGATAGACGGGGGCGGAGCGGGAGTGGGGCACGGGTAGATCGGAAACGTACGGCCGCTACGGACGCTTGTCCAAGGTTTGTCCGGAAAACTTGTCCAGAAACAGATTCTGTACAGAAAAAAGCTGGACATCTCCCGTCATGGATCCATGCTGTGTCCAGCTGTCGCCCGCTGGGCGTACTCAAACTCAAGGAGGTATCCATGTTGACACAAGCTCTCAAGGTTGGTCTGCTGCTCACCATCGCGCTCGCGGTCGGTTGCGGCGACAGTAACGGCACCCCGAACACGGACGCCGGGCAGACGGGCACCATCGTGGACGTCGCCGTCGGCAACGACGACTTCAGCATCCTGGTGGCGGCGCTCACCCGCGCCGAGCTGGTGACCACGCTGCAGTCGGCCGGGCCCTTCACCGTGTTCGCGCCCACCAACGCGGCCTTCGCGGCGTCCGACATCACCCTCGACGACGTCGAGACCATGGACGTGGACGCCCTCACCCAGATCCTGCTCTACCACGTCATCTCCGGTGCCTCGGTGGGCAGCGGCGCCGTGACGGCCGGCCCGGTGGACTCCGCCGCCGAGGACACCACGGGCACCTGGAACCTGTCGCTGATCCTGGGCACCACCGGGGGCGTCACGCTCAACGGCGGCAACGCGCAGACCGGCGGGGCCAACGTGGTCACCGCTGACGTGGCCGCCTCCAACGGCGTCATCCACATCATCGACCGCGTGCTGCTGCCGCCCACCATCACCGACATGACGGCGTACGCCGGGCTCACCGATCTGCGCCAGGCGGTCGTCGATGCCGACCTCGCCACCACGCTCTCGGGCGCGGGTCCCTTCACCGTGTTCGCGCCCACCAACGCGGCCTTCCCCGACGGCGGCGCGCGCCCCACGGGCGACGCCCTCTCGAACATCCTGCTGTACCACGTGGTCGCGGCCGGCGTGCCCAGCGGCTCCGTGCCCGCCCGCGCGAACGCCGTGGCCGAGAACGAGGCCGGCAACAACATGACGCTGCTCTTCGACACCACCTCGGGCGTGGCCGTCAACGGCATCGACGTCATCCTGGCGGACGTGGGCTGCACCAACGGCGTGGTGCACGTCATCGACGGCGTGCTGCTGCCGCCCACCGTCATCGACATGGCCGGCATCGCCGGGCTCACGTCGCTGGCCGCCGCCATCGGTCGCGCCGACATGTCGGGCGCGGGCATCGCCACGCTGCTCTCGGGTGACGCGCCGGGTGCCGCCACCGGCTTCACGGTCTTCGCGCCCACCAACGCGGCCTTCACCGCCATCCAGGCCACGGTCGACGGCCTGACCAACGCGCAGGTCGCCCAGGTGCTCCAGTACCACGTGCTCGATCCCGCCACGTTCACGGCCCCGGTGCTCTCCACGGGCCTCGCGACGGGTAATGTGGCCACCGCCCTCGGCCAGAACGCGGCCGTGGACATCTCGGTCAGCCCGCCCACCATCGACGGTGCGGCCGTGGTCCCGACGCTGCTGGACATCCACGTCAGCAACGGTGTGGTCCACGTCCTCAGCGGCGTGATGGTCCCCACGCTTTGAGCGCCGCGCCCCGGTAGCTCTGCCTCCTCCTCCCCCCCGGCGTCACGCGGGTCCTCGCTATCCCCATCCCTAGCGAGGCTCGCGTGGCGCTGTCTTTTTTTCATCTCACCGGCCCGGAAGCCCTGTTCGCCCTTCCGACCCGTCACGCCCCAAGGTAAGCTGCCTCGATGTTCACGCCGCACGAGCTCGACGTACCGGCGGATGGCCCGGGGACGCTTCGTCTCGGCGCCGTGGTCGCGGGCAAGTACCGCATCAAGCGCCTGGTGGGGAAGGGCGGCATGGGCGCCGTCTACAAGGCCGAGAATACGGCCATCGGCCGGACCGTGGCCATCAAGGTGCTACACAGCCACCTGGCCGACGACGGCGTCACGCTCAAGCGCTTCCAGCGCGAGGCGCGCGCAGCGGCAGGCATCAAGCACAGCCGCGTGGTCGAGGTGCTGGACATGGGCGTCGAGGCCAGCGGCGAGCCGTACATCGTCATGGAGTACGTGCGTGGGCGCAGCCTGAGCCAGCTGGTGCGGCCCGACCACCCCATCTCGGTGCGGCGCGCGGCGGACATCGCGGGGCAGATCCTGGACGCCCTCGGCACCGTGCACGAGGCCGGCATCGTGCACCGCGACCTCAAGCCCGCCAACGTGCTGCTCACCGTGCAGCACGGCCGGCCGGACTTCGTGAAGGTGTTCGACTTCGGCATCGCCACGTTCGTGGAGTCGGCCTGGGACGCCACGTCCACGGGTGACCTGACGCCCAGCGGGCGCACCATGGGCACGCCCTACTACTCGCCACCGGAGCAGATTCGCGGGGCCTCCGTGCGCGACCCGCGCGTGGACATCTATGCGGTGGGCGTGATCCTGTATGAGCTGGTGACCGGCTACAGGCCCTTCCGCGGGGACCACCTGGTACACCTCTGCCGCAGCATCATGAACGATCCGCCGCCGCCGCTGCGCGTGTTTCGGCAGGACGTGCCCGAGGCCTTCGAGGCCATCATCCAGAAGGCGCTGGCCAAGGATCCCGCAGACCGCTACCAGACGGCGCGCGCCATGATCTCGGCGCTGGTGCCGTTCGGCGCGGACCCGCCCGTGGAAGAAGACGTGGAGCCCACGGACACGCTCACCACGGACCTGCGCACCTTGCGTGAGCGCGAGCGGCAGGTGCGCAGCGAGCGCGGCAGCGTGCCACCCGGGCCCACCCAGCTGGACGACCTGAGCGGCGCCGTGGTGGTGGAGCTGCGCGAGTACCTCACGCAGCGCATCGGGCAGGCCGGCATCGCCGAGGTGCTGGCGGCGTCCGCGCCCGAGGTGCACGCGCGCTGGGTGGCGAACATCTCGGATCACGGTTGGTACCCCGCCACGTTGCTCAACATCATCGAGGTGGCGGACCGCCGCTTCGGCAAGGGCGACCGCAAGTTCGTGGTGGACGCCGGGGCCCACTTGGTCGACGCAGCGCGCCGCGCAGGGCGCATGGACCACATGAAGTCACCCGAGCTCTGCTTCATGCAGGTGGCCCCGCTGCTGGGGAGCCTGTTCTGCCACGGGCAGCCGCGCGCCACGAAGCACGGGTCCGGGTATGGCGAGCTGGAAGTCACGGGGCATCCCCGGCCCACGCTCACGCTGGCGGTGTTGATGGTGGGCTTCCTGCAGCGGGCGCTCATGCTGGCTGGCGCCCGCGAGGTGGACGTGCGGCTGGCCAAGGTGGCGGCGCTGGGCGACCCGGCGGACGTGTTCGAGGCGACCTGGTCGTAGCGCGGCTGGTCTGAGAACCCGTCGCCGTCGCCGTCGCCGACAACGCCCACGGCCACGTCAACGTGGGGGTATGGGTTGGCTGCGGTCAGTGGTGCTGGCGCGCCCCGCGTGGTAATCCGGCTGACCCGCATGGTGGACCACACTCAACGAGCACAGCGCCCGCTGCGACTGATCGCCGTCTCCGGATCGAAGGGGGGCGTGGGCAAGTCCCTGCTGGCCGCCAACCTGGGGCTGTATCTGGCCACCATCGGCCGGCGCGTGGTGGTGGTGGACGCCGACCCGTGCGGCGCCACGCTGCACAATTTCCTGGGGGCCACGCCGCCCGCGCCCCTGCCCACGTTCGAGCCGCCGCTGCCCAGCTTCCGGGCCATGCCCACCAACCCGGACGACCCGCAGCACACCTTCGTGGGCATGAACTCGCGCGAGCGGGTGGAGCCCGAGCCCGCGCCTGCGCCGGAGCCCGAGCGCCCCGTGCAGATCCCCGGGCAGCTGATGGACCTGGCGGTGGCCAACCTGCGGCTGCTGCACGCGGGCCTGGACCAGCCGTACGCCGGGAACACGCGCCGCGAGCCGCGCCGCGAGCTGCTGGCGCGGCTGCGCAAGCTGGACGCCGAGTACGTGGTGGTGGACCTGGGGGCCGGGACGGCCGACGCGCTGCTGGACGCCTACCTGGGCGCCGACGTGGCGCTCTTCGTGTCGCTGCCGGAGCCGCCGGCCGTGGAGCACACGTATCGTTTCGCGCGCTCGCTGTTCGCGCGCAGCCTCATGAGCGAGGACCTCACGGGTCCCGCGCGGGACCGCCTCGAGGCGCACATCACCCGCCTCGGGCCGGCGCCGGCGCCTCTCGACCTGGCGCGGCAGCTGGAAGAGCTGAGCGACCCGCTGGCCTATCGGGTGCGGCAGGCCATGGCCAACTTCGAGATGCACCTGGTGGTGAACCAGACGCGCCTGCGCGCGGACCTCGAGCTGGGTGACCGCATGCGCAGCGCAGCCTCGCGGCGGCTGGGGCTGGCCATCAACTACCTGGGCTACATCGACTACGACGACACGGTGTGGAGCTGCATGCGCCAGTGCCGCGCGCTGCTGGCGGAGAGCCCCGGCACCAAGGCCAGCAAGAGCATCGAGAAGATCGCGCGGCGCATGCTGGCCATCGACGCGGGCAAAGCCCAGCGGCATCCGCGCGTGGCCGTGCCGCCCGACAGCCACCACGACCTGCTCGAGGTCGAGCGTGGGGCCACCGACGAGGAGGTGCGCCGCGCTTTCAAGCGGGCCAAAGAGGTCTACGCGGACGACGCGCTGTGCCGCCACGGGCTGTTCGACGACGCGGGCCTGAAGGCTGTGCGCGGGCGCCTCGAAGAGGCGTACGACGTGCTGCTGGACCCGTCGCGCCGGCGGCCGTACGAGCTGTCCATCTTCCCGGCCGAGGTGGAGAAGGAAGAGCGCACCCCGCTGCCGCGTGAGGAGCCGCTGCCGCCGGCGCCCGTGATCACCCCCGATACCGAGTTCACGGGGCCGCTCATCCGCGCGGTGCGCGAGTCCCTCGGGATGACGGTGAAGCAAATCAGCGAGACCACCAAGATTGGCGTGAACTACGTGGAGGGCATCGAGGCCGACGACTGGGCCGCGCTTCCCGCGCAGGTCTACGTGCGCGGCTTCGTCGCGGAGATCGCCAAGACGCTGCGCCTCGACCACGAGCAGGTCAGCCGCTCGTACCTGAAGCGCCTGCGGCGCTGGGTGGAAGACATGGAGCGCTGAGCGTGGCCAGCGCGGCATACGTCATTCTGGCGTCGGCTTCTCCGCGTCGCCTCGCGCTGTTCGCGCAGGTGGGCGTGCCGGTGGTGGTGGTGCCCACCAACATCGACGAGGAACGCCGGCCCGGCGAAATGCCGCTGTCTTACGTGGAGCGCATGGCTGCCGAGAAGGCGCGCGCGGCGCTGCATCGCCTCGAGCACGAGATGGCCGAGCTGCGCGACGGCTGGGTGGTCGCGGCCGACACGGTGGTGATCGTGGACGGGGACACCCTCGGGAAGCCGCACAGCGACGACGAGGCCCGTGCCCAGATTCGGCGCCTCTCGGGGCGCGCTCACCAGGTGATCACGGCCGTGGCCATCGGCCGCGTGGAGGGCCCGTTCGAGGTCCGCTCCGAGCACACCACGGTGCACTTTCGCACGCTGGGCGACGTGGAGATCGACGCCTACGTGGCCACCGGCGAGGGCCGCGACAAGTGCGGCGCCTATGGCATCCAGGGCCTGGGCGGCGGGCTCGTGGAGCGCGTGGAGGGTTGCTACTACAACGTGGTGGGCCTGCCGCTGGCGCAGACCCTGGCGCGCATGGTGGAGCTGGGCGCGCTGACGAGCTGGCCGTGAGCCCCGTGGTGGACGCGGCGGCCATTGGGCTGCACCTTGCAGAGACCCGCGCGCGCTTGGATGCAGCGTGCGTGGCGGCGGGCAGGGCACCGGGCGACGTGGTGCTCATGGCCGTGTCCAAGAAGCAGCCGGTGGAGGCGCTGCGGGCCGCGTGGCAGGCCGGGCAGCGTGTGTTCGGCGAGAACTACGTGCAAGAGCTGGTGGAGAAGGCCGACGCGCTGGACGACCTCGAGGGGCTGCGCATCCACCTGATCGGGCACCTTCAGCGCAACAAGGTGAAGCCCATCGTGCGGGTCGGCGCGCGCGTGGACACCGTGGACTCGCTGCGGCTGCTGGACGCGCTGGGCGCCGAGTGCGCGCGGCAGGGCGTGGTGCTGCCCATCTGCCTGCAGGTGAACGTGGCGGGCGAAGAGCAGAAGTCCGGCTGCGCCGTGAGCGAGCTGCCCGCGCTGGTGACCGCCGCGCGCGCCTGCGAGGCCCTGCGCCTGGACGGCCTCATGACGGTGCCCCCGGCCGATGAGCCCGAGCAGGCGCGCCCGCACTTCCGCGCGCTGCGGGCGCTGGCGGTGGAGCACGGCCTCACCACGCTGAGCATGGGCATGAGCGCCGACCTCGAGGTGGCGGTGCAAGAAGGCGCCACGTGCGTGCGCGTGGGCACGGCCATCTTCGGCGCGCGGGGCTGACCCCGGATCACCCCTGAGACAGGGCCTTGCTGCGAGCGCTGGCCGCAGACACGGCCGCCATCACCGCACCCCGGAAGGCGCGTGACTCGAGGGCCTCGACCCCGGCGATGGTGGTGCCGCCGGGGCTGGTGACCTGGTCCTTGAGCACGCCCGGATGCGAGCCGGTCTCGAGCAGCATGGTGGCCGCGCCCAGCACGGTCTGCGCGGCCAGGCGCAGCGCCACGTCTCGGGGCAGGCCCTCTCTGACGCCGCCGTCGGCCAGCGCCTCGAGGAACAAGAACACGTAGGCCGGGCCCGAGCCGCTCAGCCCGGTGACGGCGTCCAGCGAGCGCTCGGGCACCTCTACCGTGAGGCCCACGGCGTCGAAGAGGGTGGTGGCGGCGTCCAGGTCGGCGCGCTTGGCGTGGGTGCCGGCGGCCAGGGCCGTGGCGCCGCGCCTCACCAGTGAAGGCGTGTTGGGCATGCTGCGCACCACGCGCGTGCCCGCGGGCAGCCCCGCCTCGAGGGTGGCGCACGAGACGCCGGCCAGGATGGAGACCACGAGCGCATCACGTCCGATCCCCTTGGTGACCTCGGGCAGCACGGCCTGCACCACCTGCGGCTTCACGGCCAGCACCACGATGGCGGCGCCAGCCACCCCCTCGGCAGTGCTCGCGGTGGTGTGGATGCCGTGCGCGGCGCTCAGCTTGTCGAGCGCGCCCTGCGCCAGGTCCACGGCGGTGATCTGCGAGGCGCTGACGAGGTTGGCGCGCAGCAGGCCGGCGATGATGGCGCTGGCCATGTTGCCAGCACCGACGAACGTGATCTTCCCTGCGAGGCTCATGCGACGGACGTACCACGAAACAGGCTTGCGTGGCCGCTCGGCGCGTGGTTGGTAGGGCACGTGCCCGCCAACAGCCTGCGCCGCGCCCTCCGGGCGTACCGACGTGACGAGGCGCGCGCTCGCGTGGCCCGCTTCCGTGGCCTGCCTGACGCAGAGTCCGACGCCGACGTGCTGCACCATCACCGCTGGCTGACCAGCGACGAGGCGCTCGAGCGGCTGGCCGAGGCCGAAGACGAGGGGGCGATGGCGCCCGACGAGGCGCTGGCCATGCGCGCCCACGTGGCCGACGTCCACGCCGCCCGCGCGCTCGCGCGAACCCGCGCCGCGTGGGCCGCGCTGCCGTTCCAGGTGCTGGACCGTGGCGGGCACCGCGAGCGCTGCATCGACCTGGTGGAGGAAGTGGCGGCTCCGGGCGCCAAGGCCAACCGCAGCTTGCGAACGGCCGGCGTGGGAGCGCTCGAGCGCGCTGCCGCCGAGGTCGCGCCCCGCGTGGAGGACGCCGCGCAGCGGGCGCACGCAGCGCGAGTGTCCGTGCTGGGGACCCCCTCGCCCGGGCTCGCGGAGTCGAAAGACCCGAAGCCGAACCTTGCCACGCTCGCCGGCGGCTTCCTCGCGCTCACCGACGATCTGGCCGGCGAAGCGCTCTCGCGCGCGGCGTCCACGTCGGGCCTGGCCCACCCCGAGCGCTGGGAGGACTTGGCCGCGCTGCTGGCCTTTCCCGACCTGCAGGGGCGCTTCGGCCCGCGCGACCGCGCGCGACGCGTGGCGGCGCCGTGGGCCGGCGTGGGCTTTGCGCGCGAGCTGCAGGGCGTGAAGCTCGAGGCGCCGCACGCCACCGTGGGGGTGCGGGCCCGGCTGGCCGTGCTCGACCCCACGCGCGACGTGCGGGTGTCCGTGTCGACCCGCGAGCTGGGCCTCGCATCGGAGCTGGCGCTGCTCGAAGGCGTGGGGCGCGCGCTCGGCCAGCTGCTGCTTCCCGCGGCCTTGCCCTTCGTCCAGGCCCTGCCCGTGGAGGACGAGGGCGCACGCACGCTCGCCGCGCTCATGCTGCAGCTGCCTTGCGACCCGGTCTTCCTCGGCACCGGGCGCACGCTGGCCAAAGAGGTCCCTCAGATCGCGGCGGCCGGGGTGTGCCTCCAGCTCGTGGCCCTGCGCGTGGCTGCCGCCGCGCTGCTCCCTAGTGAAGACCGCTCGCGGGATGCCATCGAAGGCCTGGCCGCGCGCGCGCTGGGAGTGCCCGTTCCGCTGCCGCTGGCTCGCCTCACGCTGCTGGGCCACGTGTCGCCACGGGCTCGCTTCCGCGCGGGGACTCACGCGCTGCTCTTCTGGACGCTGCTGCGCGACGCCCACGACGAGGACTGGTTCCGCAACCCGCGCTCGGCCGACACGCTGCGCGCCATGCTGGCGCTGTCCACCACGCCGGCCGGCCTGCAGCTGCCTGGCATCTGGGAGCGGTCGCTCAGCCCGGACGATCTGCCGCAGGTCGTCTCCCGCCTCCGAGAGCTGCTGGAATCCTGAGGGGAACCCGAGACCTCGGGACGGCCTCGGTCACTCGCCTGCAGGAAGCAAGAGGCGGCAGCGGGCCTGCGCGCGCTTCAGCTCCGTGGCGAACTTCTTCTTGGTGGGCGCGCAGGACACGTGCACGTAGGCGTGGTCGACCGGGAAGAGCTTCGAGCGAATGTCCAGGCGCAGCGCGCCGGCCTCGATGGCGGCCTTGCACACCTTGCACTTGGCGCGCCCGGAGTCGGCGCGTTGGATGATGGGCACCCACTCGTCCCGCTTCAGCTGGGTGCTGGGGTAGGTCATCCGCTTCCCGTCGCGGATGACGTAGTCGACGCAGCCCAATGTGTGGGGCGTCTGGTGAGGCAGGGGCTCTCCCGAGAACACGCGCGACGCGAAGGTCAGGGCGGCGTCCCGCTCGATGGCCTGCGCGGCCACCGTGACGGGATCGTTCGGCAGCGCCTCGCCGGCCGCTCGCGCCACGTCCCAGATCAAGTCGGTGAGCAGCGCGCGGGGCACGGGTGCGCCTGCCGCGGCTTGGTCGCGAATGGTCTTCGCCCGCACGCCGGCCAGGCGGTGGGTGAGGTCGGCGGGCTTGACCGCCTTGTGCTGCCTGGCCTGCTCCGTGATGGCATCGATCAGCCCGTTCATCGCGGCGTGCTCGGTGCTGAACGTGATGGGCAGGTTCAGCGAGACACCCGCGTCAGAGAACGTCGGCGAGCCGTCGCGGTAGTACGAGCAGGTGGCCTTGGTGGCCAGCCAGTCCCCGTGGCGTGCCTGGGCCGCCAGGTGCCGGCGCCCTGCGGCCAGCGTGCCGACCAGGCCGAGGTCTGCCCGGAAGAGCACGAGGTAGCGCGCCAGGTCGACGTCGGACATGGGCTCGAGCGCGCTCCAGTCCACCTCGTAGGGAGCGGCCTCGCGGTCGGCGCTCGTGGGCGCGCCGGGAAACCAGTCGGGGCCCACGCCCTGGTCGAAGAGCCACGCGCGCACCCGCGCCGCGCCGGCCGCGTCCCCGGCGGCCGCACGCGCCTGGGCCAGCACCACCAGCGAGGTGGGCTCGAGCGGCTGAAAGCGCTGCGCCCGCTCGGCCACGTGCAGCGCCTCCGTGGCGCGTCCAAGCGCCAGCAGGCTGGACGCTGTCTGCGTCAGCATGAACCCCGAGACCCAGCTGTCATAGCGCGGACAGACGCGCAGCGCGTCGAGGCGGACGGCCAGCGCGCGCTCGTGGGCGCCTGCCGCAGCGTACCCCATGGCGGCCTGCTCGAGCAGCAGCGGTGAACGCAGCTCGCGCTTCGCGAGGTGAGCCAAGATGGCATCCCCTCCGGACACCGTGCCCGCGTCGCGCTGCTTCGCGACCATCGCGCGGTCGAAGTCCGCGACGCCATGCTGGAGGGCGTCCCACACGCTGACGTCGTTCGCGTCGAAGACCGCCAGCGCCTCACCGACAGGGCCCGCAGGTGGCGCCGCGCCGGGGAGGGCGGTCTCGTTGCTCGACGGCTTTGCGGTGCGACGGGTGGCCATGGCACGCATGGGAGCACCGCCCAAGACGACGAGTCAACGTGCGGGCCCATTCTGCCTATGGGCAGCGCGCGGGCACTCGTGGCAGGCTGCGCGGATGTTCGACCCCTCCGTGTACGCCGCCCGCCGCAAGGCCCTGCTCGACCGCATCGGGCGTGGCGTGGTGGTGCTGCCCTCCGTGCCGCTCGCCACCCGCAACTCCGACGTGGAGCACGCGCACCGGCAGCACAGCGACGTCTACTACCTGAGCGGCTTCGACGAGCCCGACGCGGTGCTGGTGCTCTCCAACGTGCATGCCGAGCACCAGGCCGTGCTCTTCGTGCGGCCCAAGAACCGCGAGCGCGAGATCTGGGACGGCTTCCGCCATGGTGTGGAAGGCGCGGTCGGCACCTTTGGTGTGGACGCGGCGTTCCCGGTGTCGGAGCTCGAGCAGCGCCTGCCGGACTACCTCGAGGGTGCGGGCCGCCTGCACCACGAGCTGGGCGAGCACACCGAGTTCGACGGACAGGTGCTGCGCGCGCTGCACCTGGTGCGCATGCGCTGTCGTCGTGACGGGCGCACCACGCCCACCGAGATCGTGTCCACGCAGGTGTCCATCCACGAGATGCGCCTGGTGAAGCAGGAATCCGAGCTGGCCCTCATGCGGCGCGCCAACGCCATCACCACCGAGGGGCATCTGGCGGCCATGCGCGCGGCCCGGCCCGGCGGCTTCGAGTACGAGGTGGAGGCCGAGCTGCTGCGCGCCTTCCGCGGTGGCGGCGCCGAGCGGCCCGCTTACGACAGCATCGTGGGCAGTGGCCCCAACGCCACCGTGCTGCACTACCGGCGCAACGACCGGCAGATGCGGGACGGCGACCTGCTGCTCATCGATGCGGGCTGCGAGTACGGCTACTACGCGGCCGACGTGACGCGCACGTTCCCGGTCAACGGCACGTTCTCGCCGGCGCAGCGCGAGCTCTACGAGGTGGTGCTGGCCGCTCAGGACGCGTGCATCGCCGCGGTGCGCCCGGGCGCCACCATGGACGGGGTCCACCAGGTGGCCGTGCGGGTGCTCACCGAGGGCATGGTGCGCGTGGGGCTGCTGAAAGGCGACGTGGACGCGGCCATCGAGTCCGGCGCGTACCGGGAGTTCTACATGCACCGCACCTCGCACTGGCTGGGCATGGACGTTCACGACGTGGGCAGCACCTTCCTGAACGGGGCGCCGCGGCCGTTCGCGCCGGGGCACGTGCTCACCATCGAGCCCGGCTTGTACGTGGCGCTCGACGCCACGGTGGACGAGCGCTTCCGGGGCATCGGCATCCGCATCGAAGACGACGTGGCGGTCACGCTCGATGGCCACGAGAACCTGACGACGGTGCCGAAGACGGTGGCCGACGTGGAAGCGGCGGTGCGCGGCGCGCGCTGAGCCACGCGGGGGCGGTGGAACGGACTCTTCTCGGAGGAACGGATGCAACGACGAGGCAGCGAGTGGTGGGGCGTGAGCACGGCGGGGTGGCTGTGGCTCATGGTGGCGGGCTGCGGCGGGGCGGCCACGCAGCCCAGCACGGTGCACGTGCAGTCCGGGACCAGCGACGACGACGCGCTCGCGGCGCTCGAGCAGCGCTGCCGCGGTGAGAACGACGCCCCGGCGTGCACGGCGGCCGGGCGTCAGTACGACCTGGGCGTGGGCGTTCGGCGCGACATGAACCGCGCCATGGAGCTGTACGCGCTGGCCTGCGAGTGGGGGCAGGGGCGTGCCTGCGTCTACCTGCTCGAGGGACACGCTGGGTCCACGTCTCCCTCCGTTGACCGCGGGCGCTCGTACCAGCTGACGGCCGCGGCATGTGAGCGTGGAGACCAAGACGCCTGCGCGGGCGTGGGCTTTGCCTTCGACGAGGGCGTGGGCGTGAGCGAAGACAGCGCGCGTGCGCTCAGCTTCTTCGAGCGCGCTTGCGAGCAGGGCAGCGCTCGCGGCTGCACCGGCTTGGGCGGCCTCTACATCGACGGTCGCGGCGTGGAACAGGACCAGGCGCGCGCGCACGAGCTGTACACACGAGCCTGCGACGGCGGTGACCCGTGGGGGTGCACGGAGCTGGCCATCCTGTACGACCGCGGGGAGGGGGTGCCACGCGACTACGCCCGCGCCGTGCAGCTGAACCAGACCGCGTGCGAGGGCGGCGATCCGCTGGCCTGCGGCAACCTGGGCTCGCTCTACGAAGACGGGTCGGGCGTGGAGCAGAGCTACACCCGCGCACGCGAGTACTACGAGCGGGCATGCGCCGCCGGGGAGATGAGCGGGTGCAACAACCTCGGTGCCCTCTATGCACAGGGAAACGGGGTTCCGCGGGACCTCGAGCGGGCACGCGATCTGTACGGTGAGGCCTGCGCGGGCGGTGAGGAGTATGGCTGCACCAACCTGGATGACCTCGATCGCGAGGCGGGCTACGAGGCCGACCCCGGCGACGAAGAGGGCTACGAGGACTACGAGGAGTGACCTGACCTCGTGCTAGCGTTGGCGCGGATGCCCCGAACGGCCGCGACTCTGACGCTCTTGGTCCTGCTGGGGCTGCTGGCGGGCCATGCGCGCGCGCAGCCCGTGAACATCACGCTCTCTCGCCTGCGCTTCCCGGCGGGCTCTCCGGAGGCCATGGCCGCGGCCCCGCTCGCCTGTCAGGGAGGCGCCTACTGCGCGGACTTCGACGGTTACCGGGCGCTCATGGCGCAGCTGGGCGGGGCGGTGGCGCCTGCGCTGCTGCAGCCCGCCCGCACGCTCGGGTCGCGGCACTTCTACGTGGGCGTGTCCGCCAGCATCGCGGGCCTCGACGAGAAGGCGCGCTACTGGCGATTGGGCACCGAGGGTCCGGCCAGCAGCACGCTCGATGGGGGCAACCCCTCGCCGGACGTGGCGCTCGGGTCGTATGCCGTGGCCTTCCGCCAGGGGCTGCCGTTCGGGCTGCAGTTCGGCGCCGACGTGGGCCACGTGGCGCGCAGCAACCTGTGGGTCTGGGGCGTGGAGGGCCAGTGGGCGCTGCTCGAGGGCTACCGCCGCGGGCCGCTCGCCTACCTGCCCGACATCGCGCTGCGCTTCGCCGTGCGCACGCTCACGGGGGACTCCGAGTTCACGCTCATCGTGCCGGCCATCGAGCTGGTGGCCAGCAAGCCGTTCACGCTGTCCAGCACCACGGTGCTCACGCCCATCGTGGGAACGCAGCTGTTCTGGGTGGTGGCGCGGACGGGCAGCGTGGATCTCTCGCCCGACCAGCCGGCCGTGGGCAGCGGCGGCTGCGATCCCGCGCGACCCAGCTTGGACCCCACCGACAACAGCCCGTTCCCGTTCGGCGGCTGCGGGGCCGGTGACAGCGCGGCGTTCGCCGACAACGTGAGCTTCCCGCGCGTCACGGCGCGCCGGCTGCGAGCCACGCTGGGTCTCAACCTGCGCCACCGCGCGCTGGTGGTCGGCGGGGCCTTCCAGGTAGACCTCTCGCGGCCCTCGGGCCTGGGCAGCCCCGTGCCCGGTCAGGTGCCTCGGCAGTGGAGCGCGCAGCTCAGCACGGGCCTCACGTATTGAGCGCATGGACCTGCGTGCTAGAGCAGCAGCCGCGTGAGCACCCAACCCAGACCATCCCGCCTCTCGAGCGACTCGCTGCTGTACCGCGTGCTGCAGGGCCTGCTGGTGCTGGGGCTGCTCGCGGCCGTCATCGCCGGCGGCTTGGCGCTGCGCGAGTCCACCGTCCGGTCGGGGGGGCTCGGCTCCTCGCTGCGTGACCGAGGTCGCGTCGCGGTGCTGCCTGGGTCGCCGTGGCTGCGCCGTCAGGTCGAGGGCACCACGTTTCTGCCGGCCACTGACGCTGTGAGCGCGGCGCTCGCGCTCGAGTCGCTGGACGGAGATGCGCGCGCGCTGGCCGAGGCCCTCGACGCGATGGACGCCTGGGGGCTGCTGGTGGAGACGCGCCCGGCGGCCGAGGCGCGCGACGTGCTCGGGCGCCTGGCCACCTATCAGCGCACGCCGCCGCTGCGCGCCGTGTACCTCACGCCCACCGAGGCGCTCTACACGCGTGACCTCGAGAGCGCCGACGCGCTACCCGAGGGGGAGCTCTTGGCACAGGTGGCGCGCGGCATCCTCGAGGGGCGCTCGGCTCCACCCGTGGCCATGTTCCCCGAGCCCCTGCGGCGCATGCGCTCCGTGGAGGTCATGGTCCTGCTGCGCTCCAACGGCACGGCGCGGCTGTGGCGCTCCGCACGTGGCAGCTCCATCGCGCGGGCGCTCATCACGGCGTGCGTGGTGGCGCGGGAGCGCTGGCACGAGCGGGCGCAAGCGCTGGGCGGCCCGCTCGACGGGCAGCTCTCGCGGCTGGACGTGGAGGTGGCGCTGCTGCACGAGGACGGCACGCTGTCGGAGTCGGACGCGGGCTTCATCGACCGCGTCTTCACACCCGTGCACGGCGTGGCCTTCGAGCGCACCCGCTCGTGGCGCTACTACCTGCCCGACGCCACGCGGGAGCACGGCGGGGGGTCGGCGGTGGCCGCTTACAGCGCCCTGCTCATCGAGAACGGGCACGAGCCCTCGGTGCTGGGTGAGGCGCAGCTGCGGCTCTACCGGCTGGTGGTGACCCAGCTGGGGCGCTCTCCGGCGCCCTTCGGCTCGGACTCGCCCGGTGTCGATGCGCCCTCGCTGCCTGCCGAGGTGGCGCCTCCGCCGCCCGTCGTGCCGGCCTTGGAAGGTGGCGCGCCGGACACCGACGCGGCGGACGTGGACGCGCTCTTGCCGCCCGACGAGTGGCTGCCCGAGCTCGAAGACGTGGACGTGCGTCCGCCGGCCCCCCGGGCCCCCTGACCGGCGGCCACAGCGGGTGAGCTGGCCGGTGCGGGCAGAGTGCTGGCGCCGGCCCCGTCGTGCGCGTGCGCGTCGCCCGGCAGGTGCACGATGAACGTGGTCCCGCTGCCCACGCGCGAGCGCACGCTGATGACCCCGCCCGCCGCCGCCACGATGCGCTGCGAGATGGCGAGCCCGAGGCCCGTGCCCCGCTCGCGCGTGGTGAAGAACGGGACGAACAGCTTCGGCAACACCTCGGGCGCGATGCCAGGCCCCGAGTCCTCGATGCGCAGCTCCGCCCAGGCCTGCGGGCGGCCGTTGGCGTCCATGTGCTCGCGTGTCTCACTGGTGATCCGCACCACGCCCGCGCCCATGGCCTGCACGGCGTTCTGCACCAGGTTGATGACCACCTGCCGCAGCCGCTCCACGTCGATCTGCACCTCCGGCAGGCTCGCGTCCTCGTGCACCTCGAGCGTCACCCCGGCGGCCTCGCATTCCGGGCGCAGCAGCTGCACCGTGCGCCGCAGCACCGCGTTCACGTTGGCGCGTCCCACCTCGCCCGTGCTCGGTCGCGCGTAGTCCAGGAAGCCACCCACCACGCGGTTCAGGCGGTCCACCTCTTCCACGATGATGCCCAGGAACTCGGGCGCGGCGGGGTCGTCTTCATGCCCCGGCTCGGTCAGGTACTGCGCGCTGGCCTTGATGCTGCCGAGCGGGTTGCGGATCTCGTGCGCGAGGCCCGCCGCCATCTCGCCGAGCGCAGCCAGGCGGTCGCGCTCCTTCATGCGCTGGTACAGGCGCGAGTTCTCCACGGTGACCGCGGCCTGCGTCGTGAGGCCCTCCAGCAGCTGCACCTCCTCGGGCGAGAACGCGTCGCGCATGCGCTCGTCGCGCACCGTCAAGAAGCCGTAGAGGTCGCCTCCGTCGCCCACCAACCCGAGCGCCACCGAGGCGTCGAGCGCCTCCATGGTCTGCACGATGTCGTAGGCGGTCTCGGCGTCGCGGTGCTCCCCCAGGTCGCGCTGCTCCTCGAGCTCGCGCTCGGCGGCCTCGATGGTCACGGTGCCCTCGCGGCGCAGGCGGTCCAGCAGCGGCCGCGCCGGCGCCATCTCCACGCGCGCGGCGGGCTCGGGCCCCACGTGCCCCTGCAGGTTGTAGCCACGCCCGTCGGCGTCGGCCAGGTACAGCGCGGCGTGCGTCACCCGGCGTGAGCGCTCGAGCCCACCCATCAGCAGGCGCGTCAGGTCGGTGAGCTGCAGCGCGTGCGCAATCTCGCGGCGCAGGGCCTGCACGCTGGTCTCGAACTCGTAGCGCTCGCGGAAGAAGAACTGCGAGATCCACGTGGTGACCTTGGTGCGCACCGGGTCGAACAGCAGCAGCACCACCAGCGCCGACACCACCCCATGCAGGAAGAAGCGCGCGCCCGTCACGTACTGCATGGCCCACAGCATGGTGGCCAGCATGAACGAGAGCGCCGTCAGCACGCCCAGGCGGCCGGCCAGCTCGTACAGGTCGATCAAGCGCGAGTGCACCAGCGACTGCGACAGCAGGTACAGGAACAGCAGCACCAGCAGCGTGCCCACGGGCGGGATGTCGAGCCCGAAGTAGGGCAGGTACTCCACCAGCGTGAACACGCTGCCGAGGCCGCCAAAGATGGCCAGGTAGCGCATGCGCGCGCCCTCCACCTGCGAGGGCACCGCGTCGCCCCGCTGGTAGAGCGTGGCCAGCGGCACCGCCAGCAGCAGCAGCACGTACATGAACAGGCCGCCGCCCACCAGGAAGCTCTGGTAGTAGGGCGTCAGGATGCCGCCCACCAGCAGCGTGGCGCCAAACCACGCGAAGCGGTTGAGGGCCCGCATGCGCTCGTCGCTGTCTTCCACGAAGGCGCGGAAGAACTGCAGCGCGGCCAGCGGCACCAGCACGCCGGACACCAGGTGCAGGCGCTCCCAGAGCTCGCCCCCGAAGGCGGCCCGCAAGGCCTTCACGGTGTACCAGACCCCCACGCTCAGGCCGAACGTGGCGAACACCCAGTGAGCGCGCCGCTTGCGAGGGCGCAGCAGCACGTTCACCGCCAGCGCCAGGCTGAGCATCGCCGCGATCAGCGAGGTCTGAACGCTGAGGTCCATGCGCCGCAGCGTAGCAGCCCGGTCCCTCGCGCTGGGGCCCCTATAGAGGAGGGGTCAAACCGACCGGCCGGCCGATTTTAATCACGCCAGCATTGACAACTGGTATTACCACCTATACTGGTGATACCAGTTATGCCGTCTCGCCCGCCGAAGCCCCGCCAGTCCGCCGCCGACAGCGCCACCACCCGCCTGCGGGGGCGCATCCTCTCGGGGGAGCTGCCCGCCGGGTCGGCCCTCCCGGGTGAGCGTGAGCTGAGCGAGACGCTCGGGGTCAGCCGGCTCACCTTGCGCACGGCGCTCACCCGGCTCGAGGCCGAGGGGCTCATCCGCTCGTCGCACGGGGCCGCCACGCGGGTGCAAGACTTCCGCGCCACGGGCGGGCTGCCGCTGCTCACGCACCTGGCCGAACAGAAGCTGGCCGCCGGCGAGATGCCGCTCGCGCTGCTGCGTGACGTGCTGGAGCTGCGCCGCGTGCTGGCCGTGGAGGTGCTGGGCCTGGTGGCCGAGCGGGCCACGCGCGAAGAGCTCAACCGCCTGCGCGCGCACCACCAGCTCATGCGCGACCACCGCGACGACGCGCTGAGCTTCATGGCGCTGGACCTCGCCTTCGCCCGCAAGATGGTGCTGGGCACGCACAACGTGGCGCTCGAGCTGCTCTACAACACCGTGGAGCGGCTGGTGGAGCAGAACCCGCTCGCGCGGCCGGCCTTCCTCACCAACCTGGACGGCACCATCGCGGTCTACGAGAAGCTGCTGGACCTGCTGGACCAGCGCGACGTGGAGCGCGTGCGCAACGTCTCGCGCGGCCTGCTCACGCGCCTCGACCGGCGCCTGCTGGAGAAGCTGGACCCGCTGGGCACCACCCGCGTGGTCGAGCCCCTGGGCGACGAGCCCGAAGACAGTCAACACGCCCCACGCCACCCGGCGCGCGGCGTGCGAACGGAGGTGTCCTGATGAGAGCTATCGAGAGACAGTGGGCGAACGCCGTCCTCAGCGGCTTCTTGGTGGGTGAGCTGCCGCGCGAGCAGGGCGCAGCGCCTCCGCTCGGCGACGTGGACTACAGCAGCGGCATCGCCTCGCTCATCGAGCACGGCAACCCCATCGCGTCGGCCGGCGTGCGCGTGGCCTTGGCCACCATCGTGACGGCGCCGCTCTGGCACTGGGGGCAGCGCCGCACCATGGTGGACATGTCGCCCGAGGAGCGCTGCGCCATCCTGGCCGAGCTGGTGGACCACCCGCTGTTCGCGGTGCGCGAGCTGGCCATCTTGATGAAGATCCAGGCGTCCATGGCGCTCTTCAAGAGCCCCGCCATGCGCGCCTGGAGCGGCTACGGGCGCGAAGACAACCGCCGGCACCTCGGCGTGCTGCGCGCGGTCCCGGGGGGTGTGTGATGGCCAAGTATCTGATGGAAGACGTGGCGGACTTCGTGGTGGTGGGCACCGGCGCAGGCGGCGCCACGGCAGCCCGCGTGCTGAGCGCGGCGGGCCACTCGGTGGTCATGCTGGAAGAGGGCGGCTGGCTGAACACGCCGGACCGCCCGCGCGACATGGTGGGCGCCATGGCTGACGCCATGCGCGACGCCGGCTCGCAGGCCACGCGCGACGCGGCGCCCATGCCGCTGCTGCAGGGCGTGGCGGTGGGCGGCAGCACGGCCATCAACAGCGGCATCATCTGGCGCTTGCCCGAAGACGTGCGCGCCGACTGGACGCGGCAGCACGGCCTCGGCGAGCTGGTGGACGAGCGCGGTCTCAGCGCCGCGTTCGACGCCATCGAGCGTGACCTCGAGGTGGCGGAGACCTCCGACGAGCTGCTGGGCCGCAACGGTGGGCTCATGCGCACCGCGGCCGAGCGCCTGGGCCTGCCGGGCCGCGCCATGGTGCGCAATTCCAAGCGCTGCCAGGGCAGCGGCGAGTGCCTGCAGGGCTGCAAGACCGAGGCGCGCCGCAGCATGGACGTGAGCTACGTGCCCATGGCCATGCGCGATGGTGCCCGTCTGCACACGCACTGCCGCGTGTCGCAGGTGGAGCGCAGCTGGGGCCGCGCCACCGGCGTGGTGGGCGACGTGCTGGGCGAGACCAAGAAGCCCATGGGGCGCTTCCGCGTGCGCGCGCGCCGCGGGGTCATCATCGCGGCCGGCGTGCTGCACACGCCCGTCATCCTGCTGAAGTCGGGCCTGCGCGGCATGGTGGGCGAGCGCTTCCAGGCGCATCCGGCTCGGCCATGGTGGGGCGCTTCGCAGACCCGGTGAGTCGCAGCACGGCGGCCACGCAGGCCTACGAGATCCCCATGCGGGAGCGCGGCTTCAAGATCGAGTCGCTGACCATGCCGCCCGAGATGCTGAGCGCGCGCCTGCCCGGCGTGGGCTCCGCCTGGCTCGAGCGCATGGCGCACCTCGACCACTACGCCCACTGGGTGGCACAGTGCCGCTTCGAGGCCAAGGGCCGCGTGCGCGTCGGCTTCGACGGCCGCCCGGCGGTCACCTACCAGCCCACCCCGCGCGACGTGCGCGTGCTCATGGACGGCCTCGCGCTGGTGGCCGAGCTGCTGTTCGAGGTGGGCGCCCAAGAGGTCTACCCCGGCATCCACGGCGTGCCCGAGGTGCTGCGCAGCGCCGCCGAGGTCAGCCTGCTCCGTCAGCCCGGCATCGTGCGGGGTGACCTGCACATGGTGGCCTCGCACCTGTTCGGCACCGCAGTGGCCGGGGCCAACGCGCGCACCAGCGTGGTGAACCCCAGCCTGGAAGCGCACGCGCTGCGCGGGCTGTTCGTGATGGACGGCAGCGTGTTCCCCACCAACCTGGGCGTGAACCCGCAGCACAGCATCATGGGGGTGGTGCACCGCGCGGCGGACAAGCTGGCCAACCAGGAGCGCGCGGGGCAGTCGCGGCACGCGAGTTAGGGCGTCCGCGGGAGGAGGGCTGCTCGTCGTCGTTGTCCTGGTCGTAGACGTAGACGTAGACGTACTCGTGCTCGTTGACGTGCTCGTGCTCGTGCTCGTACTCGCCAACATCGACGTCGACCGAAAGCAGATCCCGCCGCCCGCGGCTGGCTCCGCGATGGAGGGCGCGGCAGTGCTCGGCGTCGTTGGCCTTCTCGGCGTCGGGACTGACGAGAAGCATTGCCAGGTGGTCGAGCGGCGGGGGCGGACGGTGTGGACGGGGTCTCGGTCGCCGGTGGGGGTGGTAGGGACACGAGCACGAGCACGAGCACGGCAACGACCACGTCAACGACGACGTCAACGATGACGATCAACACACCGCGAACGCGTGTGCGTCAGCTCACTCTGGTCGAGATAACCGACGGGCCAGCGCGGCCGTATGCGCAGGACCCGTGCCACAGCAGCTGCCCACCACGCTCGCCCCGGCGGCCACCCACTCGGCGGCCAGGTCTGCGTAGCGCTCGGCGGCGGGCACATCATCGGCCTGCCAGCCCATGGCGTCGTCCACGCGGCCGGCGTTCGCATACGCCCCCACGCGCGCGCCCAGCGTGGCCAGTGCCTGCACGTAGGGGAGGGTGGCGACCGCAGGAGTGCAGTTCACCAGCACGCACTCGGCACCACGCTCGAGGGCGCCTCGGGCGGCATCGCGCATGATCTCGGGTGTCATGAGCGATCCATTGGGGCCGGCTGTGAACCCTACCCACGTGGGAACGCCTGTGGCCACACAGGCCTCGACGGCGACCCAGGCCTCGAGCGCCACGGGGAAGGTCTCACACAGCAAGAGGTCGCAGCCCGCGTCCGCTAGCACCCGCGCCAGCGCCCGGTGCGCGCTGCGAGCCCCCAGCCCCGGGCTGCGCTCGGGCATGTAGCAATCCTCGACCGGAGCCACGCTCCCAGCGACGCGAGCGCCTGCCTGCATGTTCACCCGCGCGATCGCGACCGCTCTCTGCGCGGCGCTCTCAAAGGCGGGCCCCATCAGTCCCGGCTGCGTTCGGAAGGTGTTGGCCGTGTGCACCGTCGCGCCAGCCTGCGCGTAGGCTGCGTGAATCTCCCCCAGCACCCCGGGCGCGCTCTCGATGGCTGCCGCGCTCCACAGCGGCAGCGGCGTGGGCACCCCTCGCGCCAACAGCTCCGTGCCCACCGGCCCGTCGAGCACCTCGACGTTCACGGTGTTCAACGAATGGAAGCGTCGCGCTGATCACCCGCGAGCTCGGGGCCGAGCTCCTGCAGGGTGGCCATGTAGCGCAGCCAGATGCGCTCCATGGCGAGCGAGTCCGGACCCAGCTCGTTCTCGAACACCAGGAAGGTGTCCACGCAGACCACGCCACGGGGGCCGATGGCCACCAGCAGGTCGGGCTCGCCCTCGGCGACGCCGTATTCCACCGCGCCGCTCATCATGCCCTCGCAGGTGTCCTGCGCCGGCTGCCAGTCCGACTGCGCCACGAGGGGCAGCGGGTTGACGTCCATGTCCGACGTGCTGTCTGCGGGCTCCGAGGCGTCGCCACAGGCCATGAGCGCCAAGCCGGCCAGCGCCGAGAGGGCGCGCCGGGAGCTGGTCCGGAGGACCAACGCAGCGTTCAGGGGACGAGGCGACAGGCGAAGCACGATGACCAACAGGGTACGGGGTATGCGGGCACAAGACAAGACAACGCAGGGGGCTGCCCCGGCGGAGGTCAGTCGTGCAGGTGCTGGCCCGTGGCCGCGCTCACGAATTGCGCGAGGATTCCGTCAGCCACGCGCAGGCGCCGGCTCAGCTCGCGGGCGATGTTCATGATGAAGATGCTGTAGGCCTTCGGATCGCGCCGGTACAGCAGCTCTTCGAGGGACTGCGGGGTCATGCGCAGCATCAGGGTGTGGGCGACAGCGCGCACCGTGGCCGAGCGGGGCTGCACGTCGATCAGGCTCATCTCCCCGAAGCAATCTCCGGGGCCGAAGAGGGCCACCCGGAACTCACCGCCGCGGCCGCGCTTCACCACCTCGAGCTCGCCCGCGATGACCAGGAACATCTCCTGCCGGTCGTCACCCTCGTCCACCACGGCGGCCCCGGGCTCCACCGTCATGACGGGCAGCTGCTCGGCGAGCACGCGCAGGGTCTCATCGTCCAGGCCTCCGAAGAGGCCAACGTCGCGCAGCATCTCTGCGCGGATCTTGGGAGGAGGCGGCCGGGACGTGTCGGACATGGTGCGGCGAGGATACAACGAAGGCGGCCAACGGGAGCCCCGAAAATGCTCCGCGGGTGCACGCTGTCCCGGAGGCGCGGCACCCGGCGTGCTTTGCGGTACGGCACCTGGCGGCCGCCAGTGCACCGGCGGCGAACCGCCACCCGCCGCGCGTGTAACATGGTGGATTGCGCCCAGAGCCGCCTCGTGGCCCTCAGCTGCAAACAGCGCGCCTTCTGCCCCCGCTGCGTGGGCCGAAAGATGGCGGACCAGGCCAAGCACCTCGTCGAGAACGTCTTGCCGCCCGTCCCGTTTCGTCAGTGGGTGCTGTCCTTGCCGCACGCGCTGCGCTGGCGCATGGCCCACAACCACGAGCTCACCCTCGGCGTCTGGGGCATCGCCCGAGCGGCCATCGACGCGCTCTACCGTGCCCGCGCCGGCAGCCTCGGGCCACCTGGCCAGCACAGCAGTGCGCGCCCCGGCAGCGTCATGGCCATCCAGCGCTTTGGCGGTGCGTTGAATCTCAACGTGCACTTCCACGCGCTCTACACGGACGGCAGCTTCTACGAGCGCAGCGACGGCCAGCTCGTGTTCCTGCACGCTGCCCCACCCGCCGTGGCGGAGCTCGCCACCCTGGTGGCCGACATCAAGCGCCGTGTGGTCCTGCTGCTGGAGAAGCTCGGCCTCGGGCCCGACGAGGACGAAGACTGGGACGCCCAGCAGCTCATGCTCAGCTTGGGCGAGCTCTACGCCGAGGGCGTCTTCCACAAGGGCGCCCAGCGCCTGCGCAACGGAAAGCCCCGCGCACTCAGCACGTTCGCCCGACTCAAGGCGCACGAAGACGGCTTTGACCTCGACGCCCACGTCACCGTAGCCGCCGGAGCCCGCGCGAGCCTCGAGCAACTGGTCCGCTACATCCTGCGCCCGCCTCTCAAAGAAACGCGACTCACACTCCATGCCACCGGCGTGGAACTGACACTGAAGACCCCATGGAGCGACGGAACCACGCAAATACGGCTGACGCCAGACCGCTTCATCGACCGCCTCGTCGCCCTCGTCCCCCCGCCGCGCGTCAACACCTTGCTGTACGGCGGCCTCTTCGCCGCCAACGCCCGCTTCCGCCCGCTGGCCGTGGCCTACCAGCGCCCCGGCGTGGTCCCGCGCAAGCGCGCCCGGCCACCCAATCCCAGCAATCCGCGCAACACCGCGTGGGCCGAGCTCATGCGCCACAGCTTCGGCCTGGACGTCCTGGCCTGCCCCCACTGCGGCGGCCGGATGCGCCACGTGGCCACCATCCTCGACCACTCGAGCATCCAGCGCATCCTGCGCCACCAAGACCTCGACACCCCCGAGCCCCGCGCCCGCTCCTCCCCGCTCGAGTCCGACCTCGTCTACGAGCCCGACGAGCACGCCCTCGCCGACGCTCCGCAGGACGACTTCTCCCAGCTCGACCCCAGCGACCCCTGGTGATCTACAGAGCGACGCGCCGCGAGACCGGCAGTGCACCGGTCCGTCCTCGCCGCTTCGAAGGGCAAATTCGCCTATAGCGCTGGCACCCAAAGCCCCGGTCGTGCCACTCTGACAAGGCCGGCAGGGGCGTCATGCGCGCTGACCGACAGCGTATTGCGCAGAAGTCGGTTTATGTAAACACTCCGAACAGATGCTTGAGACGATTCATGAGGACTATGGGCTGTTTCCATAGCGAACGAGCGGAGTAGTAGCTGTATGCTCGCTCAGTCGTACGTGAAAGGAGTGGATCAGATGGCGGACACCGGAGAAGGAGGCCCAGAATTGACAGGGGTGGGGGGCGCAATAGTCGCCATGTTCGATCGCCTGGCTCCGTTGTCTCTTGTCGGTCCGCGGAAGGTCGAGCTCGCGGCATACGAAGGTATCGCGGCGAAGGTTCGGCGTGGGGAGTCGCTTTCAGACGTCGAGCAAGAATTCGTTGCTGCTTCCATTGGTTCGTCAGCGAAGAAGCAAGCGAATTTGACGCGCATCGTCAACTTGAGTCGCAACTATGTTGCCGCGAGTCAGCCAGCTGGGCTGTTGCCCGCTGGGAGCCCTGGCAACCCTTCCGACGAGGCGTTCGACGCCCCAAGCTCGACGTCGGAAGACTGGTTCGACAAGTTTCGGGAGGATGCAGGCCTTGTTAGCGATGAGGTGATCCAAGACCTCTACGCTCGCGTGCTTGCTGATGAGGCTCAGACACCGGGTGAAGTACCGCTTCGCGTCTTGGGTGTGATGCGCTATCTCGACCGCGAGACTGCAGAGGCGTTTGCGAACGTCACACTCTGCGGTTTTGAAGGGAAAGTCGCTGCCTGCGGGACGAAGGGACGCCTCCATGAACACCTCGGCATCAACCTTGAAATGATGAGCGAGTTGGAGGCAGCCGGCTTGCTCACCGTGGGGGCCATGACTTACTCCACATTTTCAACTGCGACGGCTCGTGTGATTCGGCTGTTTTGGCACGAGAAGGTTGTGTATCTACGGCGGAAGTCTGGCGAAGAGTTCAAGCTGGAATACTCAACCTACGGATTCACGGCAGCCGGCAGACAGATCGCGAAAGCAGTCCGACCCAGCCCCAATTCAGTCGCACTCGACCTGATGGTGCGCTGGCTTGTGGAAGAAAATGCAGTCTTGGGAGGCAGGGTGACGGACCTGGAGGCCCACGTCGCGGACCTACCACATCGCAACTGGACCGGGCCAATTGGCGAGTTGGCATGGGTACCCTGGAAGCCGTGACGGATCTGGAGCACAGATCGCATTCGGCGAAAATCACTAGCAGCACGCGAGGCTGACGTAGAAGCGCGTCGGTCAGGAGTGATGGCGACGCGTGGGCGGTAGAGGCCAGTCCGGAGGGAGGTTATTGGCCTCAGCTGTTCGAACGGGGTGCTTTGAACTTGGACACGCCATATCGATTGAATTCGTCCGGACCCAACGCGGCGCATCGCTCGAACAGCTCTCGCTGCCTCTCGCTCACAAACACGGAAGGAGAGTTGTCAGAGGCAGTACGAAATGAAGTCTTGGGCGAGTCGTCCCACCTTAGAGCAATGCATCGAACCGCAAAGCTCGTGAGCGCTCGACCCCTGAGCGCTGTGGCCGAAAATGTAGCCTTCCCACGGGAATAGTCTCTGACTACCATTCCCGGCGCACGAAAGGGGAACACTGTGAACACATTCGATATCTCTCGCATACGTCAAATCGGTGCCGGTGGTCTAGGCGTGGTTGATGAGGTTGAAGTAACCAGATCCTTCGCCGGTGGTCCGCTCATTGGAACCCGTTTGGCTCACAAGAGGCTGAATAGTAAGTGGGCGGGAGATGTCGGCGCACTAGGCAGATTTGCGCGTGAGATCGACATCATGAAGAAGCTTAATCACCCGCATATAGTTATTCTGACGCCAGGCTGGTCTTCCCCGGTCCATCGTCCCCCGGGACGTCTACGATGCCACTGTTTCAGCGAGTCTCCGAGATGGCTATTGTTAAAACTCGCTGCCACGATTTTCCGGATTGGTGGCGGGGTTTTGGGGACGAAAGCCGGTTTTTTATGCACTCCGCACTTTGTCCCTGCCCATCAAGCAAATGTTGCACACCGCGACCTCAAGCCGGAGAATGTTCTAATTCACGATGGAATGGGATTTATTGCGGATTGGGGTGTTGGTCAGTTCATACACAAGCAGTCTACTGTTCTGCAATTCAACACAACTGGAGCAATCGGTACTCAGCACTACTGTTCGATAAAGCAGTGGAGTACTGGCGATGGTGGCACGCCGGGAGATGTCTATTCTCTCGGAATGGTGCTCGGTGAGCTTGTCTTTGGCGCGCCTGTGCCGATGTCGTTGCCGGGTTCGGGTATCACCTTTGATGTGATCGTAGGTGCAACAACTGCGTCCGAGTTGGCGTTCAATCAGCTCATGAGAGAAATGACCAACGTTCACGACGCAAACAGGCCGTCGATGATGGAAGTGGAGCAACGGCTAAGTGAGATTTGACGCCAGATCAGCGACCAGTCCACCAAAGGTGATGTGTTCTGGAGTTGGCGAGGCGATTCGAACGCGCCGAGATTGTACGCCCGTCAGCGCAAGAAGGCGCGGGGGTCGTCGGGGCGGAAGTCGATGTGGAAGTGGTCGCGGTGCCCCTCGTTGTAGTTGGGCGTCAGCACCGACTGGAACTTGCCGCTGCGGTACAGGTCGCAGGCGATGCGTCGCAGCACACGCGCGGCGCCACTGCTCGGCTGCGGGCCGCTGCACGTGCGCTGGTCAGGAGTGGCTTCGTACTGCGACTGCACGGAGAGCCAGCCGCGGCCGCGGTAGAGGCGGTTGATGTCGAGGGCCATGCCCATGGTGTGGAAGCTGCTGTAGGGCTCCTCGCGGTAGGCGCTCAGGACTTCCACGCCTTCCACTCCGTGCTGCTTCAGGATGGCCACCAGCGCCGGCAGGCGCGCCGCCATCTCGCAGGCGATCAGGATGGGCCGCTCAGAGTGAGAGGAGAGGAACCACACGCCGTCCACGGGCCCCAGCAGCTCCACGGGGGAGGGCACGGGGGTGACCAGGTCCGGCCGCCGGCGCGCCGGGACGCCCAGCCTCACGAGATCCGCCAGGCACTCCGCTTCGGGCCGCACGGCGAACTGCTGGGCGGTGTTCACGCGCCACTCGGCGCCGGGGATGTGCGCTCGGAAGTTGAAGAACTCGGGGATGCGCTGCCACATGGCGCGCGCCGCAGGCCCCGCGGGGTCGGTCTCCGGCACCAGGAAGCGCGGGCGCCCCGGCACCGCAGGGCGCTCGGGGCACGCGGAGCGGGACACCACCATGGGATCTGCCGTGTTGCCTCCGTTAATCTCCGCCGCCCTGCGCCGCGGCGCAGGGGCGCCGAACCGCTGCAGCCGGCGCGCGCCGGCCGACGGTGGTGGCGCCCGGCAGCCGCCAGTGGTCGTCGAAAAAGCTCGACGCCACCCGGGGTTGCGGCGCGCCGCCACGCGCGGCTGCGTGTTGCGCACGTGGTGGCCTGGTTGTGGGCGAACCAGTCCGGGA